>CALVSH010000047.1 GCA_944358945.1 uncultured Bacilli bacterium
ATATGTCTAATATTAATGGACAAACTCGTCTTTTATATACCATTCCTTCTCGTGGATTAATTGGTTTTTCTACTGATTTTATGACTCTTACTAAGGGTTATGGTATTATGTCTCATAGTTTTAAAGAGTATATGCCTTATGAAAGTGTTGATGTAGGTGAGAGAAAACTAGGTGTTTTAGTTTCTATGGAGAATGGTTCTAGTACGGCTTATTCTATTGGAAATCTAGAAGATCGTGGTACTATGTTTATTGAACCTGGTACAGAAGTATATGAAGGTATGATTGTTGGAGAATGTAATCGTGATAATGATTTAGCCGTTAATGTTGTTAAAGGAAAACAATTAACAAATACTCGTGCAGCTGGTAGTGATCATACTGTTGTGTTGAAGAGACCTCGTCCAATTACCTTGGAATATGCACTTGACTATATTAATTCTGATGAGTTAGTAGAAGTTACTCCAAACTTTATTCGTTTAAGAAAAAAGATACTAAATACAGAAGAACGTAAGAAGTTTGATGCTAGAAATAGAAAAAAGTAGTAAAAAATAGTTAGAAATAGCTATTTTTTATTTGCTATTTTGGTTGCTTTTTAATATAATGAATATAATAGAGGGTGATCAAGATGAGACGTAGGAAAAAATCAAAAGAAGAATTAGAAGAATTGACTAGGACACAGGTGCTTAATTTACAAGAGTTAGAGCGTGCTGCTAATTATGAGAAGAAAACTAGTAAAAAACCGGCAATTGTGCTTGCAATTCTTGGTGTGTTTTCTATCTCACTTGGAATTAGTTATCCTGGTATTACTAATATGTTAAGTAGTCGTGAAATTGATGATACACCTACTGTTTCTGAGTCTAGGGAAGAGGAGAATACAGAGGCAACAGAGGATGCAACTACAACCAATTCTTTAACTTTGAATTGTTCTATTAGTCAACCTAATGTGGCAGAATCTACAGTTGTTAATACTTCTTATAGTTTTCAGTTTTTAGAAACTGGTACTTTGACTAATTATGTTAAAACTATGGATATAGCTGTTAGTGCTCCTGTTGCGGTAACTCCTGCTAGTATTGTTAGTTTAGATACTTCACTTGCTAATTTGATGCAGACTCCAATCGTGGGTTATACACTTGAAAAAACTCCTACTGCTAGTAGTGATCCAAATATTGTTGATGGGTATAATGCAAAGTTAACTGTTGATTTAGCACAACTAAATACTTCTACTTTGACACCACTTCATACTACTAACAGTTTTGCAAATGTTGAGTTTAGTGCTGCTGATACTAAAGATGTTGTGTTGCAAAGACTCGTTGCAGCTGGATATACTTGTCAATAATATAAGAACATATATCATTAATGTTCTTATTTTTTTTCTTAAAAGAGGTGTGGATATGAAAAAGTTATTTTTGTTATTATTTGTGTGTTTGTTTTTAGTTGGTTGTTCTTCTAGTAGCGAAGTAGATAATAAAGAAGTTGAAAATGATGATTTTACTAGTGCTAGTTCTATGAAAAAGGTTACAGTTTGTTATCGGAAAGCGGAGAATATAGAAGATGATAAAGATGGTATTACTATGAATGAGACATCGATTGAATTTTATTATAATAATCTTGGTGATGATGTAACTTATATACATACTAGTCAAAATTTAAATTTTTCTACTTATGAAGAAACTCAAACTTATTATGATAAACATAAAGAAGAATATAAATATGGAATTAGTTCTGTATCTCAAGCTTATGATATAGAAGGTAATTTGTATGGAACTATTTATGCTGATTATTATAGTCATGAAAATAAGAGTCCAGGGGATTTAATTAAAGAAAGAGAAGACATTAATTATCAATGTCAAGAAAGTAATAATAGTAGTAGTAATTTTCAACGTAATTAAATAAAAAAAAACTGCATTAAGCAGTTTTTGCGTTTTTAAGTAATTCTCTTTTTTCTTTTGTTGAGATTCTTACTTTTTTACCGTTTTCAAGTCTTACAACTTGTAAGTTTAGTTTTTGTCTCTTTTTTGTAGCTCTTAAAGAGTGAGATCTTAAGTTTTTAACGTTTCCTGTTCTATTTGATACATTAGTTGCCATAATATTCCTCCTTTGCTCTTTTTCTTTCTGCTTTATAACTTTAACATAAAATTACGTAGAAGTCAAACAAAATCCGCAAGTAGTATTTCAAAATTTTTTATAAGGTTGTAAAAAATATCTTTTTGTAGTATAGTTAGAGTATAGAAAAGTAGATGATATTGATAGTATGTGGTTTATATTATGGGTTGACTCTTGAGGGGATTATATATGATAGAAAAAATTAAAAGATGGATTAAGAATCATAAAAAAGAAACTATTATTGGAAGTAGTCTTTTTGTGGTTCTTTTTATTTTCTTGATATCTTATTCCTTGGCTGTTTTAACTCCAGTGAAGAGTATTGTAATTACTTCGAAGAATACTAGTTTTGAAGATAATGAGGCTGGTAGTTGGCAAGTAGTAAAAAGTGCCAAGTGGACTGGAGTAGGTGAGGCTGAAGTTAGTTTTGATTTGAATACAGTTGGAA
>CALVSH010000048.1 GCA_944358945.1 uncultured Bacilli bacterium
AACAAATATCTTAGAAAAAAATAACGAAGTGTTTGATACTAACGAAGAAGCAATCACAGCATACTACAATTTAACAAATGAATTTATTCTTCCAAATACTTCAGTAAACAAAATAAAAAGGAAGTAGAATAATAAATGAAATTAGAATGGAATTTATCGGAATTTTTTAAGGATGAAAAAGACTTTTATCAAGCACTAGAACAAGTAGATAACAAACTACAAGAACTAACAAAAGAAGATAAAAACCTAGACGAAAACACCTTGTTAGAAATATTAAATAAAAAATATGCCATCAAAGAACAAACCAATAACATCTTAGTATACGCTTCTTTAAGATATTATAAAAATGTAAAAAGCGAAAACTGTACCAAGCTAAAACAAACAGCTGAAATATTGAATAATAAAGTAGATAAAGAACTATCTGCAATCGATAGAAACATTTTAAACTTAGGAGAAGCAAAAGTTAAAGAATATCTAACAAAAAACAAAGAATTAAAAACTTATGAACTATTTCTAAACAACTTATTTCGTAAACAACAACATATTACAGACGAAAAAACAATCACAAAAATCAAAGACAACGAAAATAAAATAAATGAACAAATCACTGCCTATAATACCTTATTAAGAGATATGAAGTATGAAGAAATAGAAGTTGATAAAAAAAAGATCAAGCTAACAAATGCAAATATCGCTAAATACCTACCAGCAAGAGATCAAAATACTAGAAAGTCTTCTCACCATGCCTTAAATAGTGCCTACCAAGAACATCAAGAAGAGTATGCAAAAATATTAGATACTATATTTGAAAAAAGAATTGAAAATGCTCACCTAGAAAAATATTCATCCGTCTTAGAAAAATCTTTATATGAAGAAAATATAGATCCAAACATAATCACAACTTTAATATCCACCGTAAATCAAAACACTAACTTAATTCAAGAATATCTAAAAATAAAAGCCAATCTACTAAATATAAAAACACCTCATCTACACGACCTGGGAGTACCAATCGACAATAAGAACAAAACAAAATATACAATAGATGATGCTATAAAAATAATAAAAGAAGCTCTTAGTCCATTAGGAGGGGAATACTTACAAGTAGTAGAAAAACTATTAGACGGCCATATTGATGCCATACCAAGTGAAGAAAAACATCAATCTCTTACTTTTTCATGGCATACCTATGCCTTCTTAAATTTTAGAGGAAGTTATACAGATTTAAAAAATCTAATTCATGAGACAGGTCATATCGTAAACTACTATCTATCAAAACAACATCAACCATTTATTTATGAAGACAGTACCATCTTTGTAGGAGAAGTATCATCGATTGTAAATGAAACTTTATTACTAAGATACTTATATAAAAATGCCAAGACAAAAGAAGAAAAATTATTTTTCTTAAGTAAAGAAATAGAAAATTATTTTACCTCAGTATTTAAACAAACAATGTATACAGAATTTGAAAACGACTTATATCAGACAAAACTACGCCAACCGTTAACAACCAACTTATTATCAGATAAATATCAAAAATTAATCAAAAAATACTATGGCAAAGATATCATCTACGATGAAGAAGGTTTACTAGAATGGGCAAGACTAGGTCACTTATATAGATGGAGTTATTATCCATATCAATATGCAACCGGTCTAATTATGGCTAATATCATAGTAACTTCTATACTGGATGATAAAACCCTAACACCAAGTAACTACCTAGATTTCTTATCAAAAGGAAGTAGTCTATATTCCTTAGACCTTTTAAAAACATTAAATGTTGATCTAACAAACAAAAACGTAATAAAAACTGGACTTTCTCATATGGAAGAAGATATAAAAGAATTAAAAAAGCTATCAAGACAAACTACTGAAAAGTAGTTTTTTTTTGAATAATATTAAAAAAATATGATATGATTATATTAGAATAGAGGTAAGAAGTATGAGAAAAAAGAAAAAATTAATATCAACTATTTTAGTATTAATCGTCGTAGGAGTATTTTATCTATTTGAAAATTTTGAAATAAACCCTAGTCAAGAAAATATTAATCAAAGAGTAGAAGAAGCTCCAGTAACGGCAGAAGAAAGATTAGAAGTAACTTTTATTGATGTAGGTCAAGCCGATTCCATTCTGTTAGAGTCCAGTGGTGAATACATGCTAGTAGATGCTGGAAATAATGAAGATGGACCTAAACTAGTAACTTACTTAGAAAACAAAAATATTACAGACTTTAAATATGTAATTGCTACACATCCTCATGAAGATCATATTGGTGGACTAGATGATATCATCAATAACTTTAATATCGAAACTTTCTACATGCCTGATGTCATCACCACAACCAAGACATTTGAAGACGTTCTAGATTCACTAGAAGCCAAGAATATTACTTTATCTATTCCTAATAAAAATGATACCTTTAACCTAGGAGAAGCAACAGTAAAAGTATTATATGTAGGAACAGATGAAGAAAGTGATTTAAATGATACTTCAGTAGTAATAAAAGTAACATATCAAAATGTTAGCTTCTTATTAACAGGAGATGCCTCTACTAAAGTAGAAGAAACCCTAGATAGAAAAGACTTAGAAAGCACAGTTTTAAAAGTAGGACATCATGGTTCTACAACCGCAACGGATAAAGAATTTCTAAGCCTAGTAAATCCAACATATGCCATCATATCAGTAGGAGAGAATAATCAATACCATCATCCACATACTTCCGTTATAAACACCTTAAATGATCAAAACATCACAACATATAGAACTGACGAAGATGGTACAATCGAAATGATTACAGACGGAACAAATATCGAAATAAATACAACAAAAACAGATACAAACGGGTAGGTGATACAATGTATGCAATTGATAAAATAGAAAATGATATCATCCTTGCAGAAAATCTAGAAACAAAAGAAAAAACCTCCCTAACAAAAGAAGATTTTTCTTTTCCTATCCACGAAGGTACTATGTTTTCCATAAAAGACAATAAAATAATAGAAGAATCCTCTAAAGAAGAAGATAGACGAAGAATATTAAGAGAAAAAATGGAAAGGTTGAAACATCATGAGTAAAAACAGATATATTCTTCCTTTTAAAGGAACCTGGTATATAGAGTATGGTGGAACTAAGAAAAAGAATTCTCATTCCTGGAACATTCCTGGTCAAAGATATGCCTATGATTTCGAAATCAGAAAAAATAATTCTCCTTACCACGACGAAGTAGATAAATGTCAAAACTATTATTCTTACTTAGAAAATATCTACGCTCCTTGTGATGGCTGGGTTATAGAGTTAGTTAATGATTATCAAAATACTCATATTACCAAGGACCAAAAAATAATCAACGACTGTGATAACCCTAGAGGAAACCATATTATAATCAAACATCCAAATCATGAGTATTCTTGTATCTGTCACTTTGAAAAAGACAGCTTTCAAGTAAAAGTAGGGGATTTAGTAAAAGAAGGAGACCTCTTAGGAAAAGTTGGTAATAGTGGTAATACACAAGGACCTCATATTCATTTTCAAGTTCAACTTGGTCTAGACCCCGATAAATCAAAAGGCATTCCCATCTTCTTTAAAAATGCCTACTATCAAAATAGAAAACGAAAAAAACTAGAAAAAGGAATCGAAATAGAAAGCAGGTCATTATGAACAAAATAGAAACTATTAAAAATAAAACTATAGAAAATGAAACCATCAACAACCATTTTGAAGAATTAGAAATCAAAAATGCCACACTAAACAAAATTAATTTCCAAACATCAACATTTGACTACTTAGAAATAACAAACGCAACCATAGAATACTCAACATTTTCTAATCTTCTTTTAAATGATCAATCTTTTTATAAAGTAAAATTTAAAAATTGTAATCTCCTTGGTACAAACTTCTCAAATGCTTTCCTAAAAGAAGTAGAATTCATAGACTGCAATCTATCCTATGCCACATTTTCTATGGCCACATTAGAAAAAGTCACTATGAAAGACTGCAATCTAAAAGAATCTTCTTTATACAAAATAAAACAAAAAAACTTAATATTAAAAAACTGTGATTTAGAAAAAGTAGATGTATTTGAAACCAATTTAGAAAATTTAGACATCAGAACCTGTAACATTAATCAAATAAAAATAGATATAAAAAGCATGAAAGGCCTAATTGTAAACGAAGAACAAGCACTAGCGTTAGCTAAGTTTTTACAAATTATCATTAAGTAATTGCCAAAAAGTAAGAAACTATGATATATAATAAATAGAATAGAAAGGAAATACCTATGACAGAAAACATTCATCCATTAAGAATCTATATAATAATAGCCATACTATTATTACTTATTATCCTACCACCTCTATTTAGAGTTCTTTTTCCAAAAGCTACTAGTACTCTTATAGAAGATTTACCTGCCAATACAACCCTAACTTGTACAAAAGACTATCCTATCGAAGATACCAAGGAAACAGTAAAAATAGAGTATAAAGACAACAAAATACACAAAACTACCTTAACCTATACCACATTAGAAAAAGATGATACTGACATTACAAATGTTGATGGCGATATCCTTCCTTCTATTGAAATTTCATATTTTGAATCCTTAAATGATATAAATATTAAAAAAGAAGAAAAGAAGACTACGATTACTTTAACAAAAGATAGTATCAAAAAAAATCAAGAAGATATAGACTTAGAAGAAAACTACTTCAACAACAACAAAATCGCCCAGAAAATATACTTTATCAATCGATCATTTACCTGTGAAGAGACTACACCTTAGTCTTTTTTAATTTCTTTAAAACATCATCACTCACATGATAAATTTTAATATTGTCTAACTGAAACTTTTCTAAAATAAAATCACTTTCTCTACAATTAGTAACTAAGTAACCAGTTTTAGAAAGATAAAGTTTTTTTCTAGTCTTATCACTTATCTTCGAAAAAGCAGTATCTAATTTATCTCCATCTCCCTGATAATAATCATACTGATAGTCAATACCACTATCTCCTTTTACTGGAATAATCTCTTGTAAATACAAATTAACTTCTTCTCCACAACTAACACCAATTCCTCTAATAATTGCTAAGTCATTTAATTCTACATAACTAGGATTACCAAAGATAATAACC
>CALVSH010000049.1 GCA_944358945.1 uncultured Bacilli bacterium
GCTCCTATTAATTCAATTTCACTTGTTATTGTACTATTATCACTTTCCGTAACTATATATTCTTCATATATAGTTACACTTGTTTTTGGAGCTAGTGATGAAATCGTTGCTAATCTTGTTGATGATAAAGTGTATCCTTCGCCTTCAACAAAACTTAATTTAGCATTATCACCTTTAATAACAATATTTTTAATTTCAAAGTTTTCATTATTTGTTACTGTAATTTTATATCTTACCGTCTCTCCTGGCCGATATGTATCTTTCTTATCTTCAATATCATATGTTAATCCTAATGTAAATTTTGTTGGATCTAAAGCCCATTCACCATATATTACAACATCTTCTTCTGGCATTATAAACGTTGGCTCTGAATACCAGCCTAAAAAACGATAACCATTTATAGTTGAAACTGGATTAGCAGCAATCGTTACCACTTCACCCGGTTTATAACTTACAGTTGCTGGTAATAAACTATCTGCATCATCAGGTAATGTCGTTCCTTCAAAAGCATAGCTTACATTATATTTTATCTCTTCAAAACTTCCCGTTATTGTTACATTAGAAGCTGGCATTGAAAAACCATTATCAGCATCAATTGTAACATCACTAGCCTTCCATCCTAAGAATTTATAACCATTGATGATATCGTCTGCTTTTAAATTATCTAACGTTACTCTCATTCCTTCATAGTACTCTTTTGTACTTGGTAATATATATCCATCAGGCACATCTCCACTTATTTGATAACTTACTGTATAAGTAGGAATAGGTGTAAAGGAACCTGTAAACGTTACCGTCTTATTTGGCATTGTGAAGCTTCCATTTGTTACTGTAACATCATTTGTCTTCCATCCAGAGAATGTATATCCTACTGCTTGACCATCTGCACTTACACCCACACTGCTTCCGGCCGCATATGAACCTGTTGTAGGTACTGTTGTAGCATTATCTGGTACATCACCCGTATATTTATATACTACATCATATAATGTAACAGTCTCAGCTTCATCAGTTCCAATCCACACATGAACGGTATTGGATAATACGGTTATTAACCCTTCTGTTGCTGATGCAGTATTGTAAAAATCCATTCTTGTATCTTCCTTACTTAAATATGGTGTTTTAGTATTAATTCCTACCGTTAACATACATCCAGCCTGTAAATTAGATATTTCAAAAGTAACCGTATTAGTAGCTTCATCATATTTTAAGCCGTCTGTACCACCAACAACACTACCTGGGCACGCTGTTCCATCTTTTCTGCTTACAGCACCTATTGTTCCATCACTTGTCTTAACAAAACTTTCAAAAATTAAACCAGCAGGTAACTTATCTTCTACATAAATATATCCACTACCAATATCAGCTGTTACTGTATCACTTGATTGAATACCATGATAATCTTTTCCATCATAATAAACATTAATATAATAAGTTAATTTATCTCCTTCAAATACTTGTGTACTATTCTCTAATTCATCTGCTTTTGGATGATTTAGCGCTACAGTTATCAAAAGAACTACAACCAGAAGTAGACTTACTATTTTTACTTTTCTCACTTTTACATCTACCTCCTATCCTAATCCACTGCTATTACATATGGATTTTCTGATGTTCCATTTCCATAACTATATTCAATATCGGGTTTTAGAGAAATTACTGGGCGAATATATTCAGAAAAATGAAGCCATGTAGAGTAGTTTCCAATATAAACGCCAACTAAATCACCGCTAAGAACATAGTGAGGAGTCATCTGCCAACTATTGACAGTTTGAATAAAAGAATTAGAATCTCCGCTATATATATATTCATCATGTGTTAACAAAGCAGAAGGATACGTCAACTTACCATTTCCTAAACTAGAACTAACTGTAAATGAATCTAATTGGCTTGAACATGATAAGTCCGGTTTTCCATCAATATCTCTTTGATAGCCACAAAAATCAACATCATCATCGTAAGCTTTTACGCTTCCTTCTTTCCAATAACCTAAATTACAAATACTTCGATCATTGCAATATATTGTATCTTCAATAAACTTTGTATAATTAGTCATATTATTTCTATACCAATTATCTACTACTGTTTTGGCATTTGAATTACTCGTGTTAGATTGTTTACTCCATAACATTTCATTCAATAAGTCTGTTATGTTTTTACCATTTGTTAGTGGTACACCTTGATAAGCATCAAACTCTCCTCGATTATAAGAAGTCATAATATATAATGTTGAACAAGTAGTTGAAGTACTTCCACAAGTATAAGCATAAGAAAGACCACCAGCATTAGGGTTTTCCACCATATTACCAGTTACATAATTGGTTAATCTATATCTTTTAGTGTTTGCATTATAAGTATAACTCTTACCCATAGTTATATTATCAGTTGTTGAATAAGCATAAAAATCTGTGCTAAATGTACTACTAATTAACCACAATTCACTACATGTTGTACTTAAATGATCAGAACACATATACATATCTTCGTAATCGTCATAAGTATCATACCAATCTGCTAAATATACAGATTGGGTATCAGTTAATGTATAAGTACCATTTGCATTTTTAGTATATCCTTTTCCTAAGGTATAATATGTATCAGCACCGTTTATGCCTCCACCTCCATATAATGAGAAATATACCGCTCGAGTACTAGTAGAATCTTCTAATATATAATTAATATTCGTACAAGTACCTGTTGCAGATGTACTAAAGCAAGTGTAATATCCTGGTAATTTGTCATAATTACTTTCCCATGTCATTTGAACTGGATTGACTAATGAATACTTACCATTTCTATATAAAATTAAAGTACTATAGTAGTAATTTGAATTAGTAACGCTGGTTGTTCTATTAACTGGAATATCAATATCTTTTCTTGGACGACTTCTAAAGTTTACCTCTTCATACATTGCATTTGGATTATACATATATCCAACTTCAGTTATATATGAAGCATCTCCAGACACATTATAATCAACATCATCATTATAATTCAAAATTCCATCACCATTAGTATCTATGACTGTATTAACACCCGTATTATTACATACACCATCGGTAGTTGGCTTACCATCATATATCAGTTTTACGCCACCAGTATCAGTTGTTCTAATAATACGCCAACAAAATCCACCAAATAATACATGATTATTGTCGATATCCCCTCTAAAATAGTGTACTGGATAAGTATCATTTAAAGTTGATGCCACAGTATATACTCCTTTGCCATTTGTATCACTAGCACTATTTTTAAAATTAATACCTGTTACCGAAGTAACATATTCACTTTTTATATTGTCAGGAACAGCTTGTCTTTCTATTGTTTTATATAATGTTAGTTTTTCATAGACATCGCCTTCCATTGTTTTATTGATTGCTAATTGTGTCCAAGTTCCTTTTATTTGAATATTATTATCTGGCATTATAAAGTTATCGTCATTAATCATTTGTACATCACTAACTACTTGCCATCCTTTAAATTCATAACCAGAACAACTTGGTTGTTCACTTGATAAAGTAACAGTATCAAAAGCATATTTAACTTCTGTTAAGTTAAAAGAAGCATTACAACCTTGCGGAGAATTTGCATCATAAATAACGTTATAACCCGAACGTAGAGAATTAACTTCAGTACTATTTATTGTTTTAGCTTCACTACTAGGCAGTTTTAAACTAGCTTCAGTTTTTGTACTTGTAGTATATAAACCTGGCTTCCTTAATTTATCACTTTGAACTTTTAAATTAATTGTCATTGATAGGCTATCACCGGATTTAAATTCACCAGATGGAATTGTCCAAGTAACTTTTTGAGAACCAGCTTCATTAGTTATCTTTATATTTCCCATTGACACTTTAATATCATTAGTAGTTACATTAAAATAATCACTATCAATATATTCACTTATTGTAAATTCTTCATAATCTTCGGGCATTAAAGATGCTTTAATCAAACGATCCGCTAAACTTAAATATTCATTATATCCAATAACTTCATCAGTTACATCTGATAATTCAGAAATAGTGTTATTAATTCCTGAATAATATGGTACACCATAAACTGTTGCATATGGATGTTCAACTTTAAATAAAGCATATTCAGATTTTTGATTTGGTGTAGAAACATTTGGTGCACCGTCAGTTACAAAAACTACTACTAATTCTCGTCCGCTAACTTCTCGATAATCAGATAGCATACTTCTTAAATTTACAAAAGCACTATAATAGTTAGTATCACCTATTGCTTCAAGTGAGTCAATAGAATTAATTAAAGACTCTTCATCATTTGTCAATTCATTTAAAATAGTAGAATCAGAAGAGAATCTAATAAGACCTATTTTATTATTAATATTCTTTTCTAAAATAGTAGGAATAGTTGTTTTTAGTGCTTCTTTAAGCGTATCAATTCTTGTTCCTTCCATGCTAGCTGATGTGTCAAGTATGAAAACTATATCTTTTTCAAATCCTTCAGTTTCAGCTATTGTTTTAATATCAAATTCTAAAGAGGCTGTATCAGCTGCTGTCCAATTTACGATCTTAGTTATTTGATAGCTGCCTCCTTCTTGTCCTTCATATCCAGGTGATTGTAAAACAATTTTTTTCATTTCACCTAATTCATTGGTTAAATTAGTAATACTCGTAAAAACATTGCTTAGTAAACCACCTAAATTAAACGCAAAAAAGCACGCTACAATAAGTGCTATTACGGCAATATTCTTTAAGTTTACTTTTTTATTAATCTTTTGTATTTTTTCTTTT
>CALVSH010000050.1 GCA_944358945.1 uncultured Bacilli bacterium
AAAAATCAAAGAAGGTAAAACTAAACATCAAGCCATTGTATGTATTATGAGAAGAACTTGCAACATTATTTATGGAATATTAAGAAACGAAACAGAATATATACCACCTAAACAACTAATGGAACAATGTCAAAATTCATTTAGGGAAAGAAAAAAATTAGAGAAAGAAAAACGTAAAAGGAAAGAGGAAAGAAAAAAGAGAGATATTGCAAACATCAATTCCAACTGTTGAAATCTCTGTTTGCAATATCTCAATAATTATAATTCCTTTAATTTTAGATAACTTGACTAAATATAGGGTGAGTGAAAAGTATGTATAACAAATTAGAATATGAAAAGATAGAAAAAATAATAGATGAATATAAAACTAAGGATAGTATAATATCAATACTTGTTAAAGATTTTGAAGGTAATGTAATAGTAGAATATAATCCCAATATAAAAGCAAACTCAGCAAGTTGTATAAAAATTGCTATCATGGTAGCAGTCTTAAAATAGGTACAAACAAAGGAACTAAACTTAAATCAAGTGCTAGAATTTGAAAACACAAGCCTAGCCTATGAAAAATATGCTGGAATTTATAATGAAATTAAAAAGAAAGCTAGTATACTAGAACTGTTAACATTTATGATTATAAATAGTGATAATCTAGCAACGAATATTCTAATAGATTTACTTGGCTTTGATTACTATAACAACTTCTTTTTAGAAATAGGTCTTCAAGATACAAAACTGAATAGAATGATGGGTATCTATAATTTAAATAAAGAAAATTATACCAGTAATAAAGATATGTATCACTTATATAAACAATTATTAGAAGAAAAGATATTAAATAAAGAATTATGTAAAATCGCAAAATCAATATTACATAAACAAAGATCTAAAACATTAAGTCAAAGGTATATATATGAAGATATAGAAGTGTATCACAAAACAGGAGCATTATCATACCTAAATTTAAGAAATGACTGTGGCTGTTTTATAACAAATAATAAAACATATTATTTTGGATTTTTCTTAGAACAAATGACTTCTAAGGAAGAGGCATCTATCCTAATAGGTAAATTATTTAAACTAATTTATAAAAGTCTAACTTAAAATATTATTTTTCTATAATTTAACCCCGTACCAATCAACAACAACTTCTTCTACTAAAATATCAGGGTTCTTACTAAGTAAAAACTTACTAATATCTTTATTATCACTAATAGTCATACTATAAGAATCAATTAAAATAGGAAAAGTCTCTTGGTTTTTTAAGGTGATATATAAATGATCACTACTATCATGCCTACGATAACAAACTTCTTTTTTTATAGACAAAATATCATCATAAGAAAAAATATGAACTCTAAAAAGATAAACAATAATAAAGTAAGAATCAGTTAAAAAATAACTATCATTATCCCAGAATACAATCTTACCAATTTTATCAATTAAGTGGTTAGAAACTAAGTATTTTTTAGTTTTTGAAACATTATATAAAACTTGAACTCTACCAAGTAAAGAAATAAGAAACCATATTCCTAAAAAAATAAGAAAAATATATTCACCCCATCTATAAGAAAAATAAAATCCCACGGAAAAGATAATCAAAAACACCATAAAATAAATAAAAATATCTACTTTTGCCTCGCTAATATAACTATCCAATGACTTATCATAACATCTCTTCTTCATAAATTACTTACTCCCTAGTATCTTTCTTTCATTATATAGCTTTTTTAAAAAATTGAAAATACGATTTATATGATAACAAAAAAATGATATACTAGATAATAGGAGGATGATAAAGTGAAAAAAGAAAATGCTTGGATGAAATATACCGAAGAAAATGTAGTAAAATTAAATGAAATCTGTGAAGATTATAAGAGCTTTTTAAATGTTTCTAAAACAGAACGAGAAGCTACAAAAGAAATTATTAAGCGTGCAGAAGAAAAAGGGTATAAAGACCTAGAAGAATATATAAAGGAAAACAAAAGAATTCTTCCAGGAGACAAAATTTATGTTAATAATAAAGGAAAAGCAGTAGCTTTATTTAATATTGGAACACAACCATTAACAGAAGGGATGAATATCCTAGGTGCTCATATAGATTCACCAAGAATTGATTTAAAAGCGAATGCCTTATACGAAAGTGATGGTTTTGCTTACTTTGATACGCATTACTATGGTGGAATAAAAAAATATCAATGGGTAACTCTACCTCTTGCTATTCATGGAGTAGTTGTAAAAAAAGATGGTACGAAAATAGAATTATCAATAGGAGAAGAAGAAACTGATCCAGTCGTAGGAATTACGGATTTGTTACCACACTTAGCTCAGGAGCAAATGAAAAAAAGAGCATCTGACTTAATCAAAGGAGAAGACTTAGATATTATCATTGGTAATCAGCCATTAAAAACAGATGACAAAGAAGAAAAAGATTTAGTAAAGAAAAATATATTAAAATTATTAAAAGAAAAATATGATATCGAAGAAGAGGATTTCCTATCAGCTGAAATAGAAGTAGTACCTGCTGGAAAATCTAGAGACTTTGGACTTGATAAAAGTATGGTAATGGCATATGGACAAGATGACAAAGTATGTGCTTATACTTCGCTAGAAGCTTTCTTAGAAGTAGAAGATGTAGAAAAAACTTCAAGCTGTATTCTAGTAGATAAAGAAGAAATCGGAAGTGTTGGTGCAACAGGAATGTGTTCTCACTTCTATGACAATGCAATTGCTGAAATTTGTGCTCTAATGGGACAAGACTCACATATTGCTGTAAGAAGAGTTCTAAACCATTCTAAAATGTTATCTAGTGATGTCAATGCCGCTTATGATCCACTATATAAATCTGCAATGGATAAAAGAAATGCCTCTGAATTTGGACAAGGTGTTGTCTTCTGCAAATACACGGGTTCTCGTGGTAAAAGTGGCAGTAACGATGCTAATGCCGAATACCTTGCTGAACTTAGAAAAATCATGGATGATGCTAATGTATCCTTCCAATTATCAGAACTTGGTAAAGTAGATTTAGGAGGAGGCGGAACTATCGCTTATATTCTAGCAAACTACAATGTAGAAGTAATCGATTGTGGAGTAGGAGTACTAAGTATGCACGCCCCATGGGAAGTAACTTCTAAATCAGATATATATGAAGCATACCGTGGATATATTGCTTTCTTAAAAGATGCCTAATATAAAACTGTTAGATAAAAGCGCTAACAGTTTTTCTTTAAGAACAAAATATATTATGATAAAATAACCCTAGAGGTGTATATCATGTATCCGTTTAAAGTATTAAACAAAAAGAAGTATGCTTTATTTTTTTTGAATGCATTTTTAGAAAATCTATGTCTTTACCTAATGCCAGTAATCTTATCCATCTATCTAACAACACCATTTACCTTAGATAAATTTAAGATGTTAATCATTTTAACAATTCTTCTTAAAGTCCTTGAAATAATATTTAACGCTACTTGGCAAATAAAAGGAGAAACATTTTTAACAAATACGAAAAAAGATTTACAGATAGCTTATTTTAAAAGACTGACTAATCAGAATATTTCTAAACTAAAAAATACCCATACTGGTTATCTAAAAAAACAAATTGATAGTATATGTGATGAAAATTCCATTCTTCTAGATCAATTAATGATGACAGTTAATGGTTTTATAGTAGCTATTACCATATTCTTAATTAAAGTTGCCACTCAAAGTATCCTTCTTTTCTTTCTTTCTTTGTATTATCTTTATAATTTTTATTGTCATTTATAATATTATTACAAAGTCAACAGTTGCAGTACAAGAAGATTACAATAATAAGTATGCAAATTATAATGCCACTACTGTAGATTTTATAGAAAATGTGAAAGTCGTTAAAAATTATGATGCTCTAAATTATGCAGAATCTAAAATAAATGCTAAATTTGACCATGTCAAAAAGCCGATGAAAAAAGTAAATATACATAGTTCTTTAATCGTTGATGGTATTAATGCCCTAATCTATACCATGTATGCTATTATTCTAATTACTCTATTTATAAGGATGAAAAATGGTAATGATGTTTTTAGTTATATAGTTTTCTACTCATCTATGTTTAGTGGTCTAAATACAGAACTAAGAGGTGTTGGTAATCTATTTGTCCACTTAAATAAATTTAAATCAGCAAACAATCAAATCGAAAGTATCCTAGTGGAAGAAGAAAAAATACCTAAATTTAAAAACTTTGACAATATTACTCTTAAAGATATTGAATTTAAATACAACAAAAAAAGTAAAAATATAATACACATCCCATACTTTTCAGTAAATAAAAAAGATAAAATTAGTATAATGGGTGAATCTGGTCAAGGTAAATCTACTTTTCTTAATATATTTTGCAGATTTTATAAAGTAGATGAGACTAACTATTTAGTAAACAATAAAATAACGAATAAAGCCCCAGATGTTGCCTATATTTTTCAAGAGGCAGATCTTTTTGATTTATCGATTAAAGAAAATTTATTACTAGGAAAAAATATCAGTGACAAGAAATTACAAGAATACTTAGAAGATGCTGGTCTTCTTGACTGGATAAATACTCTAGAACATGGATTAGATACTAAGGTTGGAGAAAAAGGAGTAAAACTATCAACCGGTCAAAAACAAAGAATAAATATTATTAGAGAAATACTTCTAGATAAAGAAATCTATATCTTAGATGAACCAACGTCTAATCTAGACCAAGTATCAGAACAAAAAATCTATGACATGATAAATAAATATTTAAATGATAAAACTCTAATTATAGTAACCCATAGACCAAGATTAAAATCTTTATGTAATAAACATTATTATTTTGAAAATAAAACATTATTAGAAGAAAAGGAGTAATTATGTTTGACTTTAATACAGTACTAACAGATAATGAGACAATAATTTATCAAGGAAAACCTATTCCAGGAAAAGGAAAATTTAATATAAAGAAAACGTTATCAGCATTATTATTTTTAATCTTCATAGAAATAGCCATCCTGATAACACAAGAAAATATCTTTGATAACTTGTTATTTATTTTAATAATTTTAATATTTATTCTAGCTCTTCTTCAGGCAATGATATATAACACAATAATAAGAAATAAGATTGCTAAGGAAAATTTATACTGCATGACTAATTTTAGAGTATTACAATATAATACCAAAGAAAATAAACTGTACTATGGATATCTTGCTAGATTTAGTATAATTAAGATATTTAATGAAAATAATGGTTATGGAGATGTATCTTTTTCTGTAAATTTAAAAACAGAAACAGGTGATAAGTTTTCTCTAAAAGAAATAAAAAAATTAAGTAAAGATAGAACTAACATGTTAGAAATAACTTTTTTATGTATTAAAGATCCTAAAGAGATAGTAAAACTAGCAGAAGCTGCTAGAGAAAAACTAAAATAAGGTGACTAGTAACAGTCACTTTTTTCTATGTCTCATTACAATAATATAGGAAACTTTAAAGAAAAATGGTAGAATATAAATAGAGAGGAGTAAAAACATGTTACAAGTAAAAAACATTGTAAAATATTATGGAGAAAACAAAGCGGTAGACAACTTATCATTTGAAGTAAAAGATGGTGAAATCTTTGGACTATTAGGAGAAAATGGTGCCGGTAAAACAACAACATTTAGAATTATCATGGGATTATTAGATGCAACAGATGGTACTGTCTTACTAAACGGAAGAAAGATTGACTATTCTCTTACAGACCAAATTGGTTTTGTAACGGAAGAGCGTAGTCTATTAACTAAGATGACCGTAAAAGAACAGCTAATATTTTATGGCATCTTAAAAGGCATGAGTGAGAAAAAAATAGAGAATGAGTTAAAGAAATGGTTAAAGTTTTTTCAAATAGAAGATTACGAAAACAGGAAAATAAAAGAACTATCAAAAGGTAATCAACAAAAAATACAA
This sequence comes from uncultured Bacilli bacterium, assembly GCA_944358945.1. GTDB lineage: Bacteria > Bacillota_I > Bacilli_A > RF39 > UBA660 > Faecimonas. The sequence goes on from CALVSH010000050.1 coordinate 5,939, forward strand.
TTCATCTCAGCTGTCATCAATCATCCTAAGTTATTAATATTAGATGAACCATTTACAGGACTAGACCCTATCAATGTAGAACTAATGAAAAAAGCAATCTATAAACTACAAGAAGAGGGCTGTTCTATCATATTTTCATCTCATCAAATGGAACATATAGATGCCTTCTGTGAAAAACTAATCATTTTAGTAAAAGGAAAAGCGATTGTAGATGGCTATGTCCAAGACATAAAAAAGGAATACAAAAAGAAAAATATTTTAATTCGAGGAGAAGATATTCCTGTCACAGAAATCGAAAAAATAAAAGGAGTGATTTCTGTTACGAAACAAAAAGATGAATATGCTGTAAAAGTAGATGAAGATAGCATAGCACCTAAAGTGTTTGCTAAGATAAAAAATAAAAATATCACCAAGTATGATGTAACAGAGGCAACCTTAAACGAAATCTTCATTGCGAAAGTAGGTGAGGTACATGAGTAATAAATTTTGGTATTTAACAAAACAAAGTTTAAGAAAAAAGATAAAATCAAAATGGTTTCTAGGTGTAAATATTATGTTACTACTAGTCATTGTAGCCTTAATAAATATAAATTCTATTATCTCATTCTTTGGTGGAGATTTCAGTCAAGAAACCAAGATATTAGTAAAAGACAACACCGAAATATCTTTTACAGTTTTTAAAGAGACTATGAAAGAGTTAACTTCCGAAGAAGATACAGGGAAAATAAAAGTAGTCAAAACAACGAAGAAAGAAGACAAACTGCAAAAAAATCTAAAAGATAATGAAGTTTTAATTGTCTTAGATGATGATGCTGAAAACTTTGTAACAGCTAAACTAATTAGTAACGAAAAAATAGACAATACAACATATCAATATATTTCTCAAGGACTAAATACTACCAAGACAAGTATTGCCTTAGTAAAAACGAATACAGATCCTAGTCTGCTTGCCAAGATTTCATCACCAATGAACACAGAAAGAGTAGTCTTAAGCGAAGATAAAAGTGTAGATGAAAATATGGAACTAGTAATGTCCAGTCTTTTCCCAACTTTAATTCTTCCATTCTTTATGCTAATTATTTTCTTAGTTCAAATGATAGGTGGAGAAATCTGCGAAGAAAAAACAACAAGAAGTATGGAAATTATCATTTCTAATGTCAGTCCTAAAATTCACCTACTATCAAAAGTAGTAGCTAGTAACTTATTTGTCATTATTCAAGGGTTATTGTTAGTACTTTACTCCGTAATTGGAATATTAATAAGTACAAAAGGACAACTTTCTATTAATCCAAATGTAGATAGTCTATTAAGTGCAACCGTGGATTCTGGATTCCTAGACAAAATGATAACGTTATTACCAGCGGCACTTATCATGATGTTATTATCTTTCTTGGCATATTCTCTAATTGCCGGTATCTTAGCTGCTATGACTACTAATATGGAAGACTTTAACCAAATTCAAACACCAATTATGTTAGTTTTACTTGCTGGATACTACCTAGCGATTATGGCTGGAATGTTTGATGGTTCTATTCTAATAAGATTCTTATCTTATGTACCATTTATATCTTGCCTAGTATCACCATCCCTATATATTATTGGTCAAATTAGTATGATAGATGTCATAATTTCCATCATTATACTAATCATTACCATAGCTCTAATGATAAAATATGGACTAAAAGTTTATAAAGTTGGAATACTTAATTATTCCAATGAAAAAATCTGGTCTAGATTTGCCAAGGCCATAAAAAGTAAAGATGTGTAAAGAGTTTTGAAACAACTCTTTTTTTCTCCAAAAAGAAAGTGATATAAGCTATAATAGAAAAGGATAGGAGGACTAACTTTGATAGAATTTAAAGGTGTAAGTAAAAGTTATAAAAATGTAAATGTATTAAAAGATATCTCTTTCAAAATAGAAGAGGGAGACTTAGTTTGTCTAATTGGAGAATCAGGATGTGGTAAAACAACAACCCTAAAAATGATTAATAAATTAATAACGCCAACCACGGGAGAAATCACAATAAATAAACAAAATATAAAAAATATAAATGACATCAAACTACGTAGAAAAATGGGCTATGTCATTCAACAAACAGGACTGTTTTCCCATATGACAATCAAAGAAAACATTGAGATTATTGCGAAAATTGAAAAAATGTCAGAAGAAAAAAGACAAAAAAGAGTAAAAGAAATGATGGAAATGGTAGATTTAGATGAAAAACTACTAGACCGTTATCCAAGTGAATTATCAGGAGGACAACTACAACGAATAGGAATTGCTAGAGCTTTCATGACCAATCCTAAAATCATTTTAATGGATGAACCATTCAGTGCACTAGATCCTATGAGTAGAACAGCTCTACAAGATGAACTTCTAAAGATTCAAAGAAAATTCCACAAGACAATTGTTTTTGTAACCCATGATATGGATGAGGCAATCAAACTAGCTGATAAAATTGCTATTATGGATCAAGGAAAACTAGTTCAATATGATACGCCAGAAAATATTTTAAAACATCCAGCAAACGAATTTGTAAAAGAGTTTGTAGGTCATAAACGTATTTGGAATTCTCCTGAATTTATTAAAGTAAAAGACATCATGATCACAAGACCAATCACTTGTAAAGAAGAAGACTCAAAATTTTACTGTATTAATAAAATGAGGATGAACAAAGTAGATAGTCTAATGGTAGTAGATGAGGACAAAGAACTAATTGGTATCCTATATGCAGAAAGTTTAACCTTAAAAAAACACAAAACAAAAAGTATCAAAGATATAATTGAAAAAGACATTATCTCAGTAAAAGAAAATGATACTATTGTAGACCTAGCAAACATAATCAAAAACACCAAGTCTGCAACGATTCCAGTAGTAGATAGAAAAAATCATTTAACAGGATTAATTACTAGAAGTAGTCTAGTTACTGTCTTAAGTCAACAATTTGTAGAGGAGGATGAATAATGGAGTTTTTAAAGTACATAATAGAAAACAAAGACCAAATCATCTCTCTTTGCATTGAGCATATTGAACTAACAGCTCTAGCTTTAATGATTGCGATATTAATTGGTGTACCCATTGGTATATTAATCAGCTACAAAAGAAAGTTAAATAAACCAGTATTAGGTATTACAAGTGTAACCCAGGCAATACCTAGTATGGCACTATTAGGAGTTATGATTCCAATATTAGGAATAGGAACCCTTCCAGCTATTGTTGTAGTGGTATTGTATTCCTTACTTCCTATCATTAAAAATACCTATACCGGAATTGTAAGTATCCAACCAGCAACCATAGAAGCTGCAAAAGGAATTGGTCTAACAAAATTTCAAATATTAACTAAGATACAAATTCCTCAAGCCTTACCAATTATCATGGCAGGTGTTAGAATTTCATCTGTTAGTGCCGTAGGGTTAATGACAATGGCAGCCTTCATTGGTGGAGGTGGACTAGGTTATTTGATTTTCTCAGGAATTCGTACCGTAAATAACTATCAAATCCTAGCCGGAGCCATCCCTGCTTGTATACTAGCATTAGGTGTTGACTATTTCTTTAGTGCCATAGAAAAATTAGTAACACCAATCAGTATGCAACAAGAAACGAAATCAAAAGAAAAATTAAAAAAAGAACGCAAAAAAAATAAAATTGTAGTAGCTATCACCATAATTATCATTATTTTATTATTTTTAAGCAGTATAGATTTTACTAAGAAAAACACCAATACAATCCGTGTAGGTAGTAAAGATTTTACAGAACAAGAAATATTGTGTTACATGACATCACAAGCAATTGAAAACAATACAGATATTGAAGTAGAAGAAGAATGTAATTTAGGTGGTGCTCAAGTAGTTTTTTCAGCTTTAGAGAACAATAGTATTGATTTATATATTGATTATACAGGAACAGATTACACGGATATTCTAGACCATGAACCAATATCAGATGTCAACTTAGTGTACAATACTGTCAAAAATGAGTTAAAAGAAAAATATGATATTGAAGTATTGCAACAAATGGCATTTAATAATACGTATGCCCTAGCTGTAACTCAGGAACTCGCAACAAGATATAATTTAAAAACAATCTCAGATTTAACAAGAGTATCCAAGGACTTAGTTATTGCCCCAACACTAGAATTCATCAACAGAGAAGATGGACTTCCAGGATTAAAAAAGACTTATGGATTAGAGTTTAAAGATACAATTGGAATAGATGGTAGTCCAAGATATACAGCATTACAAAATAACAACGCTCAAGTAATTGATGCTTTCACAACCGATGGTCTATTAAGAAAATTTAACTTAGTTGTCTTAGAAGATGATAAAAACTTTTTCCCACCTTATAATGCCATACCATTAGTAAGAGGAGAAACACTAGAAAAATATCCAGAAATAGAGACTATCCTAAATCAATTAGGACCTTATTTAACAGATACCGTAATGCAAGAGTTAAACTATCAAGTAGATGAACTAGGAAAAAGTCCTGAAACAGTTGCTGAAGAATTTTTACAAACAATCAATTTAAATATTTAAAAAAGTTGACGAAACAAGAGATAAATATTATCATAGTAACAGAGGTGCTTTATGTATTATAATTATAAAAAACAAAGAATTAAGAGTGCAATTATCATTACTTTTATCCTAGCTCTAGCAATATTTGCGACTCATCACATATATTATAAATTTCAAAATGAAAGAAATGTAGACTATAGTTCAGAGTCCCTTGATATTACGTTTCATGAAGAAACAGGAGATAGAGTTTCTTTAACTAGAATTACTCCAGTAACAGACGCTATAGGTCTAGCCTCACAAGCATATACGTTTACGATTAAAAACAATATGACGATGCCAGTAGATTACACAATAAAGCTAGCAGAGGATTTAGAAACAGTTTTTGAGGATAACTGTAGTGACTACCAAATACCTAAAGAATTTATCAAAGTAGCGATAAGAGAAGATAATAAAGATGCAGAAATATATACACTAAGTGAACTTACAGAAAATAATTTACTACAAACGAAGATAGATGCTCTAGATGAAAAAGAATACTCAATCAGAGTATGGACACCACAAGAAACTACCATTCAATCAGGAGCTATTAGACATTATCATGGTAAAATTCAAATCATAGAAGATAATAATCAAGTGGCAGTATTAAATACAAGAAAGAAGGGATAAAATGAATATTGACCTAACACCTCTTCATTCTCATACAGTAGAAGAAATAGATATCACAAACACTTATTCTATACCAAGTGAATTCTTTGGCACGACTGGTGTAAAGAAATTAGATAATATCGAAGTAGAAGGTTATGTTTATTTATCACCATCAGAAGATGATATCAAAGAAGAAATAGATGCGATAAATTGTAAAATAAAAGGGAATATGTTAATAGAAGATTCTATTTCTCTAGAACCAGTTGAGTACCCATTTTCTATAGAATATGATGATATTATTGAAGAAAATTGCAAAAAAAATGAAAATACTCTTGATATATTTTCGTTTTTATGGGAAAATATTGTACTAGAGGTCCCTCTGCAGTTTACCAAAGTCCAAGACTTTTCTAAATTTAAGGGAGACGGATGGAAATTAGTGAGTGAAAACGAACTTACAGAAAATAACAATCCATTTAGTGAGTTATTAGATAATATGAAAGAGGAGTGATAATATGATGAAATTAGACATTCAATTGTTTGCTGTTCCTTTTCGTAAAGTTTCAAAGACAAGAAAAAGAATGAGAAGAAGTCATAATGCAATGGATATCCCAGGAATGGTAAAATGTCCAAGTTGTGGAGAAATGATTAAACCTCATAGAGTTTGTCCAAAATGTGGAAACTATAAAGGAAAAAATGTAGTTGCAGTAAAAGAAGCTGAATAGGCTTCTTTTATTATTAACAAATATAACTAGACAAAATCAGCTAGTTTTTTTTATTGACAAAAATTCCATATCTCAGTATCATTATGATAGAAAGAGTAGGGAAAACAATGAAGAAAAAATATGGAGTAATTATAATATCAACATTAATCTTAATTGTATCATTAACACTAATAATTAATAATCCATCTTATGCGTCAACAATTCCTGAAACAAACTACTGTCCAGAACAAGTAATCGTCACAGAGTCAAATGATAAGTTAGAATTAGTACCAGGTCTTTCACTACCTAAAACTTTAAATATAAAAACACCTGGTGGAGATACACTGAGTAATCAGACGATAACAGTAGCCCGAAATGATATGTTCTTTGGAGTAGTATCAAAAAAAAACATCAGAAGGCCCATATCCGATTCCAAACTTTAGTGAAAATCCCAACGAGAATAGATATTATTCTCAACTATTTCTATGGTTGTTGATGGATCTTGATAATGAAGGTAACCTAACAAAAGAAGAAAAAGAAGCAATAGCCTCATCAGAAAATGGAAAAATAGTAGCAGAAAAAATTGAAGAATATAAAAAATAATCGGCATAGAGCCGGGAGAAAAAACTATGGTTTTAGATAATATTAATATGGATAATATTACCTATCATGTAACAAATGACTACATAGAAACCAGTTTAATTACCCCAGAGTCTACTAATAATTATTCTTTTTTCTTTACTGATTACATCGTAGAAACTACTTCTCCTGTTATCGTGGTAGATGAAAATGGCAATGAACAAACAAATTTTTTAAGAGGAGAAGGCTTTAAACTAAGAATCCCAATATCAGAAATCAACAATAATCAAATAAACTTTTCCGCAACAGTAACAGGAAAAGCAACTTTTAATTCCTGGGGCATGTATGAATTTGATGGTACTACAACAACGTATGGAGTTGTGTATCCTACATATATAATCAATTGTGGACAAGAGGAAACGTTAATAACTTTTGAACCATTGAAAATCTCTAACTCCGTTGAAGTAGGAACGGTAAATATTAAAGTAGTAGATGCAGAAACTAAAGAAGACCTATCAGATGCTGAAGTAGTAATTATAGATTCTAAGGGAAATGAAATCTATCGCTATCGTACAACATCAGATACCTTAACAGTAACCCTTCCAATAGGAGACTACACCATAAGACAAACAGTAACCCCACCAAACTATGAGGCAAAAACTATAGAACAAAGAGTATCTGTTACAGCAAATGCTACCAACGAAGTAGTCTTAGAAAATATTCAACTAGTAACTGTACCAGACACCCTAAAAACTGCCACCACAATTACCATTATTGGAACCATCATTATCCTACTAGGTACCGCAATCATTCTATATACAAAAAGAAGCAAAACTAAGTAAAACAAGCTTCTTTTTTCTTTTCTAAATTTCTTTGATAGGCTATAATAGATAGTGGTGGTAGTATGCAAAAAGTAAAAAAAAAACTAAAACAACACAAATTTATAATATTCTTATTCTTATTTTCTTTTATTATAAGATTAATTACAGTATTATGGATAACTCCACCAGTAACAGGTGAATTTAAAACAATCTATGAGGCATCTCTTGAACTATTAAATAACACAACCTCATATAAAAGTATGCCTACCTTTTTAATACAAGCTTATAAAATGGGACAAGTCTTATATCAAACAATATTATTATCTATCATAAATAACATCACTTTTCTAAAAATAATAAATGTCCTATTATCCAGTGTAACGGTAGTCTTAATCTACTTAATAGGAAAACAACTATCTAATCAAAAATCTGCTGCCATTATTTTTTTAATCTATTCTATTTTCTTATTCCCGATTCTAATAAACACAGTTCTAACAAACGAAATACTACCAATGCTCTTAATACTAATAGCCATACTTATATTAATTAAGAAAAAAGACAAAGTTGGATATTTCATCATCATAGGAATTTTACTGGGACTAAGTAGAGTATTAAAAAAAGAAACAGCAATAATTATGATAGCGTTATTTTTATATACAGTTTTTTTAATGACAAAAACCAAATCTAGAAAAAGACTCCTAACTGCTTTCACAATCATTCTTTTAACGTATCTATCACTATTTACTTTAACATCCCAACTTCTAAAAACCACAAAAGTAAGTCCTAATGGTTTAGAAAATAAAAATCCTACTTATGAATTACTATCAGGATTAAATATCGCAACAAATGGTAAATCTAATGCCGGATACACCAAGAAGTTCGCGTATAATAAAGAGGATACTGTAAAAGAATTACAAAAAGTAGTAAGAAACAATTATCCTAAGTTTGCCAAGTTATTTGTAAATAAAATAAAAAACACATGGCTAAACTCATCACTATCCTGGTCTCTTCATCACTTAAAAGACCAAGATAAAGTAGAAATAATAGAAGCTATCAATCAAATATTTATTTACTTTTTCTTCTTACTAACTTTACTAAGCAGTATTACATTTTTAAAAGGAAAGTATAATCATCTCCAAGTATTACTAACCATCATTTTATTATTATATTTTGTATACTATATCTTTGTAGAAACCAATCCTATTTACGCTTATTCTCTACAAATATTTCAAGCACTACTATCAACAACAACCATAAATTATGTATTAGAAAATAGACAAGAAGGAGGAGAGACACATGGAAAAGTTAGAAAATAATTTACTAATTATCTGTCCCAACGAACAAAAATTAAAAATATTAGATAAACTAGAAAAAGAAAATAAATTATACAATTTAAAATTCATGACTAAGGAAGAATATCTATCAAATTATTTCTTCTCTTATGACGATAAAGCTATTCTTTACTTAATGAAAAAGTATCACTATAAAGTAGATGTCTGTAAAGTATATTTAAAATACTTATATGTAATCGATGATGACCAAATATATAAAAATAAAAAGTTAATATTTTTACAAAATCTAAAAAAAGAGTTAAAACAAGAAAATTTACTAGACTATAATCCATCTTTTAAAGAATACTTAAACACCAAGAAAAAAATTGTTCTAAATTATAATAAATTAGATTTATATGAAAAAAAGGCCCTAGACAGCAAAGATATAGAAATAACATCCCCAATAAATCTAACTGTTACCAAGTATCAAACCATGGAAGAAGAAGTAAACGCTACAGCTTTAGAAATAATAGAACTATTAAAGAAAGGTATCAATATCAATAAAATCTACTTAACCAATATTAAAGACGATTATTTATACACCATCAGAAGAATCTTTTCTTACTACAACATTCCTATTAATTTATCTAAAAAATACCCAATAATGGGAACTGATATTGTAAAAGACTACTTAAAAGAAGAAAAATTAGATTTAGAAAATACCAACCAAGTAACAAAAAAACTAGTATCCATTATAAATTCTTTAGCTAGTCTACAAGATGATTCAAAAGAATATAAAGAACTATTAATATCAAAGATAAAAAATACTTCCTTACCAAGTGAGGTATATCAAGACGCTATAAATATCAAAGACCTAGAAAAAGAAACTTTCGAAGAAGATGAATATGTCTTTGTCTTAGGTTTTAACCAAGATATTTTACCAAGAACAGAAAAAGATATAGATTTTATCTCAGATAAAGATAAAAAAGAAGTAGATCTATATAATACAGAAGAAAAAAATAAAATTGCCAAGATATCTCTAATAAACACACTAACATCTATCAAAAATTTATACTTATCTTATAAGTTAGAAACACCATTTCAAAGTATGTATCCATCTAGTTTAATAGAAGAGTATAACATGGAAGTAGTTGATAAAAAAGAAGATACTTATACTCATAGTAATACCTATAACAAACTACGTCTAGCTTCTAAACTAGATACCTATAACCGTTATCAAGAAATAACACCTATGTTAAAAGAATTATATACCCATTACCAAATCGACTATCAAACTTATGATAATCAGTTTAAAGGTATCAATCAAAATACCTACTTAGAACACCTACCATATCCTCTAAAACTATCTTATACGAGTCTAAATAGTTATAATGAATGTAAATTCAAATATTACTTAAACTATGTTTTAAAAGTAAGTAAATATGAAGATACCTTCCAAGCTTTTATAGGAAACCTATACCATAAAATACTACAACTATATCAAAGAAAAGATTTCGATTTTGAACAAACTTATCAAAACTATCTAGAAAAAAGAGACCTATCACTAAAAGAAAAAGTATTATTAGTAAGACTAAAAAAAGAATTATTAGATTTGCTAGACCAAGAGAAAAGTCAAGATTTAATACTAGGATATAGTGATAATCTACAAGAACAAAAACTAGAAGTAAAAGTAAGAGAAGATATTGAAGTAATATTTACAGGTATCATAGATAAGATTATGTATTATAAAAAGATAGAGGATACGTATTTCGCTATTGTTGACTATAAAAGTGGTTATGTAGATACCAAGATAGAAAAAATGAAATATGGTCTATCACTACAATTGCCAATCTATTTATATTTAATTAATTATTCTAAAGTATTTTCTAATCCAATATTTACAGGAATCTATTATCAAACCGTTTTATTTAATTATCCAACATTTGATAAAAAACCAATCGAAGAAATAAAAAAAGAACGTCTGAAATTACAAGGCTATTCAACTGATAATCTAGATGTTTTATCAAGATTTGATCCAACTTATGAAAAAAGTGAAGTAATTAAAAGTATGAAGTATACAGAAAAAGGCTTTTATCATTATGCCAAGGTATTAAGTGATGAAGATGTATATAATATCATTCGTTATACCAAGAAAGAAATAGAAGAAAAAACAGATCAAATTCTAAAAGCAGACTTTGAAATTAATCCTAAAATATATGATGGAAAGAATATCTCTTGTGAACACTGTAGTTTTAAAGATATTTGTTATACAGTTGAAAAAGATAAAAAATACTTAGACAAAGTAAAAGACTTATCATTCTTAGAAAGTGAGGTGTAACAATGCCAAGATGGACAGAAGAACAGCAACAAGCAATTGATTGTGAAGGAAAAAACATCATTGTATCTGCCGGAGCTGGTTCAGGAAAAACAGCTGTACTAACAGAAAGAGTAATTAGAGAACTAAAAAGTGGAATTCATATTGATGAACTACTAGTTCTAACTTTTACCAATGCCGCTGCAGCAGAAATGAAAGAACGTATCAGAAAAGCAATCAGAAAGACAAAAGGGCTAGAAGAAGAAGCCAGTAGAATAGATGGTTCCTATATCACGACTTTTGACTCTTTCGCCTTATCAATTGTAAAAAAATATCACACAGTACTAAATGTTACCAATAATATTCAAATCACAGACGATGTCGTAATCAACATAAAAAAACAAGAACTCTTAGAACAAATTCTAGATGAAAAATACCTACTACAAGATAAGCGCTTTACAAAACTAATTCATGATTTCTGTTATAAAGATGACAAAGACTTAAAAAAATCCCTTCTAGATATCTATCAAAAAATAGAACTAAAATATGACAAAGAACGCTTCCTAGAAACATATATCAAAAACTACACAACATCCTGGGATAAAGTAATAAATGACTATCTAAAAAGTATAGAAGAAAAAGAAAGGGATTTAAAAATAGCCTTACAAGAGATGAATTCTTATTTTGATGGTAAATACATGACTAAGGTAGAAGATTATCTATATGAATTTCTAAACAAAACTACTTATGAAGAAAAAAAGAAAGCGCTTGATAAACAAGAACGTTTCCCAACACTTCCAAAAAACTCACCAGATGAAGGCAAACAAAAAAAAGAAGAAGTAACGACTCTTCTAAAAGAATTAAAACAAGAAATGACTTATGAGTCTTTAGAAGAAATAAAACAAGAACTAGAAAATACTATTTCTAATCAAGAAGAAATAATAGATATTTTAAAAGAATTAGATACTAGACTTTCTACGTATAAAGAACAAGAAGAAATCTATAACTTTACAGATATTTCTCGTCTAGCTATCAAAGTAGTAGCTGAGAATAAAGAAATACAAGAAGAATTAACGAATAGTTTTCATGAAATTATGGTAGATGAGTATCAAGATACATCAGATACACAAGAAGCCTTCATAAATCTAATTTCTAATAATAATGTCTACATGGTAGGGGATATCAAACAATCTATTTATCGTTTTAGAAATGCCAACCCTTACTTATTTAAACAAAAATATGATACTTATCGTGATACTGATCAAGGAATAAAAATAGATCTAGTCAAAAACTTCCGTTCTAGAAGAGAAGTATTAGAAGATATTAACTTATTGTTTAATCAATTTATGGATGATAAGTTAGGAGGAGCAGACTATCAAGATTCTCACCAAATGGTATTTGGTAATATGACTTATGAAGAAGAAGGAAAGACCAAGGATAACCATCACTTAGAATTATATACTTACCAAATCAATAAAGACATGCCAATTACTAAGGATGAACAAGAAGCTTTTATTATCGGTTATGACATCAAAGAAAAAGTAAGTACCAAGTATCTTGTCTATGACAAAGATAATAACCTCCTAAGACCAATTGAATACAGTGACTTTGTAATATTATTAGATAAAAGTAAAAACTTTGAATTATACAAAAAAATATTTGAATACTTAGGAATTCCCTTATCTATATTAAAAGAATCATCTCTTAGTAAAGATAATGATATTCTAGTATTAAAAAACTTACTAAATTTAATTATTAGAATCTCTAAACAAGATGATTATGAAAGTCTAAAATATAGTTTTACATCAGTAGCGAGAAGTTTTATCTTTTGTTTAACAGACGAAGAAATTTATGATGCCATCTCTAATAATAAAATAAATGAAACAAGTCTTTACGAACTATGTTATCAACTTTCTAAATCAATAAAAGAATCATCTCCTAGCCAGTTTTTCTTAAAAATAATCGATGAAATAGACTACGAACAAAAATTATTAAAAGTAGGTAATGTTACTTCTTTTCAAACTAGGTTAGAGTATATTTACAATTTAATTTGTAATTTAGAAAAAAGTGGCTATACCTTAGAAGATATTATCAATCACTTAGATAGTATTTTTGACAGTGGACAAGACTTAAAATTTAACATCAACGAAAGTAGTAGTAATAGCTGTAAAATCATGACTATTCACAAATCAAAAGGACTAGAGTTTCCAATTTGTTACTTCGCTGGTTTCTCATCTAAGTTTAACCTACGAGATTTAAATGAAAAAATATTATTTGATAATGATTATGGTATTGTAATTCCTAATGTTGGTGATTTTTATAAAGATACGATTCTAAAGACTTTAGTAAAAGAAAAAACAAAAGAAGAAGAAATATCAGAAAGAATTAGATTGTTATATGTAGCTCTTACAAGAGCGAAAGAAAAGATGATTATTGTAACAGAAGAAATGGAAGAAGTTGTAGAACAAACAGGTCTAGTAAGTAACAGTATTCGTAGTAAATACACCTCGTTCTTATCCATAATAAAAAGTATTTATACATCATTAATTCCTTATGAAAAGAAAACAGATATTACCCCATCTAAGGACTATTTATTAACGAAAAATACATCTAATCAAGAAGAATTATTATTAACAAGTGATAATCTAACAGTAGAGGAGTTAGAACTAGAAAAAGTACCAGTAGAATACACAAAATACTCAAAAGATACCATACATCTATCATCAAAAGACGAACAAGAAAAAATGGCCTTCGGTACCAAGGTTCACCAAGTTCTAGAACAATTAGATTTTAAACGTCCTAATTTAGAAGGTCTAAATACCAAGATTAAAGACAAAATAATTGCCTTTTTAAACACAGAACTAATAAAAGAAAACATAGAAGGAACCTTCTATCCAGAATATGAATTCATAGATTCTAAAGAACATACTCACGGTATTATGGACTTAGTCATAGAACAAGAAAATAAAATGATTATCATCGACTACAAATTAAAAAATATCGAAGATGAAGCCTATGATAAACAATTAAATGGTTATCGAACATTTTTAAAACAAAAGACAAAAAAAGACGTGGATTGCTATTTATACTCTATTATAGATGGTATCTATCGCGAAGTAAAAGAACAGTAGAAATAATTACTGTTCTTTTATTCATTAGAAACGATAGAACCAATTTCCTCTCCAGCTAATAATCTTTCAAGACTACCTTCTTCATGTATATTAAATACTAAAACCGGAATATCTTCTTCCATACATAAACTAATTGCTGTAGAATCCATTACTTTTAACTTTTTATTTAAAACTTCTAAGTAACTAGTATGACGAATAAATCTAGCATCAGGATAGACCTTTGGATCTTTATCATAAATACCATCTACATTAGTTGCCTTAATCAAAGCTTCTGCTTTAATCTCAGCAGCCCTCAACGCAGCAGCTGTATCGGTAGAAAAGAAAGGACTACCAGTACCACATCCAAAGATAGTAATGCGCCCCTTTTCTAGATGACGAATCGCTCTATCTTTGATATAAAACTCCGCAACTTGTCTCATTTCAATCCCTGTTTGTACTCTAACATCAGCTCCAATTTGTTTAAAAGCATCTCCAAACGCCAACGCATTCATAGTAGTTGCAAGCATTCCAATATAGTCACTAGTCGCTCTATCCATATAAGGATTAGCTTTTCCTCTCCAGAAGTTTCCACCTCCAACAACAATCGCAATTTCAACGCCATTATCAGCACATTTTTTTATTTCTCTAGCAAAAGTAAGTGCCTTTTCAAAATCAATTCCAACTTTTTTATCACCAGCTTTACCAGCTTCACCAGCTTCACCAGCTAATGCTTTACCACTAAATTTCAACAAAACTCTTCTATATTTCATAACAAACTCCTTTATTATATTCTAACACAAACCATAAAAGTTATATATGGAAATTGCTAATTGAATAAAAAAATGATAAGATAAACAAGCAAGAAAAGAAAGGAAGAAGACTATGAATGAAACAATAAAAATATTAGATGAGTTTTTAAACAACAACTTGATTAAAAATAGGTATGATTATGATGCTTTTGAAAAAATAGATTATCAGAACTTGGTAATAGCATATGGAAAAACAATAGATCCATCATTTTCTAAAGAAGAATTAAAATCCTTAAGTTCCTTTTATATTTCCATCATTCAACAGATTCCAAACACAAATATAAAAAGAATAAGTAGAGTAATAAATCAGATATTAATGGTTAATAATATTGGTATAAATGACATAAAGAAGTTACAAAACAGTATAAATCTTGCAAAAAAATTAATTACGTTATCAAAATGGATGACCAAAACAGAATCAAACACAGAATTAAAAGACTATGTAAATTCAGATGATCCTATGACATTAAAAACAATGCTGGATAAAACCAATGTGGTAGATTTAGCTCGAGCTGCCACAATAATACGTAGTAAAGAATATAATCTTCAAACATATTTGTTAATAGCTAAAAAAATCCCAAAGCAGTCGAAAAAATTACTAGCTTGATAAGTGAAATAAATAATTTAAACTATGATAGTTTCTTAGTAAAAGAAGAACTTCAGAAGAATATAAGCAAAGACATAGATATGATAATAGATAGTAAATTGAAACAAAAAGGTAAAAGAGTTATTAAAGAAAAAGCGTATCAAGACTTTATGAAAAGTGAACATAATACAAATGAAATCATAAAAGAACTAAATAAAATTTATCTATATCGAAACAAACTTCAAAAACAAGAAACAAAAACGAAAAAAGCAATAGAAAAAAATATTAATGCTTATAACTATTTAATAAAAAATTTCCTTAAACAAGAGCAGACCACAATAGTGTTAAATCACCATAAATTATTAGATGATATTCCAAATGAAAAAATAAAATTAGCAATACTAAAATTAATCTACATTAACAACTATAAATATTATAAAGAAACAGAAAAGACTCATCAAAAGTTATCTGAAAACTCAGTACTAAGTTATCAAAATATATTACAGAAATATGGTATATCAAAAGAATTATATAAAGATGAAGATGTGATGAAAAAAACAATCAAAGAAATAGAACGGATTTTAGTACTAATGAAGTTATTTGGAATTAAAGATAGTAAGAGAATGGTATCTTTATTAACTACAAGTTCTAGCGCTTACTTAAATAATATTTTATCGTTAGTAAATTCAGGGTATATCACAACACAACTTTTACAGGATAACAAAGAATTATTAGAAGAAAAAAGTTTTTTCTATGATAAAGTAAATAAAAACATAATTAGTTTAAATAATAAAAATATAAATCCCATGCTTCTATTAAAAGACGAAAAAAGATGGTTAACTGACAATGCCATTTTGGCCAATAATCTAGAAGTGTTAGAAGATTATGATTTAGTAAATACCATGTCAAAGACAAATAAATACAATTTTTTGGAATCTACTGAACTGAATGAAGTGATAGACACAGTATTAGAACTTGGTTTTGAACCGTACTTAGAACAAACTCTAGATTTGTTAAATATTCCTCTAAATAGATACAAAAGAATAAAAATATTAAACCAATTGGAAGAACCTATAACAAGTCTTGATAACTTAATAGAAACCTTAACAACTAATCAATTTTTTGTTCCTGATGATAAACTAGATAACTACATCACGCCAGAAGAAGAAATAGGTACTATTAACTTGTTAAAAATGATGCCGTTACCAGAAAAAACAGCTCAGCTAAATAAATTATCACAGACCAAAAGAACCTATATAATAGATGATAAAATATATTCCAAAAATAAATTAAATAAAGAGATACAACAAACAAATCTCCAAAAAATTAAAAATAAGTAAGAGTTGACAAAAAACGACCATAGGTTATAATAAAAAACAATAACTAAAAGAAGGAGAGTAAATATGTCAACTGAAGAACAAATATATAATTTATACCAGAAAACAAACAGTTATAAACAACAAGTCCCTTATGATTTTATAGTAGAAGAAGAAAAACTAAGAATTGAAAAATTACCAGTTAATAGTAATTTGGAAAATAATATTGATAAACTTCAACATTTTCAACTTGCATATATAAACAGAACAAATACAACCCTTCCAATCTGTTATATGGAAGCCTTACTACCTGCATTAGACGTAGAAAATGTATTGTATACAGATGACTACAAGGAATTTTATGATAATGAAAAGGGTAGTGATATTTACGCTAAAATACATAAACAAGTAGATGATATATTAAATATCTGTGAACCAACCAGATATACACCAGAGAAGCTAGCCATCATCTGTGATTTATATAACACCTGTAACAAAAAAATATCGTTAACAAAAATATATTCTAAATTTCATCCAGATTTTTCAGATGAAGAATACTTATCTGTAGTAAATAAAATAAATACAATTTTTAATACCAATAAAGATGAATTTGGCATACCAATGGAAAAAATAAATAAAGCTTTAGAAGTTTTTGATGTATTTTTCTATGCAGATTCAAGCTATCAAGAAAAAATATATTGTGCTAGAACAAAGCTGAATGGATTAAAAAGAAGTTATGAAGAAAACATCAGAAATCAATTAGATGCTCTTCCAGATTACAATGGTAATAAACAATTTATAAAAAGTAAATAAAAGCGTTAGTGTAAAGAGTTTTGGGGATTTTTCTTAAAAATCTCTAAATGTAAGGATGATTTTTATCATTCTTTTTCTTTATAATCTAAAATATTTTCTTTTACTTTCAGAAATTACTGTATAAGTATCTTTTTTGTTAAATATCGAAAAATCTAATTCGTTTTCATTTAAATTTATAATTTTTTCTTCATTTAGATTGTTTAAATATAATTCCTTTATATTGAATCCATTTTTATATAGAAGTCTTAGTTCAATTAATTTATTAATCATTTCTTTATTATATCCTTTTGGTCTCGATGTAAAATATGCGGCAAAAGTATGTGATATTTGAGATTCCATAGGACATGATAAACTATATTTATATAAATTAATAATAGAGTCCCAATGTGATAAAATATATTTTCTGTATTGTTCTATTTTCTCTTTTCTATCTATATTACTATCAATAATCTCATCTGTTAATCTAACAAAATCGTTTTTATCATTAGATATAATCATTTCTAGTAATGCTTGGTATACATCTTTTGCTGGATATATTCTCCACAAGTATTCTTTGAAGTGAAAGTGATCTAACCCTGTAATAATTTCTATGTTTTTATTGATATTAAAATGATTTTTGAGATTATCTATCCATTTTGCACCATCTCCCATAATGTAAAATGTTTTGATATTAGAAAGATTATAAGCGTATTCAATATATTCAATCGCTTCATATATAAAATCATCATTTCTACCAGAGAAAGTCATTTTATGTTTTAAATATTTTCTTTTACCTTCTATTATGAAATCATCAAATATGACGATAGATTTTTGCATTACTTTTTTACCACCGTTATTTTGAGTGGGGATCCATTTTTCGTCAGCGATGATATAAAGCTCATTCACATCTTTTAATTTTTGATATTTAGGCTTAGCCCATTTAGATGATAAAATAATATTTCTAACAGACTGTCTAGACATAAAGGAAGTTTTATTATTAAGAGAAATACGATTACCAATCAAAGAGTTAATATGTTTAGCGGTTTTAGAATAATTATTGTCAGAAACAAAAACAAGAACTTCAGCTTTAATATAGGGATCAAAATAATCATATTTTTGAAGTCCCAAAAATCTGTCAACGTAACAAAAGCATTTACTATTTAGCTTAGATTTATAAAATGTTCTAAAAAAGGTAATTTCACCAAAAACAGTCAGAATAGTACGAGGGGAATATGATTTAACATGATACTTTCGTTTTCTTTCTAAAGAATGCTTATAATTATTGTCTAGCTCTTTAATAAACATAATAAAAGCATCCTTAATAAG
>CALVSH010000051.1 GCA_944358945.1 uncultured Bacilli bacterium
CGTGGGTCTGCAACACCCTGATCACCGGTTCAAATCCGGTAGGCCCCTCCATGCGGATGTAGTTTAGTGGTTAGAATACGGCCTTGCCAAGGCTGTGACGGGGATTCGATTTCCCTCATCCGCTCCATTAAGAAATTTACTCACATTGTATTATGTGAGTTTTATTTTACTAAGATCCTGTGTCAGTTGTTGACATGGGATTTTTTATGGTAGAATATGAGTATAGGAGATGAATTCTATGATAAAACCTTGCAAGTTACAACGAGGAGATAAAATTGCAATTGTGAGTCTTTCCTGGGGTGGTTTAGGAGATCCGCAATTTGTTCACAAATACTATATTGCTAAAGAAAGATTGGAAAATGATTTTGGTCTTGAAGTTGTTGTGATGCCGAATGCCTTAAAAGGTAGTGACTTTATTTATAATCATCCAGAGGCACGTGCACAGGATTTGATGGATGCTTTTTTGGATGATGCAATTAAAGGTATTTTTTGTGCTATTGGTGGCGATGATAGTATAAGACTTTTGCCATATATTGATTATGATGTTATCAAGAATAATCCTAAAATATTCATGGGGTATTCTGATACTACTGTTAATCATTTTATGATGAATAAAGCTGGTCTCGTTTCTTTTTATGGACCATCCATTATGAGTGAGTTTGCAGAATATGTTCATATGTCTGATTATACTAAACAGGCTGTAGAGAAGATTTTGTTTGATGATTGTGAAAACTACGAAATTAAATCTAGCAAAGTATGGTCAAAAGATTTTGTACCTTGGAAAGAAGAAAATATGTCTATTGAGAAAAAATTGAGTGATGAAGAACATGGATATGAAATATTGCAGGGAACTGGTGTTATTACTGGTCAATTACTTGGTGGATGTTTAGATGTTTTTCCAATGATGGTTGGAACTGATATTTGGCCAAGTAAAGAAGAGTGGAAAGGAAAAATATTGTTGCTTGAAACAAGTGAGGAAAAACCAAGTCCTAATTTAGTGACTTATTATTTACGAAATTTAGGTGCACAAGGTATATTTGATGTTATTGAAGGGATTGTAGTGGGCAAGCCGCAGGATGAAAAATATTATGAAGAATATAAAGATGTATATAAAAAAGTTTTAGAGGAATTCCATAGAGAAGATTTACCTGTTTTATATAATGTCAATATTGGTCATGCTTATCCTACGGGTATACTACCTTTAGGAACAGAGGTGCAGATAGATTTTGTAATCAAGAAACTTACTTTATTAGAGTCGCCTACTAGAAAATAGATAGTGAAAAACTTCTTTGTTTAGAGTTTAGAAAAATATTATTAGAAAGATTGTGAATTAGTAGCAATCTTTTTTTTATAATATTTTGTTTTGTATAAATGGGTCTCCTGTGCTAGAATATTAGGCAAGGAGATGCTTGACTAATGAATAAGGATATAACTGAAAGATTTATTGTGTTATTATTTCTTGATCATCAACTGTTTTGTTATCAGGATAGAAGCTTACTTTCTAGGGTGTATGATAGAGAATTTGAGAGTTTAGAAGAAATATATAATTTATTTTATAAAGATATTTTTTCAGAACGAAAATGGGACAATGATTTAAGTAATAAATATTCTTATTTTAAATCTCAATTATCTTATATTGCCAATAAAGAGTTTTTATCGCAGTTGTTAGAAGAGAATGAATCTATGGAGTCATTTTATGAAGAATTAAATAATATCATTTCTGTTGATTTGCCAGTTAATAATGAATTGTTATTTACTTTTAATGATTTCTTATCGGAGTTTCATTTGTCTATTGATAAAGAGTATATATTAAAAAATTATAAAGATTTTTCTATTAGAAATGAATGTTTAAATGATGGCTTTTTATCTTCTTTATTTGATGATGATATTTATGAAGTACATTTTCCTATTAAAGATAGATGTCAGTCCTTAAATTTTAAAAAAAATAATCATTATATAAAGTATGTTGATTATGATCCGGTTTATGATATTCGAGAGGTTTATGATCTGCTTATTGATAATGGTGAGTATACATTTGGTTATTATAATGAAAATGTCAAAGGTAATTCTATTTTGAGAATAGATTTTTATGAGAGTTATTTTGAACCTGAGAGAATTGATTTATGGATTTATAAAGAAAAGTATCAACTACAAGGCTCTTTTTATAAAGATAGAGAAGCGGATTTATATATTGATGATGGTAGTGGTGATATAGTGGATAGTTTAGAACAAGAAGAATTATGGCTGGGTGAGATAGATAGAGTAATCAATGAGGAAGTTGATTTGGAGTTACCAATATTTAATCGTCTAAATTCCTATATTAATAAAGATAAGGATATGAATGAGGTAAAGACTGGTTTTTCTTATTGTATAAACTAGGGACAGTATGGTGAGGTGAGAATATGTTTTCTGTAACGGATAATTTTATTGAACTTTTAATTTGTGATTATTTTTTGTTTAGTTCAAATGATAATACATTATTGAAAGTTGTTAGAGGTGAGTTAACTAATATAGAAGATACTTATCGTGAGTTTTGTAAAAAAATGGAGTTAGATAGAAAACCTGAATTTTTTGATGAGGTTGTAGAAGGTTTCTATAGTTTACAACGTTCTTTATATAATCGAGATTTTGTTTCCTCTTTATTGAAAGAAAATCAGAATTTTTCTACTTTTTATCATGAATTAATTGATAAATTATTTATAGATAAAGTCTTAGAATATGAAGATGAACATTTTGCAGAAATGAAAGATTTTTTAGAAGAATTTTCTATTAAATTTGATTATGTATCAAAAGAAGGTAATCAAAAGCTTTTCTTTATTGATGATAATTTATTAGTACCTATTGATGATACTACTCTGTTATGTTTAGATTGTGATAAAGAGTATGAAATAGGATTTAGTGAATTAAGGGGAAGTAAATTTATAAGTTATTCATTTATTGATTCTGATTTTTCAAAAAAAAGTTATATAGTAAAAAGAGATGAAGATAGTTATCAAGCTTTATATAGTAATGAAGATAAGATGAAAAATACTTTGACTAATGTTTTTATAAAATATGATTTGGAGAGTATTAATTCTGTTTCTTTTAATTGTAAGAATTCTCAGATGTTATATAGTCTTGTTGATGATAAGGGAAATAATCCAAGTGTAGTGGTTAAAAACTTAGATCCAAAATGTAATGGATTATTTGAGTCATTTTTTACAATGAATGCTTTTCAAATTTTAAAAGAAGATATTGGTGATACAGAATTTTTTCAGTTTTTAGATAGTTATTTATCAAATTATTCTTTTTATGTATCTAATATATTTATTGATGCTATTAGGTATATAAATGAATTTTCATTTGTTAAGAATGAGGAAGATCCTTTACGGATGTTAATGGAGGAAAAATTTGATACTATAGATGATTGTTTTGTTTATTTTAAAAATATTTTCTTGTCATTTTTAAATACCTTATATAATAATGATTTATCTAATATTGACGATGTTAATTTGCGTTCATTTTATGAAGTTTTGATACATGATAAATTTACTTTAAATAGGATTAAAGAAGAATGTTGTGATGTTGGTGAATTTAGTAATCGTTTGATGATTCGATTGTCTTCTAATATTTTTGACAGTACTTATAAAGTTGATAATTTACAAAAATGGTTAAATCAATTTCAAATAGAGTTGTTTTCTGTACTTGTCAATGATGAAGAATTTTCATATACAAAGTTACCAAATAATAAGGATATTGTTTTATTGATGCCTCTTGTTACTAATTCTCAAATTTTTCAAGGTGGTTTAGATTCTGGAATTTGTCAGTTATTTTCTGGAGTTACAATTGATAATGCTTTTTTCAGTCAATTTTCTTTTAATTATCAAAATGGTGATTTTATATTTTTTAGAGTGACAGAAGATAGAAAAAATAAAAGTTATTTGACTGCTTATTACGCAATAGACAAGGATAAGAATGATGAATTTAGTTTTAGTTTTTCATATAAAGAAAATAAACCTAATGAATTGTTTCTTTTTTATCAAAATGATGATGTGAAAGTTCGCTGTGTTGTTGGTAGTGAAGGTTTGAAAGTTATTCCAGTATGTAATGTTCAATATCAAAATAATAATGATAAAATGACTTCATATTTAAGAGATGTTGACTTGGTTGATGATATTGTTAGGGAACATCTTTCTAGTAATCTACCAGTTTATCAATTAGTAGAGGGATTTTTACCTAGTTTGAAACAGAAACCTGTTACTAAAAAATTAGTGAATTAATCTATATATATGATATGATACAGGTGAGAGGTGAGAGAGTATGAAAAAGTTCTTGGTGTTTATTTTCATGGTGGTGTTATTTGTTGTAGTATTTGGGGTAGGTTTTTATCTTTTGGATTATATTGTAACAGGAGAAAAATTATCCAACTTAGAAGAGCATGAAATCTCAAAAAAGGAAGAAGAAAAAATCATTAAAGAGTTTCAATATAATGATATGGATTTTGTGATTTCTAAGTATTATGATGATACTAGTGCATGGAGTCATTTACGTATTATGAGAAAAGCCAGAGGTAATTATTATATTTTACAAGATGTAAAGAAATGTGATGTTTTAGAAAATGGAGAAAATATTTTTGTAAAAGATAAGAATATTTATGTTCATTGTATTGGTAAAGAGGAAGAAATTGGTATTTATACAGTTGATGGTTTTTCTGTATCAGAGAAGTTAGTTAATTATAATTTTAAAAAGACTCCTAATATTAGTTTACTTCATATGAAGGTAGATAAAGTGGATGATAAATATATTTATTTGTCTTCTGAAAAAGTGGATCTTGCGATAGATGAGGGAGAACATGTTAAATGTCCTTTAGATGGTTATGTTTGTAGCTATGATTAATATAAAGTGAGGAGTTTTCTAATGAATGAAGCAACAAAAAAATTGATTCAATTATTAGTTGTTGAAGATTATTTAGTTTTTCATGAAAGTAAAAGTTTATTACAAAAGATTTTAGATAAAGAGATTACTAATTATTTAGATATTTATTATGAACTAGTAGATTTTCCTAATCAAGAAAGAGATTGGTATCATTTGCTAGATGATGTTGGTGCTTTAGAGATGTATCAAGAAATTATTGCTGATGATTGTTTCTTGGATGAAGTTGTTGAAGAGAATGATGACTATGATCAGTTTTATTTAAAATTAATAGATTCTGTTTCTTTTAGGCAAGAAGAAAATAATAAAGAATTATTTTGTAAGGATTTTTCTTCCTTTTTAGAACAGTTTTTGATTTATTTAGATTTTAAAGAAATAGATGAAAAACTTATTTTAAATGTTCTTAATATGTATCAAGAGACATATGGTTTGTATCCATTAAACATTAATGATTTTAGTCTTTATGGACATTCTTCTCAAGCTGAACGTTGTGTATTGGAATTTAGACAAAAAGAAGAAACTGATATCATACAATTGTTGTTTTATGATGATTGTTTTCATGTAACTCATTTATTTTCTATGTTTTCTGATAAAGATAATAAGAAGGGGTATTCATATTTTAATAAAGATGAATTCAAGGATGTTCAATTTAATTTGTTCTTTTATGATGACTGGGTGAATGGTAGATATTTGGATGTAGATGTTGATGGTGAAAAGGTGTTGTTGGATAAAGATAACTATGTGAGAGCAGAGGATTTACCTCAGCCTTGGCTTGATAATTTTCAGATGATATTTAATGAATTAGGAGATGGAAAACCAATTAATTCGGTATTAGAAGAGTTTGTTCCTGGTTCCTTGAAAAAATTCTTGCTTAAGACCAAGACGCTTAAAGGATTATCGTAATGATAATCTTTTCTTTTCAAACATTAATTGTTGTGTTAGAATAAGGAACAAGGAGTGATCGGTATGTATGATGATAGTGCAACGATACAGTTAATTAATATATTGCTGAAGGATCATCACTATTTTATACAAGATGAAAGTTTGTTAATGAAAGTCTTTTATAAAAAAATTGATAGTTTAGAAGAAATTTATGATGAGGTAGGAAAAATCGGTCTTGAAAATAAAATACAAAATCCATTAATAGAAGACGATGAGTTTTTTCAGGATTTATATAATGTAGTTGGTGATCCTCAATTTTTAGAACGGTTGTTAGAAGAAAATCCAAGTTTTGATGATTTTTATGATAGTTTAACAGAAACTTTATCTATTGATTATTTTGATGAAGATTTATTTAAAAAGTTTCGGCTTTTTTTAGCACAATTCTCTTTGTTTGTTGATTGTAAAGAAGTAGGTCAAGGGCTATATTATATGTTATCTGATTTTTTATTAATGAGAGTTAATATAGGTGAGGAGGATAAGGTAAAGGTAAATTATAGTTATTCTGATGCGTTTTGCAGTCGTTTAATCTCTTTTTTAGATGAAGATGAAATGTTTTATACTTATACGGATAAAGATGGAGATATTAAATATCATTACATTGTAAAAAATATTGATAATGGTGTATATCAGTATCAATACCAAGTAAAAGATTTACGTGAGGATAAGTTCTTTTTGTTATCATTCCAAAGTAATTATAATTCTATTAATGGAGAAGAATATATTTCTAGTATGGAAATTGGTGTTGAGTGTCCTGGTTGCAAGATAAATATGTGTGTACCGTCTGATGGTAATAGTCCTATTGATTTTGTTCCACATAACGATTATTTTTGCGATATGACAAAAGAGGAAGCAATTGATTATACGTATGATACAATGTTATCTAATCTTGATTGTGATGCGCCAATTTATCAGACAATCAATGCATTTGTATCTTTTGATACTGATTTTAAGAAGAACGTAAAAAATTAGTTAGGGATGGTTTTATGTATAAAGATAATATGGATTTGTTTGTTGATGCTTTATTGAATATGAATGAGGTTTCTTTTGTGGATAAAGAACACAATCCATTATATATGTTGATTGAAAAAAGGTTCTCTAGTGTAGATGATTGTTTTTATTCTTTAAAAGGGCTATATGATGAGTATGTTTCTTTCAGTTATAATTTACAGAATGATTTAAAGGATCGTGATTTGCTTTTTTTTAAGCAATGGTTTGATAGTAGTAATAGCTTGACAGATATAAAAAAAGAAACACAGTCCTTTCTTGATTTTTATCAAAAAGTACTTAATAGAGTTTCTGTTAATGTTTTTGATGATTTTTCATTGATTGATTTATTACAAAACTGGGTAAATAAGTTTGGTATTGAGTTCGCGGTTATGAAATTGAACAATAAAGATGTGTCTTTTATACATACTCGAGATAATCAGGATGTAATTTTGTTTCCAGAGTGTCTAAAGAATTATTCTTTTTTAGAAGGTGATGGTAAGGATAAGACTTATAAACTTTCAGCTATTGCTACTAAACAATCTATTCAGCTTTTGTTTTTTGGAGATAATGAAAAGGCAAGTGGTAGTTATCGAATTACAAAAAATCAGGATGGTAGTTATTCTTATTATTATGGTGAAAGGGATAGTTTTCATTATAAGACTTTTGAAGTAGAATTCTTGGTTAAAGATGGAATTTATTCTACCTTATCTCTTACTTCTGATAATGATGGTTCAAAACTTAGCTGTGATTATTCGAAGGAAGGTTATCATGTGGATTTTTCTTCTTACTTTGTTGAGGATAAAATATCTGATACCACTAGAGCATCCGATGTTATGATTGATGCATGTTGTAATTATTTATCTCCTGATTTAGAAATTTATTCTTTAGTTTCAGAGTTTTTACCAGAATTAAAGGAGAAAACTTATTGTAAAAATATTATGTAGTTTATGTTAGTTTTTTTAATAATTCCTGGGAATCATTATGCATTTTGATTCCTTTTTTTTGTAGATAATTTTTTTGTGTTGTTAGAAGATAGATCATGGCTTTATCGATATCTTGATAAGCTAATTCTTTTACTGGAATGAGTTCAGTAGGAATGTTTTTTCTACCAATTTTATCTGCAATAAAGATGATTTTAGCGAGTAAATCCATGTTCTTATTTCCAATGGTATGGTATTTGATGGCATTATAAATGTCTTCTGTTATTTGGTATTTCTCTTTAGCGATTACTGCACCAATATCGGCATGTCTGATATTTTTGTTAGTTTCATCTTTTAAAGTTTTAGGTAGATGATAAGTATTTATATAGTAATTATTTTCTTCTTCTGATAGCTCTTTTGCGATATCATGTAGAAGTCCTGCTAGGTAAGACTTATCTTCATCTATATGATAATGCTTGGCTAATTTCTTGGCAGTTTTCGCAACTTCTATACTGTGTTCATATCTATAGGGCGATAATTTTTCTTTTACTTCTTTTTCTATTTCTTGTAAATTCATGTGTTTCACCTCTTTAAAGTTATTATAATATAAATTTCAAAATAATTTACTTCTCTTCTTAATTTTTTTGTGTTACAATAATTCTATAATAGGAAGGGTAGGATAGTATGACAAAGATAAAAAAAGAAGAGAAGAAGATTAAAGCAAATGGTAGAAAGATACCTAGAAAATATGAATCCAGAAAAATGGATGAGGAGCAGGTAATGGAAGTTGAAAGAGAAGGATGGTGGGTCTATGTTTTATTATTATCCACAGTTGTCATTCTTGCACAATCTTTAAAAGATTATACATTCTCTTTTGATAATGTAACATTAACATATTCTATTTTTATTTTACCAATTATTTATTTTGTGACTGATTATATTACAAAAAAATATGGGTATACTAAATCCATTGTTGGAATTTCTGTATCAGGTGTTTCCTTAGTCTTATTTACTTTTATTATGAGTTTTGTTATAGGACAGGATTTTAGTTTTTATGATATTTGTGGTGGCTTTTGTGCTTATGTAATTAGTCAGTTAGTTAACCTTACTATTTATCAATATATTTTGGTAAATACCGGTGGTTCATTTATTTTAACGTATTTAACTTATATTTTTGCTTTTGTAGTATATTATTTATTCTATACATTAATCTATATGGATTTATTAGTGTTTGATAATTACTGGGTTTCATATTTCGCTACACTTATTCTTCAAGGAGTATTATGTTTCTTATTAGTGTTCTTTGATTGTAATATTAAAAGAGGAATTGAAGTAAGATAAAAAATCTTCCAAAATGATGTGAACCCTGTTTGGTAGACATCATAAAAAACCTAGGTTTAAAAAATCAAGGGCGAACGAAGTGAGTTCATCTAGACCCTTGATTTTTATTATATAATTACAATATTATGACAAATAAAGCTTGCCTTTATTTGTTATTTTTAGGATATTTATTTTTCTTGGCAACTTTTTTACCTTTAAGTCTATCATTATTATAAAATTCTATCCATTCTTTAACTAAGGTTATGTATTCTTCCAAAGATGTGATATTATAATTGTACAAAGTTTCCTTTTTAAGGAGAGAGTGCCAGCTCTCTATCG
>CALVSH010000052.1 GCA_944358945.1 uncultured Bacilli bacterium
GGCATGCCGCCAGCGTTCATCCTGAGCCAGGATCAAACTCTCATAAAAAATTTATTTTTATTCGTTTGTTTTTTGTTCAATCCTAACTGTCTCAAAATTGACGTTTTGCTTAGTTTTCAAAGATCATTTTTTATTTTTTTGCGTGTTATTTCCGAGTTGCATTGTTAATATATCAAATAAATTTTACAAAGTCAACAAAATTTTCACATTTTTTTCACTTTTTTTGAATTTTTTTATTTTCTTTTATAAAACCCGTTCATTTTCCTGTTTTTCATAGAAAAAAGAACTTTCGTTCTCTTACTATTTTGCCTCTTTTTTTTGATATTTCATTTCATTATATATATGATTGTACTTTTCTATTGTTTCTGTATTAAACATTACTGCTTTTTTTCTAACTAAGTCTATCAAAGTTGTTAATTCTGATTTTAAAATCATATCTAGGTCGTCAGAGTAATGCATGATTGATTTGTGATATTTATATTCTCCCCGATCTAATACTTTAAAACTACCATCAGGGAATACTCTCAAATCTAAGTCATAATCAATATATTTAATTGTTCCATCTTCTATTATATATGGGGAGGCAATATTACAATAATAATATATTCCATTCTTTTTACATTGGCCTATGATATTAAACCATTGATTCTTAAAAAAATATAAAACCGCAGGCTCTTTCGTATGCCATGTTCTTCCATCAGATTCTGTTACCTTAGTTTTCTCATTACCAAAAATTAAGTAATCTTCTTTTATGTCTAATAAGACTGCTTCATCCCAGGAACGATGTATTTTGCTATCATGTTTATAACTATGAATCTGATACTTTTTTCCTATTTCTAATTTTTCTTCCTCCATTTTTTACCTCACTTCTTTTGTATTATAACTTTTTTTTATTCGTTTTTCAACCAAGAAAAAAAGAATGATTTCCTTTTTACATTCTTTATTTTTTTGTTAGATATGATATTGCCCAGCATCCGAAGGCAAACAGCACTATGACAATCAAAGCTCCAAACCAAGGACTATCCATATATTCTGTAGCGATTGAGTCTAGTTTTTCATTCCAACTTTCTAATGTCTTAGTAAGGTTTGCAATTAAGATTAATTTATTCATTTACTTTGTTTCACCTTCTCTATTTTTCTTTGTTTGATTTTCTTTTCTTTCTTTTTTTTGATTTTGATTTCTCATTGTCCTCATCTTCTCCAACTACCTCAGCATCTGTAATTGTTTCTTCTACTGCTTTATATATTTTGCTTACACTACTTTTAATTGCCATTGTTGAAATTAAATCTAGAATTGCATAAACAATAATAAATATACCGATAACTTTCATGATACCTAATGCCGCTTCAAATGGATTAAACAATAATATTACACCAAATATTGTACTAATAATAGATATTATCATAGTAGTTTTCCACATATTATTTTCATCTGTCTTTAATTGAAATGCATAATTTAGTTTACTTGCACTATTAATAATGATAGCTATACCAATTACCGCAGGAATAATACTAGCTATTGCTTGGTAATTTTTGATGATAATAATTCCAAATATAATTGTTACAATTCCATACACAATATCTAATTCATTTCTAAGAATTGGACTGTCTCCATTTTTTACGTATCGAATCAACGCTAGTGCACCAATTGCTACTAACACACCACCAATTACATATGAAATCATCATTATTGTGGTTTCTGATTGAAATACCAATAAAATTCCTAATATTATTAATATAGTTGAAGTTACTATTGAAGATTTTAAATATTTTTTCATTAATCTATCCATATTTTTTCTCCTTATTCTGTTCTAAGTGCTTCTACCGGATTTTTTTAAAGGCAATACTTGCTGGTATTAGGTCCTCTAATTATCGTTAGTGTTACACTTACTATTACTAGTATTATAGCATGAATTGAGTTTAATTGTGAAACATTTGGTAAATCTGATAAATTTTCTATGATGTGATTTGTTAAAAATGTCAAAAGTTCGGTAATTACAATACCTAATAGTTCAAAGGATATGCCTACTAAAAATGTTTCAACATTAAATACTCGTTTGATATTTTTTTCTAGTATCTTATGCTCATAATATTCCTATTTCTTTCGTTCTTTCCTTTTATTAATACTTCACTTAGAGTCATCCCAATTTCAACATTTTCTAGTATAGTAATATAGCTTATTAAATTTGTAATTTTGGAAGATAAACTCTATACAATTATTTCGATAAATGTCCTGGTTATTTTCTTTATATTTTTTTGATTTGTTATTGATAATCAAATTCCTTAATCATAATGGTCAATATTTCCTACAATATTTAATAATGTTGTCTTACCACTTCCACTTGGTACTAAAATACTGACAAATCCATTTTTTCTAAACTTAAGAGTAACTTCCTTTAAAGCTTGTTGTATAAAATCACCTGTTTTATAGCACTTAGTTATCTTTTTTAGTTCTAACCTCTTTATCCTCCTCTGTTGCTTTTTCATTTATTTGGGGATTGTTTTCTATTTCTTCTTTTGACTGGTATTCTATTGTTGATATTGTTTTTGTTTTTGTTGTTTTTTCATATAAAAATTCTTTTTTTCTTCTGATAATGCTAACTATAATATTTAATATGTTTATTATAAAATAAATTCTTAATATCCATATACTACTATTTATTATTATATTTATCATATTGTTATTCGTAGATATTTGTTCTAATGTGAGAATTATGATAAATTGATAATAGAAAAGGATATAACTAAGTAAATATCTTAATTCAACCTTTAGTAGTTTGTATTTTTCTTTTTCCTTAGCAACTACCTGTAGTTTTAATGTCATTTTTCCAAAGGTTTTTCCTCCTGTTAGTAAAGGTAAGATTAAATAATATAGTACTACACTTATTAATAAAGTGTATTTTGCTAACGTAGTGTTATGTAGTATTATACTTGTTATTATTATTGTTATAACGAAAAAGAAACAATCTATACAGAACGATAGAGCCCTTCTGAATATAGTTACTGTCTTTCCTTTTTTAAAACTTTTTTCATCAAGCTCTTTTCTTGTTGGTAGTATTATTGCGAATAATGGAGTTATAAAAAATCCTAGCATTGTTCCACAGGTATTTAAAATCAAATCATCTACATCAAATAAGCGATAAGCTCTTGGATAGATTCCATATAGTCCTGTTAACTGGGTTACCTCAAAAAATAGACTTAATAAAAAACCATAGATTAGTACTTTATACCACTTACATTCAAAATAATATCTTAAGTAAATTCCAAATGGAAGGGTTAATAAAATATTAAATACTGCTATGTAGAATGCTTTGTTTTGAATTAATTTTATATATGATGCTAGGGATGACCAATCCATTGATAGTGTTGATAGTTGTTTTATAAAATAAAAAGGAGTAAGTTGAGTTACTGGAGTCGTTAGATTACTTACTTCTTTCATGGATGGTAGTGGTAAAATAACTAAGAAGTATGCACACAATAAATATAAAATAAAACTGTATACTATGACGCTCCTGAAAAATGGTATTGCTCCATATTTTCTGTATTGATATATTAAATATGGTAAAGTAAAAAAGAAGGCTATTATTGGAAAAAATATAAATGCTGATGTAATTGGTATTTTATATGTTGACATGCATTCCCTCCTTTAATTCTTAATTATTATAACATGTATCCTGAAGAACAAAAGAGTTTATTTTATTATTTTTTGTCTTTATACTATGAATATTAAATTCTCATTTGATGAATGAAGATAGATTATTTTCTATGCTGGATAAAGAATAGTTTTACTATAAACTATATTATATTCTTTCCTTATATATAAGGAGATTAAAAAAGACGGATTTTTTTCCATCTTTTATTCTTTTTCAACAAGAAAAGTTAATAGAGATTCTGGTTTTTTACCCTTTACAACAATACTATAGATTAAATCTATAATTGGAACTGATATTTGTTTGTTCTTTAATAATTTATAAATAGATTTTAGAGTGTAGTAACCTTCTACTGTTGTGTTTTGAAGATACTCTTTAATTTCTTCTTTTGGTCTTTTTTCACCTACTAGTTTTCCAAACCTGTAATTTCTACTTTTTACGGAAGTACAGGTTAATAGTAGATCACCAAATCCTGCAAAGGATAAAACAGTTTGCTTGTCTCCGTCAAAAGCATTTATAATTTCTCTCATATCATGAATTGCTTCTGTTAATAGCATTGCAGTTGTAGAGTCATTTGCTCCTAATCCTTCTAGCATTCCAGCGGATAAAGCAATAACATTTTTTATAGATCCACAAATCTCTGTTCCGATAATATCGGTTGTTGAACGTAATTTAATATAGCGATTTGCTAAGGCTTTTTTTGCTAATTCTTCTGTTTCTTTACTTGTTGTTGCTAGACTTAATCCTGCTGGCATCTTTGATACTAGGTCTATAGCGAATGATGGTCCACTTATAATCGCAATATTTTGGGTATCTAAATATTTTTCTAGTATTTGATGAATAAATAGACCTGTTTCTTGTTCTATTCCCTTGGTTGCTATAATGATATGATTTCCTTTGATGTAAGGTTGCATTGCGGTTGCTAGAGAATCAATAAATGCTGCCGGGATTGCTATTATTAGTAAATCTTTATCTTTAATACATTCTTCTACATTTGTTGTTAATTTTATTTTTTCTGATATAGAGAAATTGGGTATTAGTTTTTCATTTTTTCTTGTTTTCTCTAAATTGTTCTTTTCTTCTTCAAATTTTGTCCACATCGTAATATCACAGTTGTTATCTATCATAATGCTACTTAGAGCCATTCCGTATGCTCCACAGCCAAAAATTCCTACTTTCATGTGTCTTCCTTTCTAATTGATGGTAGGGGTAAATGTTGTTGGCATAATTTGTATAAATGTATTTCCATCATTGATTTCAACTTCACTACCATCGGTGTATGTATATATAGTTTTAGCACTTCTTTCAGATTTTGTCCAGTGTATTGGCAGAGCATAACCATTCGTAATGTAGTATCCATTACCACTTCCAGTGGTATCTAGGTCTTGTCTTCCTTCATTATCTAGTTGATAATTTCTCACTTGTTCAATGATAATATTTTTATAATGTAATTGCTCATTTGTTTCCTTATCTATGTGCGGCGTATCGTTCATGTAGCGTAAATATACTTTTCTCTGGGCATCATATGTATAACTTCTTGTCTGGTAATACGAATAAGGAATAATTATTGTGTTTGCTGTTAATAATCCTTCAGCTGTTACTGGAATTTGTTCTTCTTCTCCAGTTTCTGGGTTTATTTGTGTTGTTGTTGATACTGGTGTGTTTAAGTTAACTTCGTCAGTAGTGTAATTTAATAGTTTCCAGTCATTAGTTGTTGTTGCGTATTCTTTTGTTTTGGCATAGCTTGATAGTTTTTCTGTTGATGTGAATACGTTGTGTGGTGCTGCTATGGTTGTGTCTCTCCAAAATGGTGCAGCATCATATAATCCATTGATGTTATTTACATTTAATGCATTTATGTCATTTTCAGCGTAAGTACTCCATCCGTAATGTGCGTAAATGGCATCACTTTCTAGAGCATAGTCTAAAAAATAATGTCTAGAACTTCGAATCGGTCCTATTAAAGATACATCTTTATCTTTAAATAAGGCCATAATTCTTGTTAATCCTCCTTCTACTATGATTTCATAATTAATGTATGATTCTTGGAGTCCAGCATGTCTTCCATTTCCAATGTTGTTGTCAATCATAACTGCGATGGGACGTTCATTGCTATCTTCATCTACGATAGTTAATTTTTTTTGTTCTGGTTGTGAGTCGTTATTATTTTGTGGCTTTTCTTTATTGGTGTATGTAAGATATATGTACCCTAAAATTCCTAATATAATAATTATAAATATAATTCCAACAATTACCTTCTGTTTTGTTATTTTTTTCTTCTTCATCAACAACTCTCCTCACAGCCTCATTTTATCATACTTTCCTAGTTATTTACACTTTGTCCATGGTTTTTCCGACAAGTTATGTCAAGTACTTTGACTTTGATAAATTCCTTATATATAATTTATTATGAGGTGATATGATGGAGATACCAAATGAAAGTTATAATGAGATAAATAGTATGTTATCCTCTGGTACTATCGATGTTAGTGTTGATAAGATTAATGAATTAAATATTATTTTAAACGATCACGA
The DNA here is from genome assembly GCA_944358945.1 of uncultured Bacilli bacterium. Lineage (GTDB taxonomy): Bacteria > Bacillota_I > Bacilli_A > RF39 > UBA660 > Faecimonas. The sequence goes on from CALVSH010000052.1 coordinate 6,186, forward strand.
CTGTGGGAATGCTTTTTTTAAAAATTTATGTGATAAATTGAGTGAAAAAGGTATTGTTTTTCAAACTTCTGTTAAAGATGATAATATTATGCAAGAGAATGCTACTATTGTTACTTTAGACCAACAAAATGTTACTGGAGAAAATATTGAACTTATTGGTCCTTGTAAATATACTAATCAAAATGATTCTGCTGCTTTACTTAAGGCGTTTGAAGTGGTTTTTAAAAAACGGGGAATCACTGTAGACTGCTTGGCTGGCATCGGTCAATATCAATCACTAGATAATGGAAATGTCATTTATACATCTGTTCCTTCGGATACCGAAAAAAAAACATTTGCTAATAATTCACAAATCACGGTTTCTTTTGGTACATTAGATCTTGATTATTCCATTGATATGATAGTAGGTGATTTGATTGAAGTATTTGGCAGATATCAGTATTTTTTGGAAAATGAAAAGGATAATAGTTTAATAGAAGAAAAAATTCCAGACAAAACATTAAACGATTATGATAATCACTATATTTTTCCTGATAAAATTGCTAAAGCAACAGCATTTAATCCTGAGGTGGATGTTAGAATTAAGCAGAGTTTTCATAAGTCTATGTAGAGTTAATGAAATTAGTCCCTTGATGGGGACTTTTTTTGTTTTGGGGTTTGTGGTATAATATTATCTACTTCTGGGGGTGGATTATGAAAAAATATATTTTAGAACTTTTTGGAAGTTTTGGGTATTTTCTTGCAGGAGGAATTATTGAACTTTTTTGTCTTGCTTATCTTCCTTTTTCTGGTGTTATCTTAAAACTTTTTATCATATCTTTGGGATTTTCTGCCTTTTTTGGATTGATTTATAGTTTGAGTAATCAACTTTGTAAGGTGGAAATTAATCCTTTGTTTACTTTTTCTCATTGGCTTAAGAATGAGATAAGTACTAAAAGTCTTGTTGCTAGTGTGTTATTGCAGATGTTAGGTGGAATATGCGCCGGTGTGATTCTTTATTTGTTGTACCCTAATCAAATTTCTGATCTAACAATTGGATATGGAGAGTTTAGTATGCTTCACCTGTCCTTAGATTCAGTTATTTTACTTGAATTTCTATTTTCCTTTATTTTAGTTTTTTGTTATTCTTCTGGGCTAAAAAAATACAAAAGTTCTCGAGTATGTGGTTTGATACTTGGAATATTGTTATTTGTAATATTACTTTTTTCTGTACCATGCACAGGTGGTAGTGTAAATCCTATCAGACCCTTTATAGCAAACATTTTTGTAAAGGGAGATTATTTACGTCAAATATGGATTTATGTTTTAAGTCCTTTTGCTGGATCTTTGCTAGCGACGATTTTACATCATGTTTTTGTTCATCTTAATAATTAAGTATCTCGACAACATTTTCCGTAAATTAACGTGTCTAATTTTGTCATTTTTTTGTTTGTTTTTTGTTAATTGTCATATATTTTGTCAACTATTTTCCTTATATAATGTTATCTTTTTCTTTTATCTTGTGAGATATAATTGACAAAGACTTTTTTTTCACTTATAATTTATTTATCGGTTTCGTGTTGATTCTGTTTTATACAGGGGATTAGTTAAATGGTATAATAATGGTCTCCAAAACCACTGTTGGGAGTTCGATTCTCTCATCCCCTGCCATTAGAAATTGAAAGCAACCTCAAAAAGGTTGCTTTTTTTGTTTTCTATTTGAATTTTAATTTACCACTTTGTAATTTCTTTTAATTTATAGCTGGCTATTTTATCCACTTCTTCTATACACATAGCTTTAAACTTCCATCTTCCTTGAGCTTCTAAACCACTGTTATTATCAAGGCATGTTCCTAAAGTATTACCTTCACTGTCATATGTAGTGAACTCTACTTGTACATAAGAATAATCTTTATCTGTGTTGTTCTTTATATAACCTTCAATATAATAAGCAAATCCATATTCGTCTGGAGCTCCAGTATGACCTTCTTCTAGTTCTAAATCTTCTGCTTTTACTTCTGTTTTTCCTGTTTGTTCATTTGACTTAGTTGTACTTGAATCTTCATCGCTCATTCCTCCTCCAATTACTGCTATTACTAATATTACTATTAATACAATAGCCCAGGTAGGAAGCTTTTTCTTTTTTTTCTCTTCCACGTTCTCACTCCTTTCTTTTTTATTATATCTCAAAAAATTCTTGCAGTAAATAGTTCGTGTGAATATTTTGCAGTAAATAATATCATACCTATAAATGGAGGGTATGTTATGAAGCTACAATTTGATAACTTACGTGACTTGTTAATCTTTAATATAAAGTATTATAGATATGTCAATAATTATTCACAAGAAAAGCTTGCCGAATTAAGCAAACTAAGTCCTAGATATATTACAGATGTTGAAAGAGGATTACACTGTCCTACCATTCCTAAAATAGAAAGTAT
>CALVSH010000053.1 GCA_944358945.1 uncultured Bacilli bacterium
TGATTAACAGTCAAGTGCTCTAACCAACTGAGCTATTGAGGCACTATTAATGGTGGACCTGACAGGACTTGAACCTGTGACCCCACGCTTATCAAGCGTGTGCTCTAACCAACTGAGCTACAGGTCCGTAACTAATAGTACTTATTCAATATACACTATTTTTTTATAAAATGCAAGAAAAAGTTTTTTAAATAATTTCACTTTTTCCAGTCGCAATATTAGAATACTATAAATAACATAGGAAAGTCAAGTATAATTTGCAAAAAAAATTAAGATTAATTTCCTACCCCATTCAAAATAACAAATTTATTGACAAATATCCCTGGTATGATATGGTTATTATAAGATGCAACAAAAAAAAGAAAGAAGAGTGTAAGATGACCAATAAAGAAGCAAGAATACTTTGTCTAATAGAAAATCAAAAAAGCTGCAAAGATATCTGCCATAGTCTTAATATGAAAAGAATAGAATTTTATGAACATATTATGTTACTACAAAATAAAGGTATCAATTTTAAAAGAAAATATTTTGCAAACGGAAACATAATCTACCAAGTACTACATACTCCCCAGGAAATACAAGAAAACATACTAACAAATAATAATAAAATTATCCTAGAAGAGAATCAAAAACAATTAAAAACACTAATTTTATCTGATCTTCATATAGGAAGTACATTAGAACGACCAGATTTAATATCTAGAGCATTCAGATATTGTAAAGTAAATAATATTCATATTATATTTTGTTGTGGTGATATAATAGATGGTCCTCCATCAAAGTATACAGACCAAAAAATTAAAGGAATCGATAAACAAATGGAATATATGATAGAAACAATTCCTATTTATGAAGATATTTTAGTATTTGCTGTCGGTGGAAATCACGACTTACATGCCTTAAAAAAATCAGGACAAAGTCTTACAACTCTTTTCAATAATTATAGACATGATATTATTATGAACGACTATGGAAATACAAATATAGAAATCGCCAATGATAGTATTCAACTATTTCATAAAACCAGAAACCCAAGACCTACCGAAAATAAAGAAGCCTTAATTCTTCATGGCCATTATCACAAATACAAAACTAAACAATCAGAAAATGGTATAGTAAATGTAATTGTTCCTACTCTATCCAATATACTAGAAGAACTACCTAGCGTCATTGAAGCAACTCTATCCTTAAAAAATGACTATATTAATGATATAACATTAAAACAAATCTGCTTTGGACAAAGCGATTATATCCTAGGAGAAACCCAGTTCAACAACATCATAGAAAAAAGAAACATCAACATAGATGCTCCAAAAAAATTAATAAAATAATATTTAACTTATTCTTTTATTTAATATCAACATATGATATGATAAATAACAAATTTAAAGAAAGAGATAAAACAACATGCCATTATCAGATACAATGCTAAAATTATTAAAATTAATTGAAGAAGAAAAAACAAACAACGAAATTTGTTTTAATTTAAACATATCAAATAGACAATTATACAGTTATCTCACTCCCCTACAGGCAAAAGGGTTTTATTTTCAAAGAAAATATTACTCAAATGGAACAATAATTTATAAACCCATTAAGAACATAAATAATTTACAAAGTATATTAAGCATGAATAATAATAGCAATAAAATAATTACTAGTCCCACAGAAAACAAGTTAAAAACACTAACAATATCAGATATACACATTGGTAATGAATTACAAAGATTAGATTTATTATCTAGGGCTTATAAATATTGCCAAGATAATGATATCCATATTATATTTTGTTGTGGAGACATAATAGATGGCGCAACAACAAGGGGAACACAAATAATAAGCGATACATATGAACAAATAGAATTTTTAAAAAATAATTTCCCATCTGATAAACACATACTAGTTTTTGGAACTGCTGGAAATCACGATGAAACAAGTTTACAACACAACCAACAAGATCTTCTAACAATATTAAGAAATTATCGACATGATATCATAATGAATACATATAATAATGCAATAATTGAAATTAAAAATGACAATATCCAGCTAATACATAAATTTAATAAAAACATAAATAAAGAAGGATCCATAATTTATTATGGTCACACACATTAATATCAAACTTCATTGGGTATTGACCATGTCATTAGTGTATATGTACCATCTCTATCAAACATAATACAACCAATGCCAAGTGCCATAGAAACATCTTACGATTTTAAAGCTGGATATATAGATAATGTGGACTTCAAACAAATATACTTTGGAGAAGAAGATTACATCTTAAGCACAGTAAAATATTCAAATCTAACAATGAAAAGAAACTATCAAAGTATTGGAATTAAAAATATTGAAGATATTAAACCAGAAATTTTATATGATGTTGACGAAAAAAATAAAACATTAACAAAAACACTAAGTCAAGTGGAAAAATTTAATAAAAAATATAATTTATAATTAATATTAACCATTAATAATTACCTTTTTGGATAACTAACCGAAAAAAATGTTTGCATTTATCATATTTTGTGATATACTAAGTTAGTAATCCATTCATGGACTGTTAGCTCAGTTGGTAGAGCAACTGACTCTTAATCAGTGGGTCTAGGGTTCGAATCCCTAACAGTCCACCATAAGAAAAAACGTTTCGAACGAATCGAAACTTTGCATAGAGAACTTGAAAAAGTTCTTTTTTTTATTTATTATCAACAACCACAACCTTCTCAATACCAGATAAAAAATTACTAGGTCCTTCATAAGTTTGTATTAAACATTTCCCATTAACAAAGCCAGGATAATAAATCGTAATCTCATACAACGTCTTATAATTAAATCCCATATCATACTTATTCATAGAATCCAATAAACTACTCTGCGCCACGGCAGTACCAAGGGCACCAAATAACGCTGTTGCTAAAATAGTATTATCAAAAGTATGATCCACTTTTTTAGGTTGTACTTGTTCCATAACAAGTCTTTTTTTAGACTCAATTTTAACATTGCCACAAGAAAGATTATATTTTAAAGCCTTACCATCTTCCCCTATTACAATAAATGTTAAATAACTATTACTTTCTTTATAAGATAAAGCACATTTTTTCATACCTCTTAATTTATCTATACCATGAATATAAGTACCAATCAAATAAAATGCTTGTCCATTATTACCGGCATTATTAACTACTTCATTTTTTAAAGCACTAATATTATCAACAGTATCACTTAAAGAAGCTTTATTATTATTATCATTTTCATCTTTAATAAACATACTAATAACAAGTAATATCATTAGTACCACGTATAAATAAAAACTAGATACTAAAAACATCTCATCTCTAAGATAATAATCAAACATGACCCAGATACCATATAACTGGCAAACAAGACACAATACACCACCAACCCATTTTAATGTCTTTCTTCCAACAAAAATAGCAAAAACATAAACAATAGCAAAAGATAACGCCACTGAATACAAAGGTATTACATTAAATGCTATGATAACGGTAGAGCTATCTCGATAATAAGTCATAAATCCTATACCAATCATTAACAATAACCACACAACAACAAATACTCTTTTAAAATTCTTCATAATAAACTCCTACTCTCCTACCTTACTATACAAGTATACCAAGAAATCCAAAAAAAAAAGAAAGTCTATTGTAACTTTCCTTTCATACCTTTTAATCCTTTTACACCACCATGAGCAGCAAAACCTTGTAAAATATTAGTCTCAAATGAATGAGTCTTACTTACACGTTTCTTATAATTCTTAACTCCAATATTAATCATTTCATCTAATACAGAAGAAAAATCAACACCTTTTGCTTCCCATAAATAGAAAGCTAAACTACCAGGAATAGAATTAATTTCATTAATATAAACTTTATTTGTTTCTTCATTGATTAAAAAGTCTATTCTAGCATTTCCAGAAGAGCCAAGTGCTTTAAAAGCTTCAACTGCCACTTCTTCTACTTCTTTTCTCATCTTATCAGGTAAATCAGCAGGTAATTTTCTATTAGCAGAAGCCATGCCCTTAGAAGAACCCTTCATAGGTACCTTTGCTCCCTTTAATTTACCTTTACCATCACCAATATACTTATCAGCATAAGTTAAAAACCTATTAGCAGATAAAACTTCTTCAATCTCACTAACTTTTTGACGTTCATAATTACCCATTACCGCAACATTAACTTCTTTTAAGTTTTCAACTACTTCTTCTATTAAAATCTTCTTATCATATTGAATAGCATCATCAATAGCATCCACTAACTCTTCTCTATTTCCACAAACAGCAATACCAACACTACTTCCGGTAGTTGCAGGTTTTACAATAACTGGATAAGATAATTTTTCTACTTTCTTCAAAACTTCTTCATTATCTTGTTTATAATCTACATCATAAAACCACACATAATCTGTCATAGGTAACTTTGCTTGTTTCCAAACATCTTTCATAAAAACTTTATCTTGCCCAACAACAGAAGCATAAACATCACTTCCAACAAAAGGAACACCAACAGTTTGTAAATATCCTTGAAGTCCTCCATCTTCTACATTAGTACCATGAACAACAGGGAAAATAATATCAATATCAGTAACGATACTTCTAGGAAAACTCTTCTTCTGTAATACAAAAGAATCTCCTGTTCCATATAAAACTACATTCTTACCATATTTTTTAATCAATGATAAGTCCTGATATACTTCAATATCCTTTAACATTTCTCCTGTATACGATTCTCTATCCTTTGTAATATAGATAGGAATAACATCATATTTATCACGATCTAATTTATTCATAGCTTGCATGGCAGAAATAACACTAACTTCATGTTCTACACTTTCTCCACCAAAAATAACTCCAACTTTAATCTTCACAATCACTCTCTCCTATTCATTATAAGTATCTGGTAAATCATTTTCAAATAACGCATAAACTTCGTCTTTTTTCGCTAATTCTCCAATAAAAGGATATGCATCTCTAACATCATTAAATACTATTATTTTATCCTTATCAAATCCCTTAGCAAGTAATCCTTCTTTAATTGGCTTTGTCTTTCGCTCACCAATCAAAATAGCATAATCTGCATACTTAGCAATCTGTTCTCCAAATGTCTTATTATATTCATCTTCCTTATCTCCAAGTTCAATCATACCAGGAGTAACCACTACTTTAACACCAGGCATCATACCAAGTACTTTAACAGCATTCTCCGCTCCCACGGGATTAGAATTATAAGCATCATCAATCTGATAAAAATTATGTAATGGCTTTAACTCTAAACGATGTTCTACCGGTCTAACCCCTTTCACTGCTTGTTGTAAATCAGAAATTGGAATATCGAACTCATATCCAAAAGCAAGACCAGCCAAAATATTATAAACATTATGATTTCCTAATAATTTAGTTTGAAAATGATATTTTTTATCATCTCCAGGGAAAGTAACATCAAACTCTGTTCCCTTATTAGAACACTTAATATTAACTGCCCTAACATCTACATCAGGATTATCAATACCAATCCAAATAATTCTTACTTTATTCTTTAACTTATAATTAACTTGTTTTGAATCATCACCATTTAATACAGCAAAACCATCACTTGGAAGAGATTCAATAAGTTCAAACTTACCATCAATAATATTCTGTTCACTTCCAAAACTTTCTAAATGAGCCGTACCAATACGAGTTAAAATACCATATTTAGGTTTTACTAACTTACAAAGACCACGAATCTCCCCTTTAACATAAGCACCCATCTCTGCAATAAAAACATCATTAAACTTAGTTAAATGGTTATTAACAGTAATCATCAAACCATTAAAAGTATTTAAATTTCTAGGAGTAGGTAATGCGTTGTATTTAATATTTAAAATATCACTTAAGATATTCTTACTACTCGTTTTACCATAACTACCTGTAATACCAATAATTTTTAAATTAGGCATACTCTTAAGTTTAGCCTGTGCTTTATGTTTATAATACTGATAAACTCCTCTTTCAATTGGAAAATTAATAATATTAGAAAGAAATACCACAAATGGATTTAATACAATCATCGCAGCAAGTACAGTAAACATAATCCAAACAAATTGTGCGTTATTATTTTGCCATAATAAGAAAACAGTAGGAATAAGATACAAAATAGAAGTAGTAACAATCAATCTTTGAACTCTTTTTGTAATAACTAAAGGTTTCTTATTTTGATCATGAGCTAATCTTTCTTTCCATAAATAAGCTAGTGCTAAATAAAGTCCTCCAAGAACAAGTACTAAAATAATAGCAAATTTTTCTACATCATAAACAACAAGTAATCCAATAAATGTAAGTAAGAAAGCAGCTAAATCTAAATCCCAGAAAGCTTTAGCATTACGTCCAACCCATTTTAGATAACGATTATTTTCATTATACAAATTTTGTTGCAACATATGTAAATATCTCTTAGACTTACCTACTAAACAAACAAACATACAAAGTAATAAAAATATATACACAATACTCATAATTTAACCTCCTAAATAAAATTACTCAAGATAGAAAGAACCCTCGGTAAACTTTCAATATAAGCATAATGTGTTCCTGGAATAACAATCAATGCCGCATCTACCATAATATTTTCTAATAACTTAGCTTCTTCTACTGGAGCTTCCATATCATTATCACCCCAGATTAATAAAGTAGGTTCTTCAATCTGTTTAGCAAAACTAGATAAATCCTCATTCACCACTTCAACCAAGGTTTGTCTCATTACAGGACTAGCAGCTTTATAATCACGCGAACCAATATATTTTTTCATATATTCACCAAATTTATCTAATCCTGGCAAAGTTTTTAATTTTTTCAAAATTCTAGTTGAAAGTGGTAACTCTTGTTGTAATCGAATACAAGGACTTCCAAACAACACTAATTTTTCAATCGGATGATTAGAAGAATACTTAATCGCAACCCTTCCCCCAAATGAATGTCCCATAACAATAGGACGTTTAATATTTAATTGTTTAACTAAGTCTTCAACTACTAAAACATAATCAGTAATAGTCCATGGACGAGGTGGTTCTTCACTTTCTCCAAATCCCGGAAAATCTAAAATCGTAATACGAAATCTCGTTGATAAAGGATCACCTAGAAACTTCATCATCTCAATATTTTGTCCCCAACCATGTAGTAACAAAATATCATCGCCCTCACCATATTGTATGTAATTGACAGACACTCCTCTAATATTTGTTTTCATATCATCACCCACAGAAACATTATAGCATAAAACTCCTTATCTTAACATAAATAAAAGTATTTTAACCCTTTAAAAAAAGACAATTGACAAAAAAAGGACATAAATTAATTGTCCCCACTTTCATCCTCATGAATTTTATCAATAATTGCCTCAATATGTTCACCATATTCAATAGAAGTATCATAGATGAATTTTAACTCTGGAGTATGTCTAATATCAATACGCTCTGCTAGTTTACCACGGATAAAAGAACTGGCTTTTTCCAAGGCCTCTAACACAACTTCCTTCTTCTCTTCATCAAGTACTGTAAAATAAACTTTACAATAACTATAATCACTACTAGTATCACAACCAGTAATCGTTACAAACTTTAAATCTTCATCTTTAATTTCTTCCATTAAAATAATACTAATTTCTTGTTGAATCAAATGATTCACTCTTCCTATTTTAACACTTGCCACAATATCTACCTCCTACTTGGTATGATTATATTGTCTATATAAAGTTTTGATATCTTCTCTTATTTCTTCACTAACGTTAGAATTAAAATCTATCGTAAAAATATCTTGCCAAATCACATTGTCTTTTATATTTTTACTATCAGTAACTGGTATAGCCAAGTATTGCATATCAATCATATCACCAACTGAATTTGTATAATGCTCAACAGCAACCGGTTGATAACGTCCATGAAAGATAGGTCCAATAATTTGAATATCAACACCAGTCTCTTCTTTAGTCTCTCTAACAGCAGCATCCCATGGCATCTCTAATTCACTATCTTTAATATGTCCTCCCGGCTGTAACCATTTCTTTAGTTTTACATTATAAACTAATAATACTGAATGATTTACAAAATCTATCGTATAAGCCGAAGCTGTATATTGTCTATCTGCCATAATTATCTTTTAATTTCTACTAAGTCGTAAATTTCTATGATGTCTCCTTCTTTGTAATCTTGACAATTTTCTAAGGTAATACCACAATCCATTCCCTTAGTAACTTCTTTTACTTGATCTTTTTCATGTTGTAAAGTATTAACAGCTCCATTATAAACAACGACATTATCACGTACAATACGAGCCTTTTCATTATTTCGAACAACTCCAGATGTAACATGACATCCAGCAATCAATCCAACTTTAGAGAATTTAAATAATTGACGAACTTCTAACTTACCAGTAACTACCTCTTCATATTCTGGATCAAGCATACCCTTCATGGCATCTTCCATATCTTCAACTACTTTATAGATAATATCATAAGTTCTAATTTCTACTCCATATGATTTAGCATCATCTTCTGCTTGTGCATTAGCACGAACATTAAATCCAATAATAATCGCATCACTAGCACGAGCCAATACAATATCACTTTCTGTAATACCACCAACGGCACCACGAATAATATTGATTTTAACACCTTCAACATCAATCTTCTCTAAAGCACCACGTACAGCTTCCAAACTACCATTAACATCAGCTTTTAATACGACATTAATCTCTTTAACCCCTTCTTGAATACGACCAAATAAATCTTCTAAACTCATACCGCTAAAATTAGTATCAGCATCTTTTGCTCTAAGTCTTCTCTCTTCAGCAATATGCTTAGCTTGTTTTTCAGACTCAAAAGCCATAAATTTATCACCTGCATTTGGAACATCACTAAGTCCTGTAACTTCAACCGGCATAGAAGGAGTAGCTTCTACTATATTTTGACCTAAATCATTTTTTAAAGTACGTACCTTACCATAAATAGTACCAACGACAACAGGATCTCCTAAACGTAGAGTACCATTTTGAATAAGTAATGTAGCAACAGAACCTACTTTACTATTCTTCTTAGATTCAACAACTACTCCACTAGCATAACGAGATGGATTAGCTTTATATTCTTGCATCTCAGCAATTAATAAAATATTTTCAAGTAATTCAGAAACACCTTCACCAGTCATAGCACTAATCTTATTAACAATAACATCTCCACCCCATTCTTCTGGAGTAAGACCATTTTCAACTAGACTAGTCATAACTCGTTCAATATTAGCTTCAGGCTTATCAATTTTATTAATCGCAACAATAATAGGTACACCAGCTGCCTTAGCATGATCAATAGCTTCTTTTGTCTGAGGCATAACACCATCATCAGCTGCTACAATAATAATAACAATATCCGTAATAGAAGCTCCACGTGCTCTCATTTCTGTAAAGGCAGCATGTCCTGGTGTATCAATAAACGTAATCTTCTTACCTTGACAAGTAACAGAATAAGCACCAATTGCTTGTGTAATACCACCAGCTTCTCCACCTGCTACATTACTCTTACGAATCATATCAAGTAACGTTGTTTTACCATGGTCAACATGTCCCATAATCGTAACAACAGGAGGTCTTTCTACTAAATCAGCTTCATCATCTTCAATTTCAAAATTCTCAAAATTAGAAATATCAGCTGTTTCTTCTTTTTTCAATGTCTTATTATAATCAGCAACTACTACCTCAGCAGTTTCAAAATCAATAGACTGATTAATATTAGCCATTACTCCAAGTCCCATTAATTTTTTAACTAATTCAACAGGTGCAACATTTAATTCTGAAGCAAGTTCAGATACAGTCATGCCATTTTTATATAAGATAACATTATCATCTTTTTTAGCTTCATTCTTCTGTAACTTTTCACGATGTTTATAAATTTTCTTTCTCTCTTTAAAGAAATCCGACTTTTTAGTATCTGCTCTTTTTTGAGACTTAGGTCTAACTTTTTCAAAGGAAGTAGAATTATCTAAATCAAACTTAGTATTTAAAGCAAGTTCTTCTGCTTTATCCATTACCTCTTCTTCTAAACGTCTAGATTCTAAATCTTCAATATCTCCCTCTATATAATCTTCCTGATCTTGCAATTCATTATCAAGTAGAATAATATCCGTCTCATCTAAAGGTGTAGTCTCATCTTTATATTCTATTCCAATCTTATCACATAAAGCTTTAATTTCTTCTACTGTCTTTCCAACATCTAATGCGTAATCTTCAATGTTCATCACATTACTTCACCTCCATTTATTTTTCTAACATATTTTTTATCTCATCATATACACTCTCTTCTATCGTACACTCTAATTGACGTTCTAATATCTTTTTCTGTTTTGCTTTTTCTAAAACAGCTACATCTTTTTTAATATATGCACCTCTACCATTCATTTTTCCACTTTCATCAACAACAACTCCTCCATCTGGAGTACGAACGATACGAAGTAATTCCATCTTAGGTAATTTCTCTCTTGTAACAACACAAGTTCTTAAAGGTATCTTTCTAACTTTCATAAACCCTCCTAAAATTATCTAAAATTAATACCAGCCTCTCTAGCTTGTTCTGTAGTCTTGATATCAATTTTATAATGTGTAAGTTTACTAGCAAGACGAGCATTTTGTCCTTTTTTACCAATAGCTAAAGAGAAATTATCTCCATCAGCAATAACCATAGCTTCTTGTTTCTTAGGATCTGTAATACATACTGTTAAATCTTTCGCAGGACTTAAAGCATTTTCAATAAATACTGCAGGATTCTTATCATATTTAACAACATCTAACTTCTCACCATGTAACTCTTCAATAATACGAGCAATTCTACTACCCTTCTCACCAATACAAGCTCCAATTGGATCAATATTAGAGTACTCTGAATAAACAGCTACTTTACTTCTATTACCAGCATCTCTTGCAACACTATATAACATGATAGTACCATCAGCTAATTCTGGAATCTCAAGTTCAAATAATCTCTTAACAAATCCATAATGACTACGACTAAGTAAAATAAGTAAACTCTTACCATTATTATCAACCTTAGTTACATAAACTTTAATTTGACTTCCCATCTCAATCTTTTCACCAGGAATAATATCTTTCTTAGGTAAAATTCCATTAGTACGACCTAAATCAATAAAATAATTATCTGTATCCTCTAACGCAACAGTACCAATTAAAAGTTCATCTTGTTTATCTCCAAACTCTTCCATAATACTATTTCTTTCAGCTTCACGAATCTTTTGAATAACAACTTGTTTAGCAGTAGAAGTCGCAACTCTACCAAAATCTCTAGGTGTAACTTCTTTGTCAATAGTATCTCCTACTTCTAATGTCTTATCAATCTTCTTCGCATCACTTAATTTAATTTCAACATCAGGATTAAAGTAACTATATTCCTTTTTTTCTTCATGTTCTTCTCCGTCATCTAACTCTTCCTCTTCTTCATCTTCATCCGTATAATGTTCAAATAAATAATCTTCATACTCTTCTTTTGTCATCTTATCATCAGGAACTACTGTCAAATAAGAATAAACTTTAATATCTCCAGTTTGTCTATCAAACAACACTTTTACATTCGTCTTAGAATTAAAATTTTTCTTATATGCAGAAGTAAGTGCTAACTCCATTGCATCATAGACTATTTCAGGATCAATATTTTTCTCTTTAACAATATTATCTAATGCCATCAAAAACTCTTTACCATTCATCTTAAACATCTCCCTTCTCTTTGGAATAAATATCCACCTCATAAATATCATCATCTAATACATGATGTTGATCGATTAATTTATTGATGATTCTAGAAGCCTCTGTAATCAAATTCAAATCAATAATATTAGAACTATCTAAAACAATATTTAATAGCTTTTTCCCTTCTTCCGTAGATACAAATACATCATCCACAAAAACATCTAATGGACGAATCTCCTCACTCACTAATTGAATTATTTTCTCTTCCATACTTCACCTCCTAGAAATAATAAGAGTGGGACTTTTACTTTCCCACTCCTTTCTGTACATAGTATAGCATACTTTTTGTAAAATACCAACAAATATCTTTAATTTTACTTTATTTTATGCTATTCTTTAATAAGGTGATAACATGAAAGAAAAAGAAAAAATAATAAGTCTAACAGGACTAATCTTATGCATTGTTTTATTTTTAGTATTCTACTACAGTTCTTATTTTCAACTGATTCCCATACTACTATTTAATATAGATATAAAAAGTCTAACAGGAAATCAAACAGTTATGCTATCAGCATTTTCAAACATTATTTTATTAATAATCCTCCTTTTAGTATTTAGAAAAAGCATAGTAAAAGAATGGAAAACATTCAAAAATGACTTTTTAGAAAATCTAGATACTGGAGTTAAATACTGGTTAGTAGGTCTTGGAGTTATGATGGTATCTAATATTATCATTAATATAGTATTTCGATTAGGACAAGCTGCTAATGAACAAGCAGTACAAGAAATGATTTCATCCTTACCATGGTTAATGTTAATAAACGCTGGACTAATTGCTCCTTGTACAGAAGAGTTAATATTTAGAAAATCATTCAAAAAAACCTTTCCAAATAAATGGCTATTTATCATAATATCATCTTTAGTATTTGGTTCCCTTCATGTGTTACCAAGTATGACATCGCCAGTTGAATTATTATATGTGATTCCTTATGGAGCTTTAGGAGCATCATTTGCATGCATGTATCAAAAAACAGATACCATATTTACATCAATAGCTATGCATATATTCCATAATTCAGCATTAATATTATTATCCATATTAGTATAAAAAAATCTTCCGTTTTTGAAATGCACCCTATAGAGTAGACAGTAGAAAAAACCTAATTTAATGGTTATGATATAATACACTTCCTAAAGGAGGTGTATTTATTATGGCTAAAAAAGGGCAAAAATTTGCTAAATATGATAGTGTTTTTATTCAAGAAATTGTAAATAAACTTAAAGAAGGAATACCTGCCACAAGATTGTCTAAAGAAAATA
>CALVSH010000054.1 GCA_944358945.1 uncultured Bacilli bacterium
AAAAAAAAAAAAGAAAAAAGTCGAAAAAAATAACTCCTAGAAAAAATCTAGAAGTTATTTTTTTATCTTTACATAAGAAGTACTAACAAGTTTGGAATCAATCCCTGGATGTAAAAACCAAGAATTAATTTGCTCTGCAAATATCTCCTGTGCTCTTAACGAAGAAACTTGACCATTCGCATAGATATAACGACCATAAGAATAAGCTGTTAAATCACTTGGTATATAGTAATTACCATTCATATCTTCTCCTTGATATACATGAGTCTTATCAGTATTTAATGCAATACAATTTACTTGATAACTATCATCATTTAATTTATCCGCTTGATAAAAGTTCCCAATTCGAACAGAAGAATATCCACTATTAAAAACTTGAGTCACAAAATCAGAAACAGACAACTCCCCTAAATAAAGAGACTCTTCATTTTCATCCAAATCAATATCATGAAAAAAAACAATTTTATTTTGACAGACGATTCCATATTCATCGCTACTAGGATGAGAAGTGGAAACAAAATCAATACTATTATCCACTTCATTTATAGTCGCATATGATAAAATCACATCATAAATAGTTGCTTCATCATGATAAACATCAACATCATCTGATACTCGTTCATTAACATTACATCCAGTAAGAGAAATACCAGTTGCTACCAAGACAGAAGGAATAACTTGTTTCATTTTCATATTTTACACCTACCCTCATCAAAACATCATACTATATACACGAAAGAAAAAAGACTAGCGAGGAAGTAAACTCAAACTAACCTTTCCTTTTTCTAAAGAAATATCATCTACATAACAATCAACAATATCTCCAACACTAACTACTTCACTAGGATGTTTAATATACTTATCTGTAAGTTTAGAAATATGTGCAAGTCCATCATTATGCAAACCAATATCAATAAACACGCCGAAATCAACTACATTTCGAACAGTCCCCTGTAATTTCATACCTATAGTTAAATCTTTAATATCTAAAACATCACTTCTAAGTAATGGTTGAGGCATTTCATCTCTAGGATCTAAATTAGGTTTCTTTAATGATAAAATAACATCTTCTAATGTATATTGATCAGTACCTAACTTCTCCTGATATTCTTTAACATCTATTTTATTTAAAGCATCAATTAAAGCATCCGTACCAATATCACTAATACCAAATCCTAAATCATCTAATAACGAAGTCGCAATATTATAACTTTCTGGATGAATTGCCGTCTTATCTAAAGCATTTTCTCCATCAACAATACGTAAAAAACCAATTGCCTGTTCATATGCCTTTTCAGTTAAAACTTTCTTCTTACGAAGTTCATCTCTAGATAAAATCTTTCCAACTTTTTCTCTATAATCAATAATCTTTTCACAAGTTCTTTTCGTAAGTCCTGAAACATAACTAAGCAAAGAACTAGATGCTGTATTAATATTAACACCTACACTATTAACACATTTTTCTACAACGAAGTCCAAAGAATTAGAAAGTTTTTTACTACTTACATCATGTTGATAAAGACCTACTCCAATACCTTCAGGTGGAATTTTTACAAGTTCAGCAAGAGGATCCTGTAATCTTCTACCAATACTAACAGCACTACGTTTTTCAAGTGCTAAATCCGGAAATTCTTCTGCTGCAATACTAGAAGCACTATAAATAGAAGCTCCTGCCTCAGATACGATAACATACTTGCAAGAAAGATGATACTCACGAATCATATCAGCACAAAACTTTTCAGATTCACGAGAAGCAGTTCCATTACCAATCGCAATAATATCAACATGATATCTCTTAATTAATTGAACAACCACTTCTTTAGAAAGACGAATTCTATCCTCACTATTACTATTTAAAAATGGTTTAATAACAGTAGAATCCAAATACTTTCCATTCTTATCAATAACAGCCAATTTACATCCATTTACAAATCCAGGATCGAAAGCAAGTACTACTTGTTCTTTCATAGGTGGAGTTAAAAGTAACGCTTCCAAATTCTTACCAAAATTATCTATCGCGGCATCTTCACCCTTTTCTGAAAGTTCAGCACGAATCTCTCTTTCTATAGAAGGTGCAATTAATCTTTTATAACTATCACCAATTGCATCTTTTACACTATCTACTACAAAAGACTTATCATTTTTAATTAATTTTTTCTCCAAATAAGAAAGAATTCCCTCTTTATCAATATCAATAGAAACACTAAGTACTTTTTCTTTTTCTCCTCGATTTAAAGCTAATACTCTATGTGGTTTAATCCATTTAACAGGTTCACTATAATCATAATACATCTCATATACTTTACCTTCATCAAGAGCATTTTTCTTCTTCTTAGAGACAATCAAACCATTCTTATAAAAATATCTACGAATCCACTTACGATAACTAGCATTATCACTAACCCATTCAGCAATAATATATTTAGCTCCTTGGATAGCACTATCCACATCTTTTACTTTATCATTAACAAACTTTAAAGCTAACTCTTCTAAACTACCATTTGTAGGAAAACTCATTATCATTTTTGCTAAAGGTTCTAATCCCAAAGCAATAGCCTCAGTAGCCTTTGTTTTCTTCTTTTCTTTATAAGGGCGATACAAATCTTCAACTTCCACTAATTTACTACATTTCATAATATCAGCTTTTAACTCATCTGTAAGCATACCCTTCTCATCAATTAAGCGAATAACATCTTCTTTTCGTTTTAATAGGTTTTCTTGATACAAATACACTTCCTGAATAGAACGTATCAGATCTTCATCTAAAGCTCCTGTTGCTTCTTTACGATATCTTGCGATAAAAGGTACTGTATTACCTTCACTAAGTAATGATAATACTACCTCTACTTGTTTATAAGTAATTGATAACGATTCTGCTATCTCATTAATAATCATTTCATTCATTTGTTAAAACCTCCAACTAGCATATAAATTTTATCACGAAACAAAAGAAAAAGGAATATAAAATTCCCTTAATATCCATATCTTAAAATCTCAAAAGTAGTATTATAAGAAACCTCATACTTGGCAGCTTCACTAGAACTTGTGAAAAGTAAATCAAATAAATGACTTTTACCAAATCCAACAGCCCCACCACGGTCTAATACAATTCCTACAAATTCTGATAATCTAGATCCTTTAACTCTAACAATAGTACCATAAGGATATTTACTATCTCCTGCCAAGATACGGACAGTTCCATAAGTAGCATCAGAATAATAAATATTACCATTTCTAACATCTCTACCATTAGCTAAGAATCCTGTACAACCAAGACAATCTGGTCCATATCCACTAAGACTACCAACTTGTGTCTCTAAAACCTTAGGTCCTGTATCCACCGGAGGTGCAGGAGCAGAAACCTCTACAGTCTCATCAGTAGTACTCTCTTCTACTACTTCCTGCTCTTCCTCTACCTCTTCTTCCACTTCAACATCCATGGTATTCTCTTCTGTTTCTTCTTCTATATCTAAAACTGTTTCTTCTTTTTTCTTTTGATTATCTGCATATTCTAAAAATTCAGAACTTTTAAGCTTCTTAATATCAAGTTTTGTGGATATCGTTGTTGATTTCATACTTTGAGTACCTAAGACAACAAAATAAACAATAACTCCTATAGTTAAAATAAAACTAAGGATATAATTAAAAACTTTCATAAAAAACTCCTTGCAGATATAAGTGTAACATATTTACAAAAAATAGACAACCACTTGACAAAAATTACCAAATGTAAAGAATGTAAAAATTCGTAAATTTATTGAATTTCACACTCATAACCACTTAACTCTAAACTAGTTTGTACTTCTTTATAATCATCTTTATATTTTGCATTAGGATAAATTCCTCCTGCTTCCATAAAAGCTGGAGTTAATTGTTCAAGATTAAGATTTGCTAGATTAAAGAATTGATTTTCTCTCATCTCATCACTAGATAATTCACAATTAACCCTAACTCCTTCAATTCCAGTAACATTCTGTTTTATTCCTTCACACTCGCTATTTTTATTTCTTAAATAATCAACATCTCCTTGAATTAAAATTTCATGTTCTAAGGTATTGATTTCATTATCAACAAAAGTATAGGTTTCCGTATACTGATAGCTATTAGAATCAGTCTCTCTTTCGATACGACATACTAAATCTCCTGACAAAACCTCTTCTTGATATGTTTCATCATCAGACTTAAAGATATTTTCTAATAGTGCACTTCCATAAGGTAAAAGAAACACAGCCAATAATATAATAATGAAAACTACAATTAAAACAGAAGGTTTCATTTTATTATTATTAGAACCATTAGTATCACCATTACCACCACTTGAATTATCAGGTAAATCATTAGAAGGAGTCTCTACTTTTTGAATAAATTTAGGTACCTGGGGAGTTCCCTGTGGAACTTTATTAGTATTTACCATAGTGACATCAGCTGATATTCTAGGAGAATTAGCAGTAGTACCAGTAATCATAGGTTTGGAAACTAATGGTGAAACATAACTAGGCTTTTCTTCTTTCTTAACTGAAACATTTTCTCCATAAGAAGCACTCATACCACTGGGTACCTCTGGAATAGAAACATCACTTGTCTTATTTACATCATCATCCAATACCGGAATACTTGTGGTAAGATCTAATAATTCAACATCATTATCTTTTTTAGACTCATTCATAACATCTCACCTCAACTATGTCTTTCACAAGTATAATTACTTGATTTCATTTCTTTCTCGATATCATCAATACTTTGTTCATACTGATAATTAGGATAAGTTCCACCAGCTTCCATATAAGCAGAAGTAAGTTTTTCTACGTCAATATCAGCATATTCAATTTGTTGTTCATTTTCATAAACGCCATTAGTCAAACTACAAGAAACTTTAATCCCCCTTAAATTGTCTGTTTGTTCTTCTAACAAATCACAAGTAGCTCTCATTTCAGAAAGTTCTACTGCATCTAAATGTTGATCCCCCTTTATAGTTGTATTAAAAATTAAACGATACATTTTACTATCTCTAAATGAAAAGTCAGCCTCATAATAATAATCGTATTTATCATCATTATTAGCTAAGGTACAAGTTAAAACACCTGTTGTTAATATATTATTATCAGATTTTAAACTATCAAAATAATTAGACACAAACTGTGTAATTTCTGGTAAAAAAGCTACCATCCAAATAAGGAAAGCAAAAAAGATAAAGGTAAGATAATATTTAAAATTACCACTACTTTTTTCTTTAGGCTTATTCCCAGTATTTTTATTATTAGGATTTTGTGGATTGTTAGCGGCATTAGTATTCCCATTAGCTTTAGCTTTAGGAGTAGGCGCAGTACTAACCTTATTTACTAAATTACCATTAGGAACAACTGTTTTAATAGTTTGTTTTTGATTCATTATGGCACCAGGTCCTACAACATTTGTAGTAGGAGTTACTTGTCCTGATGGAGGAACTACCGGTTTTTGTTCCACTTTTTTCATATTAGTATTATTTATTACCTGAGAAGAAGATAATGCTGTATTTACATTAGAACTAGAATAAGCACCTTGCTCATTTTCTACATCTGGTCTTTGTTCAAAAAAAGGACGATTACCCACCACTTGAGGAGTATTAGCACTAGCTCCAGATACTAAAGCTGCCTGTTCTAGCGTAGCCTTACTATCTGCTTTTTCATCAGATGGTTTAGGTGTAGAGTTAGCTTTCTTCTTTTCTTTTTCCATTTTTTTACGTGCTTGTTCTAAACTTATTTTTTGTTGACGAGCTAACTTCTTTAACCTTTTTGCTTCTTCTTTAGCCTTCTTTGCTTTCGCTTTCTCTAACTTTTTCCTCTCAGCAGGACTAAGTTTAGCAAGTTCAGCATCTTCGTGTTCTTTTTGTTTAGCTAAGGCATGTTCTTCTTCTTTTTTTCTTAAATTGTCCGCTATTCTTTTTTGTTCATCAATTGTTAAAGATGCAGTCTGACTATTTCGTAATTGTTCTTCTGCCAAGGCTCTAGCTTTTTCTAATTGTTCAACTAAAGCTTTCTGATCTCCATTTACAACAGCCAAAACATCTTCAGAAGATATCAGATCACGATCTTTTTCTTGTCCTTGTTCATTCATATAGCATCACCCCTATATTATTCTTTATCTTAAACTATCAATTTGCCTCTGAAACGATTTTTCCTTAATAATGAAACTTCCTGCCGTAAGAATATCACTATCATGACAATATTCTTTTGTCACATCATTAATACCACCATCTACATTTACTAAAACATTAGAATGATAAGTTTGAAGTAAAGCTCTTAATTCATGCAATTTTGCCTCTGTCGAAGAAATAAATTCTTGTCCTCCCATACCAGGCTCAACACTCATCACTAAAACTAAATCTAAAAGTGGTAAATAAGGAACAATACTCTTTACTGGAGTATTAGGCTTAATAGCAAGCCCACATTTAATACCATAACTCTTAATAAGTTCTAAATTTTCTAAAATATCATCCATAAGTTCAACATGAAACGTAATATATTCCGTATTTAATTCTGCATACAAAGGAATATACTTCTTAGGATCTTCAACCATCAAATGAACATCCAATCTCTTATCAGTATACTTATAGATATTTTTCATTTCACTAAAAGGCATAGTCTTATTAGAAACAAACTTACCATCCATAACATCCACATGAATAAAGTCAACATCTGTCTCATTCAACTTTTTTAAATCTAAAGGAACATTAGAACTACTCAAAAAAGAAGCACTAACCATCATAAGAATCATCCTCCTCTATAAAATTCAAATAATTCAAATAACGACTCTTCATTATATTATTATTAATAACTGCATCCTTTACCCCACATTCAACTTCTCTTGTATGTAGACAATCAGCAAACGGGCAAGGAAACTTACGAAATTCCAGGAAACAATCACGAATTTCTTTCTTGGTATATCCCTTAAAATCTAAGGCAGAAAATCCTGGTGTATCCATAACTTTCCCACCGAAAAGCTCATATAAGGTCACAACTCTCGTTGTATGTCTTCCTCTTCCTAAAGCGGAAGATACTTCTCCTGTTTCTAATTTCCAATTAGGATTTAATAAATTAAGCAAAGTGCTCTTACCGGCACCAGTTTGCCCAGTAAAAACACTTGTCTTTCCTTTTAATAACTGTTTTATCTTATCAAGCTCATTATTATATATAACAGTATACCCTATTTTTTGATAATAAGCTAAAATTTCTTCAATTTTTCTAAATTCATCATCACGAACTAAATCTCGTTTTGTAATACATATAATTGGTTTAACAGAATGTAGCTCCATAAGTACAAGTAATTTATCTAATAAATGTAAGGAAAAATCAGGAACTTTCAAACTAGTAATTAAGAAGGCTTGGTCAATATTACTAACCTTAGGTCGTAAAAACTCATTTTTTCTAGGTAGTATTTCCTCAATAACTAATTTTTCTTTATTAAATTCTACAAAGTCTCCTACTAAAGGTAATATTTTTTTCTTTCGAAAAACACCCCTACATTTACATGGATATGTATCCTTTTCTACTTGCACATAATGTAAATCGCTATGTATTTTTACAATCTGTCCTCGCATATATCCCCCTATTCTGTTTCTGTATCAGTACTTGGTGGTGTAGTTGATGATGAATCAGCTTCTTCACTATCATCACTTGGTGTCGTTGGTGTAGTCGGTGATGTTGTTTGTTGTTTAGGTTTTTGTGCAATGGTAACAGTAAGTGTTTGTCCACTGACAATTGGACTACCTGCTGCCCTAGACTGATCAATAACCTTTCCTTCTTCATAAGCTGTTGTTTCTTGATATTCAACACTAATTGTTAATCCATATTTAGTACAGAAAGCTTGTGCGTCCGCTAAACTCCAACCAGATGCTGCCATATCAGGGAAAGTATCTACAATATTTGGAATATACAATATAATAGAATCTCCTTCTTTTACTTCACTACCAGCAGCAAGTGATTGACCAATAATTTCTTGTTCATCATATTCTCTATCACTAGTATCTACATCACGCTTCTCAACACTAACATCTAATCCATATTGTGTCTCTAATATCGTTTGTACTTCGATATAGTTTTGACCAGTATAATCTTCAATCTCAAAAGTCTCTTCACCAATAGATTGATAAATAGTTATTTTAGTACCTTCTTTAACACTTCTACCCTTAGCTGGATCCGTACGAACAACTCTTCCTTTTTTCACTTCACTAGAAGCTTCCTCTTTTATCTTAGTACGAACTTCTAATCCTGCATCTTGTAATTTTTTCTCACAACGATTAACAGTAAGTCCTTCACAATTCGGAACAGTAACTGGATCTGAAGAAGTAAGTGCCGGAATAATGAAGGCAACCGTTATAATACCTAGTACTAAGACACCAAAGATAATAGACAAAATAATGATAATTTTCTTACGTTTCTTATCGTCTTTATCCTCAATCTTCTTCGCAATAGGTTCTCCATCTTCATCATCATCATTTTTTTCTAAATCTTCAATCTTTTTAAGATTCTTAGTATTATCGTTTTCATGTTCTGGATATTTATACTTATAAGGTTCTTCATTCATACGGTCATCATCTAACGCTGTAAGCAAATCTTCATGCATACTTCTTGCATCTTCATAACGATTCTTAGGATTTTTAGCAGTAGCCTTTAAAATAATATTTTCAATACTCTGTGGAATTGCTGGATTATCTTCTCTAACACTGGGAAGTGGATCCCTCATATGCTTTAACGCTATTTCTACGGCATTATCTCCCTTGAAAGGTAAACTACCAGTCAAAAGTTCATAGAAAATAATTCCCATTGAATAAATATCACTTTTAATAGTAGAACCCTTTCCACTTGCTTGTTCTGGAGGTAAGTAATGAACAGAACCCATGACTGAATTCGTCTGAGTTAACTGTGTAGCATTAAGTGCCATTGCGATACCAAAATCCATGATTTTAATTTGACCATCATCTTTAATCATGACATTCTGCGGTTTCAAATCTCTATGAATAATATAAGAATCATGTGCATGTGCCATACCATCAGTAAGTTGCAACATAATGTCAATAGCTTCACTCAAAGTAAGACTTCCACGTTTTTTCAATAACTGCTTTAAAGTTTTACCTTCTACATACTCCATAACAATATAATAAATACCATCATCTTCACCAACATCATACATCTCAACAATATTAGGATGTGCAAGACTAGATGCCGATAATGCTTCACGCTGAAAACGTCTAACAAATTTTTCATCACTAGACAAATCTCCACGTAAAATCTTTATAGCCACATTACGATCCAATATAGAATCATAACCAAGATAAACTGTAGCCATACCACCTTCACCAATAGAACGAATAATCTCATAACGATCATTTATCTTTTGCCCCTTTGTAATCATTACCTGTCACCTTCCTCACTGCGGATTAAATAAGCCACTGAAATATTATCAGTACCCCCTCTATTATTCGCTTTCTGTATTAGTCGAATGACTTTATCTTCTACATCAAGATCACTAAGTAACACTTTTTCTATCTGATCTTTATCTAACATATTCGTAAGTCCATCACTAGAAAGTAAAATCTCCGTAATATCCATATCACAATCAAAAATATCAACCTCAACAGTAGTAGCCGCACCTAGTGCCTTCATCAACACATTTTTCTTTGGATGAACACTAGCTTCTTCTTTAGTAAGCTCTCCTGCACTAACCAACAAATTAACTAATGTATGATCATAAGTCACCTTATGAAGCTTATCGTCTTTCATAACAAACCCACTGGAGTCACCTACGTTTCCAAATAATAAGTAATCCTTCGTAAGTATCGCAAGTACTAAGGTAGTACCCATTCCTTTACTCTCTGGATGTGTCTTCTCGTGTTGAAAAATTAAAGTATTAATCTCACTAAAAGAATCTCGTATCCAATTAACCGCATCTACTTTACTCATATTTAAAAACGACTCTTTAAAATACTTACCTAAATAACCAATCGCAATAGAACTAGCCACTTCTCCAGCAGAATGACCTCCCATACCATCTGCAATTGCCATTAAATAATCATCATTCTGATTTTTAACAATAATAACACTGTCTTCGTTATGACTACGTACTTTTCCAGCATCCGTTAAATAAAAAGATTTCATAACTCCTCCTTCTTACTTCTAAGTTGTCCACAAGCAGCACTTATCTTGCTACCAAATTCCCTCCTGATTGTTACACCAAGTTTATTCTCTTTAAGTATATCATAAAACTTCATAATTTGAACAGTACTACTTCTTTTAAATTCTAAATTATTTGTCTCGTTATAAGGAATTAAATTCACATAACAGTTTAAATGACCAACCAATTGAACTAAAGCCTTTGCACATTCTTCGGTATCATTAACACCAGCAAGCATAATATACTCAAAGGTAATACGTCGGTTTGTCCTTTTTAAATAGACTTCAAGTGCCGCAATTAACTCCTTCAAAGGATATGCTTTATTAATAGGCATAATTTGATTTCTTAATTCATCAGTAGGCGCATGTAAACTAATTGCTAAATTAATCTGTAAAGGGAAAAGACTAAATTCCAAAATTTTAGGAACAATTCCACAAGTAGAAACCGTAATATGACGAGCACCTATAGCCAAGCCTTTTGGATGATTAATAATAGTCAAAAATTTAAGTAAGTTATCAAAATTATCAAAAGGTTCACCAATCCCCATTACCACAACATGACTAATTCTTTCACCTAAATCCTCTTCAATCATTAAAAGTTGCGTAACCATCTCATAAGTCTCTAAATTACGTACTCTCTTTCTTCTACCAGATTCACAAAACTTACACCCCATATTGCAACCAACTTGACTAGAAACACAAACACTATTTCCGTAATCATGCTTCATCAAAACAGCTTCAATATGTTCCCCATCAATTAGCTCAAATAAATATTTACAAACATCTTTATCTCTTTCAACTGTAACAAGCTTTAATTTAGAAAAAGAATAATCACCCGCCAATTGTTCTAAAATATCTTTTTTTATATTGGTAATTTCCGAAATAGAAGAAATTCTCTTTTCATAAAGCCATGAAAATAACTGGTCCGCATGAAACTTACGAGAACCATGAGACACAAAATATTCTTCCATCTCATCTCTTGTTAAATTATATATATTCATCATACCACTCCAATATCTATATTATACAACAAATCATAAGAAAAAACATCAAATAATAACCACGTTAATTTTAACTTGTAAACTTCATTCTACTATAATAAATCAAAAAAATCCGTTACAAAACGGACATTACTAAAAATTTATGTATTTAATTCTTAAAACTAAAGTTATTTTGTTTTAGTAATTTTTTTGACATCTTCAACTATATCATTAAAATTTAAATCAGACAATTGACACAACTCTTGAAAAACTTCCGTGTTTTTCCGAGCCTCCTCCAACTGTTGAGATTGTTTCATAATAAATGCTTGTTGACTATTATAATCAAACATTTCTGTAGATTTCAACCAATCAATATCTTTCCTTATTTCTTCTAAAGTTTGTGTTTTTACTAAGTGAAATTGTAATCCTGAAATATAATTTTGAATAATTTGTATTTTATCATCTAAACCAATATTTTCATCATAATTGAATTTATCCTCATTTGATGAACCTGTTTTTATTTGATTAATACTACGAACTAATTGAAACACACTATTACTTCTGTATGCTTTTCCAATGGGAACATTACCTTTCAAATAATCAAGTAATTCTGGTAAAGATTGATTATCTTTTATGATATGATATAAAACCGGATATTTCTTAACAATTGCCACAATATGAACATCTAAAGGACTTCCATAACGTCCATTTCCTCCACTTTCTTTAGAATCATACTCTATCATCACAATTTGCTTTAATCTCATTAAGTAAAATTCTTTTTATAACACCGGAAGAACCACAGCTCTTCTTCTCAACTGTATCTAATATTGCATATTCTTTTTTCTAAAACTTCCTCTTTATTAGTTTCATTTATTTCATAAGTATAAATACAATCATCATACAAGAAAGAATATTTCACATAAACCACCTCTCCCTTAACAAACATTATACCATAAAACGATTATAACATCTTGTTTAATTATCGAAAAAGACAATAAACTTTAAGTGATAATATACAAAATTCTTTCAAAATACTTATAAACTATTTCTATTTACATTTTCTATGAAACATCTTGAATCTCTGCTACTTCACCAAAATCAGAATAAGATAAGGTAAGTTGCACTTGACCTGTTGCTAAACCTTTATATTTAGCATAACTACTAATATCATAACTAACGCCAACAACGTCTCTATCTTCATTCATCTGAATAACAATAGTATTGACTGGATCATCTAAATCAACTTCTACACCTTCTAATAAATCAATTAAAGTAGTAGTAGAAATAGAGAAATTAACCGTACTTTCTCCACTAGCAAGTTCTGTTTTAGAAATATAAGTAGCATGATCAACCAAGTTTTTCATAATTTCAACATCGACAAAGTCACTAAATGGATAAGGGACATCACATTTAATCCATAACCCTGCTTGTTCTTTCATATATAAATCATTATCTTGATAGTAATTGACAACACCATCTGTAAATAAAGCCTTCTTTTCATAATGACTTCCCGTATAAGTACTAGTAACACCATCAACTACAAACTGATAATTAAAATTATAATTACCGTTAGAGATAGCTGAAAAATTAGCCGAATAAGAATCCAACTGTAAATCCGTACTTCCAAGAACAGGACCACTTCCACTAACTCTAGCAAGAATAATCAAAGCTAGAAAGAAAACAAAATAAATTCCAAAAAAGATAACAGCTTTCCCTCTAGGAGTGTGAACAAACTCTGAAAAATCTTTCATTGTAAACTTATGTTTATTATTGTTTTCTTCCATAAGCAACCTTCCCTATATAATCATTCTTATTGATTCCATTAACAAAGCTACTTGCTAACATTCTTCTTTTACCAAATGGCTTAATATCTAATAACACAAGTTCATAATCACTTGTCGCAATACCAATTCCATCTTTATAAATATGTAACACTTCGCCCGGTTTCTTATCACTAGTATCAATTTTTTCAATTCTTGCAAAATAAACTTTAAATTCCTTTTCACCAATGACACAAGAACTACCAGGAAAAGGACATAATCCACGAATCTGATTATATAATTCTAAACTACTTTTTGAAAAATCTAAATACTCTTCTTCTCTTTTAATATTATAGGCATACGTAACTTCACTAGTATCTTGTTTTATTCTTTGATTAGTACCATCTAATATAGAAGGTAAAGTAGAAAGCAACAACTCTTTTCCTACAATACGTAACTTATCATGTAAACTTTCCATAGTATCTTCTTTATCGATAACAACTTCTCTTTGAGAAATAATATCACCACTATCCATAGCTTCATCCATATACATAATGGTAATACCTGTCTTATCATACCCATCGATAATAGCATGATGAATAGGTGCTCCTCCACGAAGTTTTGGAAGTAAGGATGCATGAACATTAATACATCCATATTTTGGATAATTTAAAATCTCTTTAGGAATAATTTGCCCATAAGCACAAGTAATAATAATATCCGGTTCCAAGGCTAATATATCTTCATAATCTGTTCTAATCTTCTCTGGTTGAAATACCAAAATATCATGCTTTAACGCCAATTCTTTAATAGGAGAATATACAACTTCTTGACGTCTACCAACCTTACGATCTGGTTGACTAACAACTCCTACAACATGATAATTTTCAATTAACCCTTCTAATACAGGAACACTAAAATCTGGAGTTCCCATAAATACAACTTTAATATCCACGACAAACACCACCTCTATTGATATAACATAATAATACTAACTACTACCCCTAATAAAATAAAGACAGAGCCTAGTAACACTAAAAAAGATACTTTTCCATCCTCAGGACTAACTTCAGGACGAACTGTAGGTAAAATAACTTCTACTTTTTCTACCTCTTTTTCTACTACATAATCGGCATAAGGAATTTGTACAAACTCTATCTCACTTGCAGGAATCATCTCTCTCCAAGATAAATTTTCAAATCTAGAATCCAAAATTTGACTAGCTAATTCACAAATATCAGTTTTAGAATCAGCTAGAATATCAGAAATACCCTGCATTTTATGCTTAGAAAAATAACTTCTCTTAACCAACATAATAGTAGGAATCACTTCATTTTTTCGTAGTAATTTCCATTCTTTATTACATAAATTTTCTATTTTTTCTATTTCATCTTCATTTAATTCTTTATCTTTTAATCTCTTCCTTAGTTGTTTAAAACACCCAAGATAATCTCCTTTTGCATAACAATTAATTTCTACCTTTTTACTAGTAGGTGGACATAAAAAATTAGAAAAATACATCGGACTATAAGTAGCATAATAACAAGCCATCATAAAATTATCTGTAAACGATACATAATCATGACGAAAATCAATATCTGTTAAAAAGGAAGAATACTTCTCTTGTAACTGTAAAAACTCAGGATAATAATTTAGATATTTCTGAGGAGCAAATCCTTCTTTTTTTATTGTATCCACATAACAACCAGAAACACCATGATAAAAGTATCCCTCTACTATATATTTTTGATAGATATATTCCAATATCTCTTTGCGATATTCTTCTACTTTTCCTTTATATCCCAATTTTTTTGCACAAAATTTTACTAAAATCTTACAGACACCATCACTAATATCATGAAAATTATCTATCTTATGCCATAACAAATCTAAATGTCGTACATACTCTACAAGATAATCATCATCATGAATTAATAATTGATATTTAAACAAAGCATCAAAAAGTAAAAAGAAAGGTTGTTCTAGGCCAGAAAACTTTTCATAATTAATAGTATCCTTTTTCTTTTTATCATAATACCTTGGATTTTTAGCCACTTTAATCAATAACTCTTTTACTTCTTCCACCTCAAAAATAGAAGAAAACATATATCACCACCCCTTTTATCTAGTACGGAACCACATTACAAAATAATATCCCGCGCCGACTACAATAATCAAAAATAAGATAATCAAGATAATACGAATAATTGGACTATTAATATCCCAATAATCATCATACGTCTTTCTACTATGATCCATCAAATTTTGATACTCTAAACTATTTTTTTCATTAACACTACTTTGATTATTTTTCTCATCCAAATCATTCTTAGATGAAAAGAAATGTTTTCCCATGTGTATCACCTCTATCTTTAACATAAGAATAACATATTTTACTAAAAATGACTAGGATTAAAATCAATATAAATACGAATCTTTGAATTACTTTTATAATGATTTTGAACCATTTTAAGTACCTCTTTTAAATTTTCTTCTCTCTTATACTTTAAAATAATACCATAACGATAAATATTATTAACACGAAAAACTGCCAAGGATGTAGGTCCTAAAATAGTAGTATGTTCTAAGTTTCTATCAAGAGAACGTTTTATCTTAGATGCTTCTTGAAAAATGTATTGCGAATCTTTTCCACTAATTTTGATATAACAAAGATAGAAGAATGGAGGATATCCTAATTTTTTACGTATCAACATTTCTTCTTTGTAAAAGCCTAGATAATCATGACTTTGAACATAATAAATTGCATAATGTTCTGGATTAAATGTTTGAATAAAAACCTGTCCATTCTTTTGACTTCTACCACTTCTTCCAGCAACTTGCGATAATAAGGAATAAGTATTTTCACTACTACGAAAATCTGGAATATTTAAACTAGTATCTGCATTAATAACGCCAACCAAGGTGACATTAGGAAAATCTAACCCCTTAGCAACAATCTGAGTACCAAGTAAAATATCATATTGGAAAGAACGAAAAGCCTCAATCATCTTTTTATGAGCTCCCTTTCGACTAGTAGTATCAACATCCATTCGTAAAACTCTAACATTCGGTAACAACGTATGTAACTCTTCTTCTATCTTTTCTGTACCGACACCTAAATCTGTCAATGCTTCTTCCTTACAGTGTGGACAAATCCTAGGAAGATTGGTAGCATACCCACAGTAATGACAACGTAACATACGACTACTCTTATGATAAGTTAAAGTAATATCACAATGAGGACACTTAATAACTTCTCCACAATTCTTACAAGTAACAAAAGTAGAAAATCCTCTTCGATTCAAAAACAAAATAGCTTGTTCTCCTCGAGAAACACAATCTCTAATTTCATTCAAAAGTTTAGATGTAATATGACCAAGATTTACCTTAGCTTCTTGATTCATATCAATAATTTCTACTTTAGGTAAACTCTTTCCATTCACACGTTTATCCAAAGTAAGTAATTGATACACACCTTTTTGAGCTCTAGCCATCGATTCCAAGGAAGGAGTGGCACTACCTAACAAAACAGGAGCATGATGATATTTTCCTCTCCATATCGCTACATCTCTAGCATGATACCTTGGATTTTTGTCACCCTGTTTATAAGAATCACTATGTTCTTCATCCATAATGATAATTCCAATATTTTTTAAAGGAGCAAAAATAGCACTACGAGCACCAATTACAATATTAGCTTCCCCTCTCGCAATCCTCCTCCACTCATCATATTTTTCACCCTCAGATAAAGCAGAATGAAGTGCCGCTACTTGATGACCAAAACGATTAGAAAAAGCTTCTACCATCTGAGGAGTTAAACTAATTTCTGGAACCAAGAGAATCGCCGTTTTCTTTTTATTTAACACTTCTTCAATAATATGCATATAAACTTCTGTCTTACCACTACCAGTAACACCATACAATAAGAAAGGCTTTTCAACATCTCCCTGAATAACCGCATCTACAACTTGTTGCTGCGAAGGAGTAAGTATCTTTTTATCATCCGGATTCACCTCATACTTCATTCGATAATCTTCCTTTTTTACCGGAACAATCACTTCATTCTTAACTAAAGTAGATAAGGCCGAACCAGATACAGCAAGCACCTCTTCTCTAGGGACCAAATCCTTTTCAAAAAACAACTCTAATATCTTCTTTTGAGGAGCTGTCTTACCAACATAATTCTTATCTGCTAACTGATAAAATGTATGATACTTCTTTCGAACAACACTAAAAGCTTTTGCCTTTAAAGCCTTCGGTAACATCACTTGATAAGTACTGATCAAAGTAGACAACAACTCATCACGCATCCATTTTCCAAGTTCCAATAATTCTTCATCCAAAACAATATCATCGTCAACAACAGAATAAATTTCTTTTAATTCCAGATTACTACTATCTTTAATCTCTAAGACAAAACCTTCTAATGTTTGGCGACCAAATGGTACTAATACTCGAATTCCTACCTGAATAGATTCTTCTAAATGACTAGGAACCGAGTAATCAAATATTTTATCTACATTTTGACTAGCTAACTGTACTAACACACCAACAACCACAACCAGACCTCCTCTCATAAATATTATACATCAAAAACAAAAGGTCACCAACGTGACCTAGATAATTTCAATATCTTCAGATTCCTCATCTTCATCTTTCTTTGTCTCATCATCCATGATCATTTGATGATTAACTGGATGAGCTTTATATTTCTCACTTGATGTTGTTAAAGTATTATCATTTAATTTTGAAACATCAGTATGTATTTTACTATCTTCAGAACTATTTCTATTTAAATCACTTTTCTCAATTTGATTATCATCAAATAAAATCTTAGGATCATCTACTAAACCCTTATCTCTTTCTATTTGTTCCTTACGACTTTTCATCTCTTCTGAATAAACAATGAAGAAAACTACAAAACAAACAACTAAGAGACATATAATAATGACTATTGGATTCATAAAAATCACCTCTCAACAATCCCTTTTTATTATTATTCACTAAAACAGACGTAAAATATCATTAAAAGTTATCACAACCATCAAAAGCATCAATAAAAACAAACCAATCGTATGAATCATATTCTCAGTTTCAGGCTTAACAGGAGACCCTTTTATTTTTTCAATGATAATAAATAAAATATGTCCCCCATCGAAAGCAGGTAATGGTAACAAATTAATAAAACCAACATTGATACTTAAAAACGCTACCAAGTAAAGAATATTCATAATACCAGTTGAGGCTTGATCTCCAACAATAGAGAATATTCCAACTGGCCCACTAAGTTGTGATAAACCAATACCACCAGTAAATAAATAATAAACAGTAACTCCCATTTGTTTAAAGATAGAACCCGTCTTCTTAAACGTCCAACGAATGGCACTAAATATTCCGTGTTCTACTTCTTGTTCCATACCAATACCATATTGATAAGTTGTCTCACCATCTACTTTTTTCTTTTTAGGTTGTACAGAATAAGTCTCAACACTACCATCTTCTTTTTCAATCTTAATATCACTAGCTTCTTCTGGATCAGCAACAGCCAAATACAAACTAATATCATCTGTTGTTGAAATAGAGTGTCCATTAATCTCTAAAATTACATCTCCTGCTTCTATCCCCGAAGTACTAGCAGCTGAATTCTTAAGAACAGACGTTACAACCGGTTCCATAGAAGAGCCACCCCAGATAAGTCCAATCAAAAACAATAATAAAATCGCAAAAATAAAGTTATTACCAGCACCAAAGAACATAATTAAAAATCTTTGCCAAGGTTTCTTTGATTGTAATCTTTTATCTTTAGGAATCTTTTTTAAATCATCATCTTCAACATCTTCTCCAGCCATCATACAAAATCCACCAATAGGAATAGCTCGAATAGTATACTCAGTTTCCTTACCTTGCTTACTCCACAATTTAGGTCCCATTCCTATTGCAAATTCATAAACATAAACACCATTTAATTTAGCTAAGATAAAATGACCAAACTCATGTACTAAAACAATACTTCCCAAAACCAAAACAAATATAATTAAAATAATAATAAAATTCATCCGTTGCCTCCTTATAATACACTAGAAAAAATGATAAATGCCAACACCACAAAAATCAAACTATCAAAACGATCTAAAATCCCTCCGTGTTCAGGTATTAAATTAGAGAAATCCTTCTTATTATAATAACGTTTAATAGAAGAAAATACCAAATCTCCAAGTTGTCCTAATAAAGATAAAATAACTGTTATCAAAACAACAAAAGGTAAAGAAACAGAAGGATTAATAACCGTAACATAAAATGCTGTCGCAACAAAACTACCAGCAACCGTTCCGCCTATCATACCTTCTACTGTCTTCTTAGGAGAAACTAAAGGACATAGTTTATGTTTTCCAACTAACATTCCTGTAAATAATGCCATAGTATCCGTAATTGTTGTAATAAGTAGTAAATAAATTAGATAAACAATATCATAATTACGACAAATAATTAATAAATTAAAACTTAATCCAATAAATAATACAGAACCTATTAAAAATAATGCATCATTTAAATTATATTTTTTAAAATCATGAATAAATACCATAGGAGATAAAAATGCAAAAATCATAAATGCAACTACTCTATAATCCATGGTATAAGAAAATTCAATAGAATCAAAGTGTGACATAGAGAAAAACAATACCATAATATAAGCAAACATTTTTACTAAAAATGGAAATTCTTTTCTACTCTCGCGAATATGAATCAATTCATATAACCCCAAAATTGCCAAAAAGCTCATAAATATAGCAAATGTTTTTCCTCCTATAATTAATAATGGAACAAAAATTGCTATCATAACAATGGCACTAAGTACTCTTTTTTTCATGACTAATTACCTCCAAATCTTCTATTTCTCCCATTAAATACTACGATTATGAATCAAAAATAATTCTCTTAAATAATTATCCTCTAATTAATTATATACCAAGTAAAAAGAAAAAGAAAGCATAAATGCTCTCTCAAAATTTATCAATATCAATTTTTACATATTTATTATCTTTTAAAGAACTGCTTGCTTGTACAAGAGTACGAATAGCATTGGCGCATCTACCACCTTTGCCAATCACACGTCCCATATCATCTTCCGCAACAATTACTTGAATTAAGATAACATTATCCTCATCAGTTGGAAACTCTTTAACGCTAACGGCATCTTGATCAACAACTAATGATTTTACAATTTCTTCTGTTAACTGAACCAAATCCATAATTAGTTATCCTTCTTTTCTTTAGATTCAGCATATTTCTTCATGATACCAGCTTTAGAAAATAAATTTCTAACAGTATCAGTAGGAGTAGCACCATTACGTAACCATTTTAAAGCTACTTCTTCATTAATATTTACTTTAGCTTCTCCAACAGGTGCATAAGTACCAATTAATTCAATATATTGCCCATCTCTAGGACGTCTAGAATCAGTTGCAACGATTCTATAAGTAGGTTTCTTTTTAGCACCCATTCTTGTTAATCTAATCTTAACTGCCATAATATCCCTCCGTTTCTTAATGCAAATATAGTATAATAAAAAAAAGATTGTCTGTCAACCTTTTTTTTATAACACCTAATTAAATACTTTTAAAAAGTTTTTTTTCTTGCATCTGTAATTGATTCTTAATGTCAATTGCATCTTTTCTAACATTATCTGTCAAAGGAAGATAGGTACTATCTATTCGCCTATTACTTGGCAATACAGTAGATATTCCCGCATCCATCAACGCTTCTTTGATATCATCTGAAACTTCTCTTCCCTCACTAGAAAAAGATACACATAATGAATCTCTAGTATCTTGATAAAAAATAGCAGTAACACTACCTTTTAATACTTTATCCACTGTTATATGACAAAAAGAATCACGAAATCTTTCTATCTGTTCTTCACCAGGACAAAAAATATCTCTAACTTGTCCAACGGCTTCTTCAATATAATCATTTAAATTTTCTTTCATTCTGACTCCTCCTCATCTAATAATATTATAGAAAACTAAAAAAATTTGTAGAATTTTGTCTTATTGATAAAAATATTTACAATAATAATTATTATAACTATTTGCACCATGAAAATAGTAATCCGTCTTTCCATCTAATTGACACTTAGTAACCATAATAGAATCACTATCTTTATAAACATCTACATAATAATCTGTCTGTAAAATACCATCATAAGCCCATTTAGTAATAGTTGCTTTTTGTAAAATACGAAGAAGTCTACCCTCATCAATATACTTCTTTACATCAAAGCGATGATAAAAAATAAATCTCTTCTCCACAATATTAACCTCGTCATAACAAGGACTATAATATCTTACATCATCTTTTTCATAATACAACTCATAACTATCCCGATCACAACTATCTCCTACTGCTTCATAATAATAAATAGGTCTTCGATAAGAAATAACTACAAAAAAGATCCAAAAGATTAAAGAAAAGATACCCAGGATAATTAAAAGCGTAATAATCGTAACTTTAATATCCTTTTTATCCAAAACCTTTTCTTTTTTCTTCTCTTTCCCCATAACTCAACACCTCTATCTATAGTATAGAACAAAGAAAGAGAAAAAGATAGAAAAAAAGCACTAATAATAAGTGCCATTAACGAATTAAATAGTATTTTCTTCTATAAAATCATCACGAAGCTCTGAATCAATAACATCATTAGAATCAACCTGATTCGTCTCATCTACAATTTCGTCCCAAGGGTCTTCTTCTTCATTAGCTTCTATTTTTACTTTAACATCACCCACTAATTCAATACCAAGTTCTTTTTCAATAGTATAATGAATTTCATCTCCGGCAATAGAAACATCAGAACAAGTAGGTTGTTTTAAACTACGAACAATGATTTCTTCTCCTGTAGTATCATCATCACGATTACGCATATGTACTACTTCCTGATAATGTTTTGTCTCTTTTACAACATCTGTCTTAGTATCTCTATCATAAGAATACCAAATATTAACATCATAACTACCAGTAATAGTAATTTCTTCTCCTACTTTTTCTCCTCGAAAATTATGATTAATAACCCAGCAACCTAAAATAGTAGACGGAACATGATCTACTTTAACAGAATTTTCTGTTGTAAATAATTTTTTACCTTTACCAATAACAGCCTTCGTAACAATTTCTTTATAACTAGACATATCTACCCCTCCTAACTTAATGTATGCAAATAATACCAGATGTTTGACTATTTATTTTATTTTTTATAAAATTACAAAAGGAGGTAAAATATGGCATCAACTATAATTCATTTAGCAGTAGCAAAAGTATTAGAACCATATCTAAAATTAAACAATAAAAAAGATTACTACTTAGGATCTATTGCCCCAGACATTGCTAAAGAAATAGGAAAATCAAGAAAAGAATCTCACTTTCTATACAATGAAAAAGAACATGTCCCAAATATAAAAATGTTTACTAATAAATATCCAAACTTCTACAATACAGATTTTGATTTAGGATATTATATTCACTTATTTACAGATAAATTATGGTTTGATAAGTTTATAACCAACCTAACACAAAGTGATTCTGTAAAATTAATAGATGGAACAATTATAAAAACAACAACAGAAGAATTAAAAAATTTAATTTACTCTGACTATACAAATTTAAACATAAAAATAATAGAAAAATATGATATAGATTTATCTTTGTTCTACGAAGACTTTCAAAAACCAAAAACAAACATTACAGAAATCCCCATAGAAAAACTAGATATTTTAATAAATAAAACAGGTATTATTATTGAAAACTCAAAACAAGAAAAAAATTATATATTTGATATTTATTTAATAAATAATTTTATAGAAAAAGTAAAAGAACGTATTTTAGAAGAATTAAAAGCCTATGAACTAATTAATAATTCATAGACTTTTTTTAATTTGATAATCGTGTAAAAAAATCATTCAAATCATCTTCTACATAAGAAATCATTTCATTAACCTTCTCTAAATGTTGCATATAAACAACATAAATAGGGAACTCATATAACTTCTCTTTCAAAGAATCAACAACACTCTTATCAACACTACCATTTTTTATATAAACTTGTTGAGCTTTCTTTAACTCCTCTATAACTTTCATCAACTCTTTATTATGAGCCATCTTCTGTTTCAACTCTACACATTTTTGATAATCATCACTTTTTTGAATAACTGAAATAACATCACTGATTGCTTCATTCACAAGCTTCACCATCCAAACTCCAAGTCTTAGCATCAGTAATTTTTACCATAACCAAGTCACCTGGAGTAAGTTCACTTCTACTAGAAAAATTAATCAACTTATTCGTATCACTATAACCATAATACATCTTTTTCTTATCAGAAATACCTTCCACTAAAACTTCCACTTCGCATCCGACAAGTTTCTTGTTATTTTCTAAGAAATATTGATTTACAGCTTCATTTAATCTTTGAAGACGTTCTTCTTTTTCTTTTAAAGGAACAGGATCTTCCAATCTACATGCTGGAGTACCTTCTCTTTTAGAAAAAACAAAAGTAAATGCATTATCATACTTACAACGACGAACTAAGTCCAAAGTCTCTAAAAAATCTTCTTCCGTCTCACCAGGAAATCCTACAATAATATCCGTAGAAATACTAACTCCTGGAACTTTCTTTTTAATCTTATCAAACAACTCTAAATAACTTTCCTTAGTATAACGACGTCCCATAAGCTTTAAAATTCTACTAGAACCACTCTGAACCGGTAAATGTACACTAGGCATAATATTAGGATACTTCGCAATCACATCAATCATACGATCAGTAAAATCCCATGGATGAGAGGTAGTAAAACGAATTCTAGGAATTCCCATTTTCGCAACATCCTCTAACAAATCAGCCATAGTATAATCATCATAAATATCTTTACCATAAGCATTGACATTCTGACCTAATAAAGTAACTTCCTTATATCCATCATCTACTAACTTCTCTACTTCAGCTAACACATCTTCCTTCAAACGACTTCTCTCACGCCCTCTAGTATAAGGAACAATACAATATGTGCAAAACTTATTACAACCATAAATAATATTAACATAAGCCTTATAATCATTTACACGAAGTACTGGTAATCCTTCTATCAAATCTCCTTCACGAGAAAATACTTCTATCTGTTGTTTATTTTCTTCAATTGCCTTATCAATAATCTCTGGTAACTGATACATATTATGAGTACCAAATACAAAGTTGACCCATTTATAATCACGTAAGATTTTATCAACAACACTAGCCTCTTGTGCCATACACCCACATAATCCTACAAGCAAATTCTTCTTCTCTTGCTTCAAATGTTTAAGTCTACCAAGCATTCCAAACGCCTTATTATGAGCATTTTCCCTAATAGAACAAGTATTTAAAAGTACCAAGTCTGCATCTTCATAGTTATCTACTTTAGAAAACCCTAAAAACACAAGTAATGCCTCTATATTCTCACTATCATGTTCATTCATCTGACAACCATAAGTTTTCAAATAAAAAGTCATACCCTGATATTTATTTTTAACCTCACTATTTTCTAAAAAATCAATTCTCTTATAAGGTCTAATATCTCTTTTTCTAGCTTCTTTATAATCAGGTAAATGCATAATACCACCTCACAAATTTCAAAAAGATTATATCACAAAAAAATCAAACAAAAAAGAGGAATCTCCTCTTATATAACAGCTTCCGCTAAAGAACTATTAACAATCTGATCTAACAAAGACAATTTTCCCCTCATCAAATCCTGTTTAATAGCTTCCATATTTTCAACAATCATATCTAATAAATGACTCATACTAGGAACTAATTCATCTTTTTTCTCTAAACTATCAACTATATTCTCTAAATTAGTTAATTTTGAATACTTTCCATAATAATTATTCTTAATACATAATTGATATAAATTTTTAAAGGATAACACATCAATATTATTAAAACGTTTTTCTTCTAATATTTTTAGCGCTGGATACGCACTTTGACTATGAATAGCTCTATCTAATACAGTCTCACCATTCTTGTTCTTAATATTTAGTAAATATCTCTTACTTCTAGTTAAACACTCTAAAATTTTCAAAGCCGGAACAGATGTATCTCTCACTAACAAATGTCCTATGGTATTTCCATCTAAATTCTGATGATTCGGATTCCAACTACGTTTACGGATAAACTTTAATACCAAATCATATTGTCTAGCCTTTAAAAGTCTACAGACAACATCATTTCCAGCGACATCTACAGTATTGATATCAACTTTGTTTTTAGAAATAAGTTCATCTACTAAATCATAATACCCTTCTTTGATTAACTCAAAAATCAGGGATGGTTCTTCTTCACAAGCCTTTAACGCCTGTTTTTCATCATAAAACATGTATAACACCTCTTTGTTTATGTGACAGTTATGTATTTTATCAGAAAAGTCGTTCTTTGTCAAATTCATCACCCATTCATAGTCTTTCCCATATCAAAAAAATTATACATTTCCAAATAAAAAGACTAGTAATAAAACACTAATCTTAACTAACTATTTCTTCTTTTGAAACACCACATTATCCATAGTTTTCACATTTTTATCTATGTATAAAGTTAAATAATCTGAATTAGTCTCATCTTCATTAACAGTAACAGAAAAATCAGTATAATCCATAGTACTAAGAAACAAATTTTGTAAGCCCAGTGTCTTATTTTTCTCAATCTGTTCTGCTTTACCAACGAAATTTGATTTATTAGAAAACGTTTTAGGATTATTAATAGCATCATCACTTAATAACTGATGAAAACGAAGAGACATTACTTGTTGCCTAGGAACTTTTATTGTATGAATATCATTATCAAGCAAAATTTGATAAAAAGATAAAAGTGCCATTCTAAACTTAGGATGAGAAGTATATAAAACACCACTTTTATTTAATTTGTGATATAAATCTCTAACTACCCCCTTAGAATCTTCATTATCCTTCCCATTTTGTATAGCGTAAACATAACATACTTTTTCTAAATCTTCTTCTCTAATACCATATAAAATATTAGGTAAGCTCTGTCTACCTTTTTCATTTTCTATCACAAGCTTCATCTTATACCAGGTCTCATCATAATCATTTCCTAACAAATTCTGATACCACACATCATATCCTAAATATTTCATATTTTTACCATCTTTTGCATACGAAAACGTTTCATCTTCCAAGAAGTCTAATTCCTTCTCTAAAAATTCTTCCACCTGATCAAAATCATCATTTCCCATTCGCAACCATAAACACATCATGATTACCATACTACGATAAGTTAACGTACGATAACGAGTCTCTTTTGAATCATTTTCCTTAACCAATCTCTTATGAACAATTTTATCTAATAAAGAATAAAACTTTTTTTCATCATGTACAAAAATATAAAAAGCATCATTGTCAACGATCAAGGGATTTTCAAGTAAATGAGAAAAATATATCTTAGGAATATCAATATTACGACTAATACTTTCAACAACAGATTTTTCAAAGACTGTCTTAGTAGAAGCAACAGAAATTTTCTCTGACCTCTTACTAATCGTCATTTGTAAATAATCTAAAACATCTACCTGATAACCATCAAAAAAATCAACTAAAACATCAACCGCCTTCAATAACTGATTAAAATCCATTGCTTTTACTATTTTATCAAGCCTATCTTTTTCATTTCTAAACTCAAACAAAATATTCGCAACATCCCTATCAGAATATTGAGATAATTTCTCTTTCAATTTAAAACTCTTTAATTTTCCTCTTCTAATTAATTTAATAGTATTTTCTAACTCTTTCATCTTTTTTTCTTCATTTAAATTATTACTCATAAAATCAACTCACTTACAAATTTAATAGCTATTATACAATATTATCAAAAAAAAGCAAAAAAAAAGAAGTCCAAAGACTCCTTATTAATTTAATTTAGTTCCACAATTAGGACAGAAATTAGCACCATTAACTGCATTACCACAGTTTGGACAAAAACTTCCATTTCCAGCTTGAGCATTACTATTTCTTTGAGCTTGGTTTAACTGACTAGCAGCTTGATTTTGATATGGATCATAAGCTTGTTGTGTAGTAGCGGCAAAACCTGCTTGAGGATTCATTGCCTGATTAGCAGCTCCTCCTATGACACCACCTGATGCCATATTCATCATACCAACACCTAAGAAACCATTCATTGCGCCAGCTTCATTATTAGCAGCATCTTGAACCGCATTAGCATAAGCACCAGCAAGAGTACCCTGTTGCATAAATTGGTTAGATGATAATTCATAATTATCAATCTTCTTATTAGATTCATCATCTAAAGTAACACTTTCTACAACAAAACCTACCAAACTTAATCCACGATTACGAATTGGTTGATCAAATACCTTTTCATCCATAACCATTTTTATTTCATCAGTTCTACTAGGTAATTCCAACACTGGAACTTTATGTTCAATAGTTCCAAGTTCATTTAAGACATTTTGGAAAGCCCCAATAACTTCTGAACGCATTTGTTCACAAATTTCGTCTTTTGAATACTCCTCAGCTGTACCAGCAACACGTGACATAAACAAAGCAGGATCAGCAACTTTAAAAGTATATTTACCAAAACACTTTACTTCTACACGCAAAGGACTCATAGTACCAGTCATTTGATTTGGAATTGGATGAGACCAATCTTGGAATGGAATTGGTGCTGGAGTTCCAAACTTATTATCCATTATTTCCTTAGCATTAATATAAAATACTGCCTGTTCTTTAAATGTTCCACCATTATAAGTAAATCTTGTCCACATTTCTTTAAAGACATCACCAAATTGTCCTGCAAAAAATGATGGAGATGTTGACTGATCAAAAGTATAAATACCTTCTTCTGCAGTTGCATCTAAAATTTGACCATTTTGAAAAATTACTGCGATTTGTCCAGGAGAAACCTGAATAGCACTATCCTTAGAAATAATACCATTAGGAGTAGATACTCTCTTCATCAAAATATCTTGTCCTAAATCATCACAACGAATATACTCTTTCCATTGATCGTGTAATGTACTTCCTATCGCAGCGGTTGCTGCTTTAATTAAACCCATAAATTTACCTTCTTTCTATATATTAGAAATGGTGTCCACCACCACCATGGCTTCGACCACTACTTCCCGAATGACTAGAACCTCCACCACTACTACTAGAATGAGAAATTGGAGTAGAAGTAGTATGACTAGAAGTAAGTACATCTCTAACTACCTTAATGTTAATAGATCCTTTTTCTAAGTATTCTCTAGATGTAGTAGCAACTTTTACCATTTTATTTTTACTAATTAAAATTCCCATTACAATAATAGTAATAACACTAGGTACACCTAAGACAATTAACCAAGGGAATTTTCTATAAATTTCTCCATCAGCACTAATTGCATACTTACTATCTATATTACTAGGCAATCCCATTGTATCATAGTTTTCAATAATTGTCATAAATTTTGTAATTCCTTCAAAATACTTGTCACTTCCAAACTCTGTATAAATAGCATCTAAAATCTTATCAATTCGAATATCATTATACATATCCATCGCTTTACCTGTAGTACTTATATAGATTTCTCTATTTTTCATATCTACCAAAAACAACAATCCACTATGATCATCACCTAATCCAAAACTATTATAATCATAAAAATCATCTGCATAAACTTGACTACAATCTTCATAAGAACAAATCTTATCATAATCACTAACAGTCACAATCGCTAAATCTAAATTACTCTTCTCAATAAATTGAATAACTTCATCATAAAGAATAACTTCTTCTTGCGAAGTAAGTAAACTAGCAAAATCATATATTTTTTCTTCTGCATTCACAGCTGGTGTAGATAATACACTACTCATATTAGAAGAATCAACAACAATATCATTAGGTACCAACCAATTTTCATAAGTTCTGACATAAGTATTGGTACTAGCATC
Organism: uncultured Bacilli bacterium; assembly: GCA_944358945.1. Taxonomy (GTDB): domain Bacteria; phylum Bacillota_I; class Bacilli_A; order RF39; family UBA660; genus Faecimonas. The sequence goes on from CALVSH010000054.1 coordinate 28,877, forward strand.
TACCTTAATATATGGCAAAAACAAAACAAGAATAAGAAGGAAAATCTTAAAACACTTTTTCATATAATTCCTCCTAAATATAGACCTATACAAATAATAAGACATACTAGAAAAATACCAAGAGACCATAAAACAACCTCTTTAACTCCTAATGGCAAATCTCCAATAATCTTACCTGTCTGACCATTCATCGCAAAAGTATACATCTTATCACGATATTTAATATTCACCATAAATACAGGCAATAAAATATAATTAGACTTAACATTATTTAAATTAAGTTCATTTTTAACAGCACTCTTCTGCTGATGTCTAACTCTCTCTTTAAATAATGAAACCGTAGTATTTAAGGTTCTATTTTTTGCTCTTTCAATTGCTTTTTCTTCTAAAACATCATATTTTTCTGATAAAAACCCTGATAAATATGCATGATTATATTCCGTTAAACCCTTATAATCAAAAGGTTCCAAAGAGTCCATCAAATCATCAGGAAACCGTGAAGAGCCATCTGCCAATACTTTATCAAAATTCATACTACCTTCACAAACTACATCATAAGTATCTGTCTTGGTATAGCTTTGATAATAATCACTCCACGTATGTATATCAACACACTTAAAATGAACAGTCCCATCAACATCAAAATCATATGCCCAGAAAGGAATATAAACTCCAGTAATCTTATCAATATTCTTTCGACTCTTAAAAGTTCTAGGTACTAATGGTTTATGTTTTACAAGATCTAAAAAAGCACTAGTAGCATCTTCCTTAACTTTCTGAAAAGGAATAATAAAATCAGGTACTCTACTATTTTGAATTCTCTCTTTTAAAATTGCCGTATTTCCACAATAAACACAGAATGTAGCTGTCGTATTAGGATCGGCAAGTATTTCAGCTCCACAACTATTACAACGATATAAATCACAAGATTCGACTTTTACTTCTTTTTTATTTTCATTTTTTTGATTTACTTCTTCACTACTAGCATTTTTATACTTTTGTAACTCCTCTAAAGTAAACTCACTACCACAATATTCACAAACCCATTTTTGCTTCTTAGGAGAAAACTTCAAAACCGCTCCACAACTAGGACATTTATGATCAAGAGCCTCCATCAAATCACCTCATTACTCTATCCTAATCATACCATATCAAAAGATTTTTTAGAAGAAAAATAAAAGTTTTCTTTTGAACGACTTAATAAATAAAAAAAGATATATGACTCATATCACATATCTTCCTTTAATTTGTCCATAGTAGACTCTTTATTAACAACTTCTACAAGTAATTTACCTTCCTTAGAATTGCTATCAATATGAATATTCTTCATAGCAGATTCCCTCTCTACTACTTCACATCTTTTTTCATCTTCCATTATTATCACCAATATTAATATATCCATACAACAAAAGAAATATACAAAAAAAAGAAGAAAAACTCTTCTTCTACTTATCTATGATATTTTTTATAATTCCAATAGGACTAGATCCTCTAGCAACTCTAAACATCTTATTAATAATATCATCTTTAGACTCGCGAATAGCTTTCTCAACTTCACGAACATCCTGATACTTCTTAATCACATTCGTATTAGCTCTAGAATTAGAATCATAATAACGAATTGTCATATCTCGATATATAAATCTATCTTCAGGAACTTTAATAATTTCATATCCTAAAGTATTGATAAAATAAGCCTTCAATAACTTATTAATCTTCTTATAATTTCTCTTCAAAGCTTTAGATATTTCTGGTTTAAATTTATAAGAAGTAATCTCCTCAACCATTTCATCAATATCATAACAAACTTTTAAATCATCGTTCATCTTCTTTTGTTCTTTTTCTAATTTTTCAATTTGTTTTATCTCATCTTTTAATTTCTTCTTATACTTAGCTTTTTCATCAATAGATTTCAAACGATCAAAAGTATCCAAAATAAGTTTAACATCAGACCAAAATTGCATATTTAAATCGCAATCAGTCTCAAAGTCATCCTCATCATATAACTCACCAAAATAACCAAGATAAGATTTTATTCTTAAAATAAATGCTTCAATATTAAAAGGATCTAACTCAATAATAGTATCAATAACACCATTAGCATTCTGATATTCTTTTAACTTCAAATAATTTTTAGCATCCTTTAATCTATCATCATTATCTTTAATACCTGATACTTTAACTTTACCACTTAATTCTAATTTATATTTCGCAACTGCATCTTCAATAATAATATCACTATTACAATATTTACATGTCGTTACTTCTTCGTTTCTATCTACCTCTAAATTTGCCCCACAGTTAGGACACTTTGCTGCTGTTAACTTCATCTTCTACCACTTTCCATTAAAGAACGATTTCGTCCCATTTAGATTTTTTCTTATTCCATACATATCTAACTTTTAAATGAGATTCCATATCTTCAACAATCTCTTTCGCAATATCAAAAGCTCTTCTAGCTCTAAAGAATCTAAATAAAGATCTTAAGAATAAGATAGGTGTAACAACAATACCTAATGCTAATCCGATAATTCCCATAATACAACCAACATTACCAGTATTTTGTTCTACCTTTACTTGTCCAAACATATCAGTTCTTGCCGTATAAGAAACATTACCAGTCTTTACATTATAATCATCAACTTCACTACCCCAGGTAAAGAACTTCCAAAATGATGCTGCTCCTACTAAAATATATCCTAACCAAGAATCATCAGGATTTATCACAATAATAAGTAAACCTAAAACATATAATACACCAAGAATTAACATAGATTTTATATGAGAATTTCTTTCGTCTCTAGAAACATCATAAACCAAGGTCATTCTAGCTAACAAACCTTTAATAGACCATTGATTTTCATTCATTGCATCAACATCATCTAAATAATTACTAATATCACGATTCTCATTAATTTTCTCTCTAGTTTCTCTTTCCCATTCTTTTAAAGATTTTTTAGACTGCTTCTCTTTTTTCTCTTTCTTTTCCTCTACTACTTCAGTTTTCTCTTCTTTTTCCATAATAAAACACTCTCCTTCTTTAACCTCTCGATTTAATTATATATAGAAAAGAATAGAAAAGCAAGAATTATTTACGAATCATTAAACTGTTCAAAGCTACTTTCTTTATCCACAACTTCAACTAATATTTTTTTCTCCTTAGAATTACAATCAATATAAATATTTTTCATCATAATATTTTCATCTTCATAACTTTTTTCTTCTTCTTCCATATTTTTCTCCATTATTAACATATTAAATTCTCTTTATTTTAATGACAAAAACTTTCTCTTCACAAATACACCTTGATTAAAATCATACTTACTAGACACCTCATCAATAGCATCATATATTTCATACAATCGATGAGCATCACTACCATAAGTTACCATATTACCACCTAAACTACGATATAACTCCAACTTCTCATCACTCGGAAAAGAATCAAGACCAGATCTTCTAACCGCAGAAGTATTAATCTCTAATGCTATATTTTTACGAATCATCTCTTTAAAAATAACACCAATCATATCATTAGGTAACAAGCTATCATCAACTCTTCTACGTAAATAATCAAGATGACCTACCGCATCAATATCACAATTAATAACCATTCCTAAAATTCTTTGATAATAAAGTAATATCTCTCGTTTAGAATTATCATCAGGTAAGATATGATTACTACCAATAATATAATCCAAATCCAACATCTTAAGTACACGCATCTGTTCAGAATAATTTTCCGGATTAGACACCTCTACTCCTTTAAGCAAAGTAATATTAGGATACAACTCCTGTAACCGTTCTACTTCCCTCTTATATAAATCATAACGATTTAAAAACTGATTCATATTAATCTGTCCAAACTCTAAATGCTCCGTAAATGCCATATACTCTAATCCTAAATCCATTCCCCTTTCTACCATATCCTCTAACTTCATCTGCCCATCATAAGAATAAATAGAATGCATATGTGTATCTGCCTTATAACTCATAAATAATCCCTCCTAGCTTCATACTATTCCAAAACGAGTCATAAGTAAAATACCAATTATTTATTATGGAAATAACTCATAGTTATGATAAAATATAACTGGTGATAATAATGATTCAAAATATAAACTTAAACATCCTAAAATATTTCTACGAAGTAGCTCAGATAAAAAACATAACACAAGCCAGTAAAAAACTAAATATTTCACAACCTGCTCTAACAAAAGCTATCAAGGAACTAGAAACCGAACTAAATACCACACTTCTAATTCGCAATAATAAAGGAATAACACTAACAAAAGAAGGTAAAATTCTATATGAATACTCAAAAACTATGTTTCAAAAACTACAAACCACGATAAAAACAATAAACAATCCAAAAGAACAAAAACAACATCTATATATTGGAACTACAACTACCAACTTCCTAGAACCAATTCTCCCAGTTCTAAACGAAATAAGAAAAAAACATCCCAATATTCAAATTCATATGTTCCTAGAAGAAATAGAAGTACTAGAAAACTACCAAGGACTTGGCAAAATGGACATCGTAATTAAAAATGACTACGAAACAATGCACAACCTAGAAAAAATAAAAACCTTCTCCATCCAAGACCACTTCATCGCCTCATCCAAACACTATAAACACCTAGAAAATAAAATTCTAACAATCGAAGAAGTCTTATCATACCCTCTAGTACTACTGACAAACATCACTCATGGTAGAAGAAACTTTGATAACTATTTAGACTCAATCGGACTAAAAATAAAACCAAGTTATGAATTCAATAGTTATAGTCTATGTAAAGAATTAATAAAAAACGGTTATGGAATAGGTATTGGAAATCCTATTCATTATAAAGGAAAAAGTTTTATTATCTTAAAAACAAACTTCCATCTACCAGAAAGATTCTTTGATATCTGTAAAATTAAAAATTCAGATAATGAAATATTAGATGACTTTACACAATTAATAAAAAACTACCTAAACTAAAAGAATTAGAAATCAACCTTCTAATTCTTTTATT
>CALVSH010000055.1 GCA_944358945.1 uncultured Bacilli bacterium
ATTAATTTAATCCCCTATCTACCACAAAATTAAGAAATCAAAAACTAAAACTTCCAAAACACCAAGTAATTCTATAAGTAACATAATAAAAAATCCACACTATTTTTGACAGTGTGGACAATAATAAGTACCTCTTCCCCCAACTTTTATCTTTACTGTATCTCTTCCACATACTGGACAAGGACCAACCTTACCATGAACAGATAACTCATTTTGAAAAAGTCCATGAACTCCTTCACTAGATGTAAAACTTTTTATAGTCGTTCCACCCATTTTTATGGCTTCTGTTAATACTTTTTTCGTATTAGCGATAATCTCATCACATTCTTTTTTTGTAATCTTATCTGCTTTACGAAGAGGACTAATTCGACTCAAAAATAATATTTCATCATCATAAATATTACCAATACCCGTAATAATACTTTGATCTAACAAAACTGTCTTAATAGGTAACCTTTTAGAATGAATTGCCTGATACAAATAACTAGCATCTAATCTTGGATCATCATACTCAAGTCCTAATTCACATAAAGGTTTTCTAGAATAAGCATCTTTTTTATCAAGCAAATACATCTTACCAAACTTACGAACATCATGAAATCGAAAACTAATCTTACTATCTAAAGTAAAGAATACATGTTCATGTTTATTTTTACTATCATCAACGTTACGAAAGAAAAACTTTCCTTCCATTCTTAAATGAATAAGTAATAAATCTCGACTAAGTTCTAAAACAATCCATTTACCACGAGTAGTAATATCTAATATTTTTTGGCCAATAACTTCTTTTTTAAACTCACAAACACTAGGATAAGCAATAATATTATCCCAGAAAACTTGGCAATCCGTAATCGTCTTACCAAGAATTTGTCTCTTTAATGTATTAGCAACAGTAACAACCTCTGGTTTTTCTGGCATAAAAACACCTACTTCCTATTTAGCTTCATACCAATTATCTCCATACTCAATATCAACTTTCAGTGGAACACTAAGTTCAAAAGTATGCTCCATAATATTACGAACAATATCACACACTTCATCTAGTTCATCTTCCAAGACATTAAATACTAATTCATCGTGAACTTGAATTAACATTTTACTCTTCAACCCACGTTTATTAAATTCATCATATATCTCAACCATAGCCTTTTTTAAAATATCTGCAGCAGTACCTTGAATAGGCGTATTTAATGCCATTCTCTCTCCACTACTACGTACCATATAATTCTTATTCTTTAACTCAGGAATCACTCTACGACGATTCATAAGCGTAGTAACATATCCCAGGTCATAAGCTTTCTTCTTCTCTTTTTCCATATATTCTGAAATACCTGGATAAGTCTCTAAATAATTATCAATAAACTTCTTAGCAGTTTGAATATCAATTCCTAAATCCTCACTAAGTCCAAAACTACTAATTCCATAAAGAATTCCAAAGTTAACTGCTTTCGCTGTACGTCTCATATCTTTAGTAACCTCATCCATTGGCACATGAAAAATATCAGAAGCAGTCTTCGCATGAATGTCTTTTCCATCCTTAAAAGCTTGAATCAAATTACTGGCTTTAGACATATGAGCAAAAACACGTAACTCTACTTGAGAATAATCACTAGATAATAATTTGGAATGCGAATCAGGAATAAAAGCTTTACGGATTAATTTAGAATACTCAGCTCTTGCTGGAATATTTTGTAAATTTGGACTAATACTAGAAAGTCTTCCCGTACGAGTTAAAGTCTGCGTAAAAATAGTATGAATTCTACCATCTTCTCTAACTTCTGCTTTTAATCCCACTGCATAATTTGTATAAAGTTTAGCTAAAGTACGATACTCTAATATTTTATCTACAATTGGATGAACAAAACGTATCTTATCTAAAATATCTTTACTAGTAGAATACTTACCATCCTTTACTCTCTTAGGATAAGGAATCTCTAAAGTTTCAAATAATATTTTAGAAAGTTGTGCTGGAGACATAATATTAAAAGTAACCCCGGCATCTTCATAAATTTTTTGTTCTAAGTCATCCATCTTTTCTTTTAATTCGCTAGCAACGTTATCTAAATAAGAAACATCTACTTTAATACCAGTTAATTCCATATCAGCTAGCACTCTAGATAAAGGCATCTCAATATTTTGAAACAATTCTAACTCTTCATTATTTTTTAACTCTTCCAACAACTGATTACGAGTATCAAAAATAAATTTTGCTTTTCTACAACACTCATCTCTCAATACTTCATCACTAACTTCCTTAGGACGTTTTTCTGTACCAAACAACTCATCATATAAAGGAAGTCTAACATCAAAAGCTTGTGCTACAAAACTAATATCATCTTTCACAACATAATCCAGTAAATAACAAGCAATCATCGTATCAAAACTAACCTGTTTAATATCAATTCCCAGTGAATTTAAAACAACAATACTCTTCTTTAAATCATAAGTATATTTAAAACTATTATTAGAAAACAACTCTTTATGAAAAACTAACTCTTCTCTAGGAATAAAATAACCATATACACCATCATAAATTCCTACTCCTAAAACTTCACTTTTACTATAAACACTACCCCTTGTCTCTACATAAAAAGAATAAGTATTAGAAATAAGTTTATCAACTGGTAAAATTTTAATTTCTTCTTGACTTGGAGTAGAATCATTACCTTCTAAATGATATTTTTTAAGTAAAGAATGAAATTCAAATTCCTGTAATAATTGTGTAAACTCTTCAGTATTTTCCCTCGTATAACGACAATCATCCAAAGTAAAACCAAGTGGTACTTCTCGGTAAATTGTCGCAAGATCATAACTCATATAGGCATGTTCTTTATCATTTACCAACTTTTCTTTTGTTTTACCAGATACTTCATCGATATGTTCATATAAGTTATCTAGATTTTCGTACTTAGAAAGCAAGCGAATAGCCGTCTTTTCTCCAATTCCCTTAACTCCTGGAATATGATCACTAGGATCTCCCATCAAAGCTTTTAAATCAATCATACGAATAGGTAAAACTTGATAAGTCTTAATAAATTCTTCTTTTGTCATCATAACATGGCCACTCTGCTTTAACTGTTTCATAACAACTTTATCACTGACAAGCTGTAATAAATCTTTATCACTACTGACAATAGTTGCGATAAAGTCATCTCTTTTTTCTACCTCTAAAGCAAGTGTTCCAATGATATCATCAGCTTCATAATTATCAATCTCAAAATGTTTAATACCTAAGGCATCTAAAACTTCTTTTGCTTTTGGAAATTGCATTTTCAACTCATCTGGCATCTCACTTCTACCAGCTTTGTACTCCTCATATTTATCATGTCGAAAAGTCTTTCCTTTATCAAAAGCAACCATAATATAAGAAGGAGCTTCATCTTCTACAATCTTATGCATCATATTAATAAAACCATATAAAGCATTCGTAGGAAACCCTTTCGAATTTTTCATAATAACCCCTTGATAAGCAGTAGCGTAGTAACTACGAAATAATAAATTGTTACCATCTACTAAAATAATTTTGTTCACTATACATCACCTAATAATTAGTATACCACATTACTTACCAAATTGAACAGACACACTATGGTTTGTATTACGAAAATCCCCCTCTACCTGATCAAGACGATTAATGCGCTCCGTAGCCATAAATAAACATAAAGTAATAAAAGAATAAAGAAGAAATAAACCAAGCCCCTCTTTTACTATTTTTTTCATTTTTAAATTCATATTCATACACATCTCTCCTTCCTTACACATTCAGTCTACTTCATACAATTGTTCGTGTCAATATATATTTTAAACATTTGTTTGACATTTTACATATTTAATGTTAAACTATTGATAAAAGGAGGGAGACAATATGGAAAAGTTGACAACAAAGCAAGAAATGATTTTACAAATCATCAAAAAATGGATTGCAAATAAAGGTTATCCCCCAACGGTTAGAGAAATTGGCGAAGAAGCTCACTTAAATTCTCCTGCAACAATTCATTTCCATTTAACCAAACTAGAAGAAAAAGGATACATTACCAAGGGAAATGGTAAAAACAGAACCATCGAGGTATTAGTACCAAATGAATATATAGAAAAAGATGACAACGTGGTGGAAGTTCCTCTACTTGGTAAAGTTACCGCTGGAAGTCCGATAGAAGCAATCGAAACACCTGATGAATATTTTGCATTACCTACCAATCTATTTACAACTAGAAATGAAGTATTCACCTTAAAAGTAAGTGGAGAATCTATGATTAACGTAGGAATTTATGACGGAGACATTCTAATTGTTGAAAGAAAAAACACTGCTAATAATGGTGACACCGTAGTAGCAATGAATGACAACAACGAAGTAACAGTAAAAACATTCTATAAAGAAAACGGATATTTTAGACTACAACCAGAAAATGACACCATGGAACCAATCATTCTAAAAAACGTAACTATTCTAGGGAAAGCCATTGGACTATATAGAAAGTTTTAATACTGACAAAAGTCAGTATTTTTTTTGACAGAAACCAACAAAATAAGATATAATCAATATGGTGATAATATGGAAGATACAATTTTAATACTAGGATTAATCATTGTGATATTACTATTAATTATAATAATTTTAATAGTAAAGAAAAAAATGCCAACAAAAACATTTACAAGTCTAGAAGACTTAAATAATAAAAACATAGAAGAATTACTAAATAATGCTGGCATTGATACTAACATAGACAATAATTCTGGACCTATTAAATTTAAAAAAGTAATCAAACAACAAAATATAACACATACCGTTTACAAAAACGGTGAAAAAATATCAGAAAAAACTATGACAAATAATGATCAAATTCATAGTGAAGCCTTTACTAATTGTCCCAATTGTGGAGCAAAAATCGAAAACAACACAACAAATTGCCCTTACTGTAATACACTACTAACGAATTTAGTCACTACAAGAATAGAAAAGAAATAGCCAAAGCTATTTCTTTTATTTTGAGATAAAATAAGAAACTACATAACTAGCAATCAATAACCCTGCACTACTAGGAACAAAAGCTGTAGAACCAAGTTCCTTAACATCACAAGGTAATTCACTAGAAAACAATACCATAACTTTATCCTTAATTTTTTCATCTTTTACATACTTTCTTAAAATTCTAGCTAAAGGATCATTATAGGTCTTTTTTAACTCCGTAATTTCTAATAAACTAGGATTAAACTTTTTAGCAGTTCCTAAACAAGTAAGAAAAGGAACTTTTTTATTAACACAATAAGAAATAACTCTCTTCTTAGTAGCTACCGTGTCACAACAATCAATAAAAAAATCAAAAGAAAGATTATCTATTATTGAAAAATCATCATCTAAAAATTCAGAATACACATCCACTTGACAATCAGGATTAATATCTAAAATTCTCTCTTTCATCACATCTACTTTTTTAAGTCCAACAGTAGAATGTAACGCTACAATCTGCCTATTAATATTACTAACATCAACTCTATCAGGATCCATCAAAATAATTCTTCCAATTCCACTACGAGCTAATGCCTCGCAAACATATCCACCAACGCCACCAATTCCTAAAACAAAAACAGACCGTTCACTTAAAGTCTGTATATTACAAGATCCAATTAACACTTCCAATCTAGTTAGGAAGGACTGTTGCTCTTGGTAACTCATAAGTATCCCCTACCACTTCATTAGGAATTTTAACTTTCTGTCTACTATAATCAATCTCTTCACTAGATAATGCTAACTTAGATTTTTGCTTCTCAGTCATAATTAAAGAATATGGCTGTTGATATATTAAATAATAAGCTTTAGATAACTTAGAATAGATTTCTTGATTAGACTTAGCTTTCTGATGGTATTTACTCCATTCCCTAGCTAAAGGATTATTTAACTGTTCCAAAATATCTTCCATATTCTGAAACTCAGACTCATAAAAAGAAGTACCACTGATAACCGTAAACTCAAAACATTTTAAAAATTCAAACATCTGAGGAATATCACTAATTCCTGCTTCTTCAAATAATCTTGGCCATTTACCTCTACTTGGTTCATTCTTGACAATTTTTTCTAATTTTTCCATCTTCTCATCCGTTAAAACTTCATGAAATCCTAACTTTTCTAAAGAAATATCACGCCCTCTATAATTTTCATTAGAATCTGGTCTTTCCAACCTCATATCTGTAATAACACTAGCATACAAATTATCTAGTGCCGCGTTAACGAACTTAGGTGGCTGTGATACTCGATAAACATCAAAACTACCTGGTCTACTAAAACCTTCCTTAGTAGTAACAAAATAATCACTCTGTCTAACTAAAGAAAAATTACGAATAAATTCAACAACACTATCATTATTATTTTTATAACTCGTTCCTAAAAAATTACTCTGATTAACAAAAACATCACTTGGATTACAATTTTTAAAGTCTTCTGTTGGACTAATTTTCTCAACATTCTTAAAACACACTTTAACATTCTTAATCTTATTAACTTTCTTAACCTTATCATAGTTAACGATTGGAAGTACTAACATATGCGTATCACCTCTGTGGCGCTATTATAACACAAAACCAAAAAAAAATCAAGGAAGAGCGTCTGCCCAACGATAAAACCTGCATATTTACAGGTGGGTGTCCTTACGTTACCTTTAGGATCCCTATCTAATAGACAGGTCTTCAACACCAGTAACTGATCAAAACTCCCGTATCGTCACTTTAGTCGGTTTTATATGAGAACAGGTCTCGCATCTCCTTGACATCTTCATTATACCATAAACAAACCTAAGTGTACAAGTACTTTATACACCAAGTAAAAAAATAAGAATACATTATAACAGGTGATCTTATGTATTACAATAAAGATGACTACTCTATTTATTATGAAAAACATGGCAAAAAAGAAGATACCATTTTAATATTACCCGGCTGGGGAGATACTAGAAAAACTTTTGACCTCTTAATAAACTTATTAAAAGAAAACTTCACAGTCTATATCATAGACTATCCCGGTTTTGGAAATAGTCCCTTTCCAGACCGTAATCTAACAATCTATGACTACACCAATCTAATCAGAGACTTTATAGCTGACAAACAAATAAAAAAACCTACTATCATAGCTCATTCCTTTGGAGGAAGAATTGCAACCCTTTTAACAGGATATTATAAAGAAGATATCAAAAAATTAGTATTAATCGACACGGCTGGAATCAAAAGAAGAAAAACACCATATCTATGGTTAAAAGAAAAAATCTATAAACTACTAAAACTAATAAAAAAGATTCTTCCAAAAAAACTAAAAGAACCCTATCATAAAAAACTACTAACAATATTTGGATCAAGCGATTATAAAGCTCTACCAAGTGAAATGAATGAAACATTTAAAAATATAATAAAAGAAGACGTAAAAGACTACCTACCATTTATCGATCAAGAAACATTAATATTATGGGGAGAAAAAGATACCGCAACGCCTCTAAAAGATGGTAAATTACTAGAGAAAAAAATCAAAGACTCTGCTCTCATCACATTTGAAAATGCTACTCATTTTTCTTATTTAGAATACCCTGTACAAACTTATCAAATAATAGAGAAGTTTCTCTTAACAGAAAAAGACGACTAATTATTTAGCCGTCTCTACATTTTTAACAAGTAAATTACCATGATAATGATAATTCATATATTCATTAGGTAAAGAATCTGTAACCCAGATACGAATTTGTAACTTTGCTTTTTCCGAAGCTGAAAGAGAACCTTCATAAATAACAGGCGATGTTGTAGTAGCATCCAACAATTTAATTTCTCCATCACCTACTTGATAATGAATATATTGATAAGGAACTTGCATCTCACTACAACCATCCTCTTGAATCAGCGCCACATCATCCAAAAGACGAATCTCTACCCCTTGTCTTTCATTCGTAGTATTTTCTATTTCTACTTCATAAGCTTGAGATTTACTACCTTCTACATCAGACATTGGATTAAGCGGTGTCAAATCAACAACATTACCTAAATTCTCATCTACTGTATTAAACGATACTACAAAAGAACCAACCTCCATAGCTGTATAATCCCTTGAAGTTCGAACAGATGAAAAAACAAAATAAGCAATAACCAAGATAACAACTAAAGAAACCACAACGCAATAAAAGGTATACTCTCTCTCCCTTGCTTTAATACGATCAATTAGATGATTAACAGGAGCTCCTTCACCACGCTTAATATCTGATATTTTAAGTTTAGGCTTACGAGAAGTCTTTTTTTTAGGCTTCGTTTTTATTCTAATTTTTTTACCAATACTAGCAATTACTTTATTATCCTTCATTTTCTTCATCTAATATCATATCCTTTACATTAGTAGTATAACAAAACTACTTCTCAAAAACAAGAATGAAAAAAACTTTATCTAACACTATTTAACAGAAATAGATAAATCTTTTAATTGTTCACAAGAAACCGTATTAGGACATTCACTCATCAAATCACTGGCACTTGTTGTCTTTGGAAAAGCAATAACATCACGAATATTATCAGTACCACTAAGTAACATGGTAAGTCTATCAAGTCCTAACGCAAGACCACCATGAGGAGGTGTACCATATTTTAAAGCTTCTACAAAGAAACCAAACTTATCTTGAATATCTTCTTCCGATAATTCCAAAGCTTGAAACATCTTTTCTTGTACTTTCTCATCATGAATACGAATAGATCCTCCACCAGCTTCATATCCATTAATAACAATATCATATGCTCTAGAATAGCAATGTGCTTTATCCGTAAGCAACTTATCTATATCCCTATCAAGTGGTGCCGTAAAAGGATGGTGACATGCTAAATATCGACCTTCCTCTTCACTCCATTCAAAAGATGGAAATTCTGTGACCCATAACAACTCATAACGATTCGTATCAATCAAATCTAAATCCTTACCAAGTTTTAAACGTAAAGCTCCCATAGCAGTATAAACAACCCTATTTTTATCAGCTCCGAAGAACAACATATCATTATCCTTAAGATCAAACTTTTCAATCAACAAAGTCTTTTCTGAATCTGATAAAAACTTACTAATACCAGAGACAAACTCTCCATTTTCATACTTAACATAAGGAAGACCTTTTACTTTATAAGTTTTAACATACTCAGTTAAAGCATCAATCTTTTTTCTAGAAAATTCACAAGATTTACCATCTACTTTAATACAAACAACACTACCATCTTCTGAAATAGCATTTTTAAATACCTGAAAACTACTATCTTTAAAAATATCACTAACTGTATGAATTGGCATATCAAAACGTAAATCAGGCTTATCAGAACCATAATAACGAATTGCATCATCATACTTCATACGACGAAGTGGTAAAGCTAAACTAATTCCCTTAACTTCTTTAAATATTTTCTGTAATAGTCTCTCAGTAAGACTCATAACATCTTCTTCATTAACAAAACTCATCTCTAAATCAATCTGCGTAAATTCAGGCTGACGATCACTTCTTAAATCTTCATCACGAAAACATTTGGCGATCTGAAAATATTTTTCTAGTCCTCCAACCATAAGTAATTGTTTAAATAACTGCGGAGACTGAGGTAAAGCATAAAAACTACCCTTACTAACACGACTAGGAACTAAGTAATCCCTGGCTCCCTCTGGAGTTGATTTACAAAGAATAGGCGTCTCCACTTCTACAAACTCTTCACTATCTAAAAACTTACGAGCTGCCATCATAATCTTATGACGAGTAATTAAATTATTCTTGATAGAATTACGACGAATATCTAAATAACGATATTTTAATCTAGTATCTTCTAAAGCCGTCGTATCATCAACAATTTCGAAAGGTAAATCACCAGAAGAGTTTAACACCTCAATGGAAGAAAGTTCTACTTCAATATCACCAGTTTCCATATTAGGATTTTTACTCTCTCTCTCCATAACTACACCATTAACCTTTAAAACTGACTCACTCTTAAGACCACTCGCTACTTCATAAATTTCACCGTCTCTCGCAACCAATTGAACAATACCACTTCTATCTCTTAAATCAATAAAACAAACGCCACCTAAATCACGTTTCTTAGCTACCCAGCCATACAAAGTAACATTGCGCGAAACATCACTTAGTCGTAAACTATTATTCTTAATCTCTTTCATCTACATCCCTCACTAACTATTCATGGTGATGATGACAACAATCTCCATCACATTCTCCACAACACTCATCATCATCTTCTAAACCGGTATTTAACTTCTCATCCAAATAATAAATTAATACATCCAAACTAATAATTTCTTCTTCTTTTGTTTTATTATTCTTAATCTTAATCTCATTATTATCTAAATCTTCACTATTAAGTACCGCAATATATTTAGCATTTAATCGATCAGCTTGCTTAAATTGTCCTTTTAAAGATCGACCCGTATATTCAGTCTCTACAATAAATCCAGACATACGTAACTCTTGTGCCAAGTAAGCGGCATATTTTTTCTCATCATCATTAACATACATTAAGAATAAATCAATATCCTCTACAATTGGTAACTTAACTTTTTCAAGTTCTAAGGCCATCACAAGTCTTCCAATACCTGATGCAAATCCAATACAAGGTGTTTCAGGTCCTCCAATTTCACTACATAATTGATTATATCTTCCACCAGCACCAATTACATTATTAGCTCCAAATCCTTCTACTTTAGCTTCAATCTCAAAGACTGTATGACTATAATAATCAAGACCACGTACAATATTAGGATTAACAACATATTCTACCTGTAAAATATCCAAATAATCTTTAACTGCTTCAAATCTCTCACGACTTAGATCATTTAAATAATCAATCGTCTTAGGAGCATTCTTCAACAACTCATTATCTTTATCTACTTTACAATCTAAAATACGAAGTGGATTCTTCTCTAACCTAGTTTGACAATCTTCACAAAACTCATCAATATGAGGTTTAAAATAGTCAATTAATGCCTGTCGATACATATCACGAGATTCCTTATCTCCTAAAGTATTAATATTTACTTTAATTTCTTTTAATCCTAACATCTTATAAACATTAACCGCAAGTGAAATAACTTCAGCATCAATCATAGGATCATCACTTCCTAAAACTTCCACGCCAAACTGTGTAAGTTCACGGTCACGTCCACTCTGAGGTCTCTCATAACGATACATCGTACCATTATAATAAACTTTAACAGGTTGATTAGGATCCCCATACATCTTATTTTCTACATAACTACGACAAACACCGGCAGTACCTTCTGGACGAAGTGTCATATTTCTTCCTCCACGATCAACAAAGTCATAAGTCTCTTTTGTTACAATATCTGTACTTTCTCCAATACCACGATGAAATAACTCTGTAGACTCAAAAATAGGCGTACGAATATAATTATAATTATACTTCTCCATCGTCGCATCAATAACACTTTCTACATACTTCCAAATCTTAGCTTCTCTTCCATAAATGTCATTACAACCTTTAGGTTTCTGTATCATAAAATATCCCTCCTAAAAATAAAAAGATGACAACCTCTAAGGACGAAAAAATTCGTGGTGCCACCTTAATTTATACTCTTAGTAACCAATAACGAGGTTAACCACTTCCGCTAAATGGATGTCTTCTATCTTATTTCATAAAGTATTTCCACCAACCATACTCTCTCTATCTAATCCATAAAATATACTCTTTCCAAAGAAGTTATATATATTATATAGTAAGAATTAAAAATCTTCAACTACTTTTTACCTAGTTTCTAATTTTTATATAAAATCAAATCACCAATATATAAAAAATACCTGAATCATATTCAATCAGGTAACAATGAAATCAGTACAAATATTAACAATCCTATTATCAACTATTTAGTAGCATAGGTATAAACTTTAACCTTATCAGAATGATTAAAGACTCTATCTTCATTGCCTGCAAGAGATAAAGCATAATTATAAACACTATCTTCTGATGCATTTTCTGTATTTAATAATTTGACTTCATTCATATCTCTAAGTATTACAGGACCATCCTTTATTGATAATTGAATTTTATCATCCTCATCCCAATCTCTCCAAGAAGAAAGATCAAAAATTGCTATACCATCTTCTCCCTCTAATAAAACTATATCAAAATTATAATTCATGTCTAAATAATCTTTTGAAAATGAATCATAATCAATATCAACAGATATCCCTTGTAATTCATCATAACTAACAATTTTATCATAATTACCATTAGCAAAAACCTCTGCATAAGAAGTTAATTCATCAAAACTATCAACTCTTAGCAATTGTGAGTCCATAGAATCAGTTAAAACAATAAGTCCATCCTGAGTTCGAAATTGAAAAGTTCGTCCATTATAGTCACTATACTTATCAATAAGTGAAATAGAAATAGAATTTTCGTTTTCATCCATAACATCATTAAAATTTTTTTCAGTATCAAAATTATCCCTATTACCACTAAATTGAGCCCCGCATTTAACTAATGAATAACCACAAGCCAAGACAAAGACCCCACCTACAAAACCTATTTTTACTTTATCAAATGTATCCATAAAAAATTCATTCCTTTCAATTCAGTCAAAGCACATATAAAAATTAAATTTTTAAACTAATTTTTTTAGATTATCCTTTGAAATTACACATATTATACATACTTCTTAAAAAAACATCAACTAAAAGCATCAAATTTTACAAATACTTTCCAAAAACTTTTTGACATCTACTATCGATAATATCACAAACATTATCTTCTCTAATTCCCAACTCTTCCAACAACTGTGGACTAAATTCTTCTCTTCTCATTTCTAAAAAACAATCAATCTTTTCTGGATGTTCTAACAAATAACTAGAAATTAAAAACCCATAACCATACAATATCGCACTATCTTCATAAACAAAACGTCTATCAAAACAATCAACATCAATATCTTCCACTATTTTTTTATCATCAACAAAACTATCCTTACCTTCCAATTGATAAATAGACTCATCATCCAAACTAGAAGCTGAAAAAATCATATACAATTTTCCTTCACAATTATCAAAAAAATCCATTGCTTTTAGTACTCCTTCAACCTTCTGAGAAGTATGTTTTAAATAATATTCCAAAAACTCCTGTTCAAAATAACTCGACATAACCTCAGAAAATAGATTTTCTTGCATAAACTCTAACTTTCCAAAAACATGATTTATATCCACATCATATTGATATTCACTAGCATGTCCTAATTCATGTACAATATCAACAACAGTATCAAGACTACTATTACCTTTTCCTATCAATAAAAGATATTCTTCCAACAAATAATCAACCGCAAAAAAACTATGAGCTTCGTTCCTAGAAAAATAACAATTATGATTATGACAAATTTTAAAATACAAATCTTTAAGTTCTTTATGCTTACCTAGATATTGAAAAAACAACTCCCAATTTTCTCTATTTTCTTCCTTACTAAGTCGGTAATAAGAATCAGTATCAACAGAAGACAAATAAGAAGAATCTGCAACCTCCTGCAAAACAGAATCAAGTTTTAAAACAGAAGACTTAGTAATTCTTTTATGGTATTCTTTATACTTAACTAAATCATCTAAAGCATGATTAGTTAAAGATTGATGAAGATTTTTTATCTCATTACTAACATACTCCTCCAATTGATTACAAACATTTATACCCGTAACGGCCTCATAATAATCTAATAAAGTACAATAAGTATCATAAGCCTTTACCTTATCTTCTAGACTATCATATTCAAAAAAACACTTTTTAGCGTCATCTATATACTTTTTTAACATTACAATCTGCTTTTTCTTCATAATATCCCCCGGTAATTACTTATATTATAAACTATTTTTCATATATTGAATACCACTTTTCGCATCATCTAAGAAAAAGAAAATGGTAGTCTTAATAAAAACGTATATAGGAATAGCTAGTATAATACCAAGAACTCCACCTAAACTACCACCAAGACTAAACAAAAAAATAGTAAGTAGAGGATGAATATCATTACTTTTTCCATAAATCTTAGGAGATATTAAATACTCATCAACAACAGGAAAAAACAAACAAACAAATAAGGTAGCATAGAATAAATTTTTAGAAATCATAAAAGCCGTAAGACAAGCAATTAAACTAGATACAATACCACCAACATAAGGTATAATCGTAAAAAGACCAATAAAAATACCTAACACTAGAAAATGTGGATGACCAATGATATAAAACAACAAAGAATACTCTACAAACTGCAAAAACATCAACAAAAAAACACCCTTAACATACTGATTCATCTTTTTATCTAAACATAATAAATATTCATATATCCTAGGATATCGTCTACTGAATATTTTTTGAAACTTTTTTCGAATCTCTCCCATATAAACCAAGAAATAAAGAAAACTAATAAATCCAAGAGCCACCTTACCTAAAAGAGAAAACACCTCTCCAAAAACCAAGACCGTAGTATCTGTTGTAAATGTCCCTACCCTTTGTAATACCTGTTGAAAAAACTGAATAAGTCCAACTTCCAAATTAGATGAAGAAAACTGAATCTTTTCACTAAGTTCACCTAATACTTTTAAAAGCTGAATTGTAAAACCTATAATTTGTTTATATAAGATGGGAGCTAACGTAAAAACCAAAAAATAAACAACAAAAACTAAGAATATAAGCAACAAAATAATTGCCAAATATCTAGGCATCCTCTTTTCTAATACCACGATAAAAGGATTTACTGCATATGCCACAATAAATCCTAAGAGAAATGGGAAAATAATCGACAAAATTTGACCAAAAGTTCGTATAAAGAACATAATCAAAATACTTCCCATAAATAACACAATCATAAAAACTGCTAAATTGATGAATGGATAATTGATTTCTTTCTTAAACAAATAATCTTACCTTTCTAACCATATAGTTGTAGGACCAATATTGGTAATATTAACATCCATATCACTTCCAAATTCTCCAGTCTCTACTTCTACATATTTACGCAATTCCTCATTAAATAATTCATAAAAATTACGAGCTTCATGATTATTCATGGCTTCTATATAGCTAGGACGATTTCCTTTACTACAATTAGCATACAAAGTAAATTGCGAAATAGAAAGAACTTTTCCACCATAATCTAAAATACTTTTGTTCATAACACCATCACTATCTGGAAAAATACGAAGATTAGCAATCTTTTTTGCCAAGTAATGAATCTGTTCCAGTCCATCACCATCGGTAAATCCCACGAATAAGACTAACCCTTGATCAATTTGACCAATGACTTTACCATCTACCGAAACAGATGACTTACCGCTTCTTTGTACTAAGACTCTCATCGCATCATCCTCTCTACTTTATCAATATAATTTTGCTTTTCAAGTAACGAAAACAACTTCGTCAACTGTTCAAGTCCAGTAACATAAACACTAACTTCATATAAAATACCATTGCCACGCCCCATATTTTTAATACTATCAACACTAACATTCATATTAGAAATAGTCTGAATCAACTCTAACATATGATTTTCCGGACTATTAGAATGAACTAGTAAAATAGATAAATATCTCTTATTAACATTAGTATTCCAATGAACTTCCAACGTTCTAGACTCTAACATCTCCAAATTATGACAATTACTACGATGTACAGTAATACCATTTCCTTTTGTAATATATCCAACAATATCATCACCATATACTGGACAACAACAATTCGCAAGATTAACTTTAACTTTATCAATACCACTGACAATAATATCCGCATCCATACTCTTAGAAGTAACTTTAACTACTTTAGGTTGAGGACTATCTTGTTCTTTATAAATAAAATTAATAAACGATAAAGCAGAATTCTTACCATTACCAATCGATAAATAAACATCATCTAAACTATCTAGTTTAAATTCTTCAAAAATTGCTTTTAAATTCTCATCACTTAAAAACTCAGAAATAGATATTTTCTTCTTACGTAACTCTTTTTCTAAAGTATACTTTCCTCTTTCAATATATACTTCTTTTTCATTTTTACTAAAGAAATTCTTAATCTTATTTCGGGTAGTAGTTGCCTTAACAATATTGACCCACTCTGGTGAAGGAGTTGCATTTTTATTCGTAATAATTCTAACAATATCATTATTATGTAATTCTTGATCAAGTGGCGCAATCGCATTATTGACAATAGCTCCCGTTGTTGTTTCTCCAACTTTTGTATGAATCTTATAAGCAAAATCAATTGGAGTAGCCCCTCTAGGTAATTCAATAACATCTCCCTTAGGAGTAAAACAATAGATATTATTATTTAAAACTTCATCTTTTACACTATTAACAAATTCTTCACTACTCATCTTATCATGACTTAAATCAATAATGGATTTAAAAAACTGAAGTTTTTGTTCTGTTGTAGATTGTAAATTAGCTGTTTTATTAGAACCCTTATTTTCTTTATAAGCCCAGTGCGAAGCAATACCGTTTTCTGCAACTTCATCCATATCATAAGTACGAATCTGTATCTCAAATAAATATCCATCAATACCAAATACCGTCGTATGTAAAGACTGATACATATTAGGTTTAGGCATCGCTATATAATCTTTAAATCTTCTAGGTAAAGGACGAAACTTAGAATGAATAATTCCAAGAGCCAAGTAACATTCTTGTTCTGTATGCACTAAGATACGAATCGCTAACAAATCATATATATCACTAAACTTCTTACCTTTATTTAATTTATTATAAATACTATAAATACATTTAGCTCGACCCTTAATCTCATGTGTAATATGATGCTCCGTAAGTAAATTAGAAACTTCCTTCTGCATATCTACAACCGTTCTATCACGTTCTAACTTCGTCTTATTTAACTTCTCAGCAATATCATAAAAAACATCTGGTTTTAAATAACGAAGAGCCAAGTCCTCAAGCTCACTTTTAATCTTATGAATTCCCAAGTGATGCGCAATAGGTGCCAATATCTCTAATGCTTCTTTTGCTTTTACCTTTTGTCTATCAGGAGGAGTTGCCCATAACGTACGCATATTATGAAGACGATCGGCAAGTTTGATAATAATAACTCTAACATCTTCACTCATTCCAACGATAATTTTCTTATAATAATCAATCAAATACTCATTCTCAGTTGAAAAATGAATTTTACTTAACTTCGTAACTCCTTGTACTAATTTGGTAATTTCACTACCAAACCTCTCCGTCATCTCTTCTGCAGTACAATCACAGTCTTCCAATACATCATGTAAAAATCCAGCCGAAATAGTTTGATAATCAGCATAGATTGTCGTCAAAATCATAGCGACATTTAAAGGGTGAATAATATAATCTTCACCCGTTTTTCGATACTGACCAGCATGTTTTTCTTTTGCGAATAAATATGCTTTTTCAATCGTCTTTAATTGATCTTCATCTGTAATATAAGCTTGTGCCTTTACTAATACATCTCCAAAACAGAGCTCACTTTTTGTCTGTGACATAAAATCACCTCCAGGTTTTAACAATTAATACCTTTAATTGGTTTCTCTTCATACTCATCTGTATAAATAACTTTTCTCTTTCTTGGTCTAGATACCTCTCTTGCTTCACAAGTTGCGAAAATTACAGCCGCAATATAAATAGATGAATAAACCCCAACAACAAGTCCAAATAACATAGCCAAGTTAAAGATTACTATTTCACGAGATCCAATCAACAATAATACAATAATAGGAATTAATGTTGTTATAAAGGTATGAAGACTTCTAACAAAAGTTTCACAAATTGCTCGATTAGTTACTTCCCAAACAGTCTCTTTCTTAATCTTTTTCTCATCCATTTCAGAAAGCTTCTCACGAATTCTATCAAATGTTACAATTGTATCATTAATAGAATATCCGATAATCGCAAGTATAGCTGCTACAAACATAGTTGAAATCTCTAAATGGAAAATAGAAAATAATGCAAAGATAATTAATACATCATGGAATAGCGAAACAACACCACCAAGAGCATAACTAAATTTAAAGCGAACAGAAATATAAACAATAATTCCCACTAACGCAAGTAATACAGAAATAATAGCGTTTTTAACTAACTCTTGTTGAACAATATTAGAAACAACTCCAATATTTATCTGAGCATCATATTTATCTTCAAAATAATGCGTTACATTATCTACTTGATCTCCATCTAAAACATCACTAACACGAATTACTACTTCATTATTACTCATAGTAATATCTTCTTTTTCGAAATTTAAAGACTCTAAATCACTACTAAGTTTTTTCTCGGTAAGCTTCTCATCACTAATAATAGTAATATCTGTACCAGATTGATACTCAATCGCAAGATTGGCACCACGTACACAAAACATCACAACACCAAGTACCAAGATAATAACTGATAATGCTATAAATGGCTTAGTATATTTAAAGAAATTAACATTTTTAAGTGGTACTACTTTTACTTTTTCATTTTTACTTACATCAGGAATATCTTCCTTCTTAACATTAATAAATAATCTAGTTTTATCATTAAAGTAATTCGTTTTAACAAACAACTTCAACAACCATCTAGTAAGTCCTACCATAGTAATCATAGTAATAACAACAGTAATAATTAACATAGTAGCAAATCCCTTAATAGTAGACTCACCTAAAATAAACATAATAATCGCAACCAACAAAGTTGTCAAATTAGAATCAACAATAGCACTAAAACTAGACTTCGTACCTTCTTTAAAAGCCATTGGTAGACTTTTACCTTTATATAATTCATCCCTTATTCTCGCAAAAGTAATGACATTAGAATCAACTGCCATACCAATTCCAAGTATCAAAGCCGCAATACCAGGTAATGTTAAAACTCCCCCTACTAGCCAAAATACTAAGAATACTAAGAATGTATAAATTAATACAGACACAGCTGAAATAAATCCTGAAAAATGATAAATAAATAATAAGAATAAAATAATTAATACAACACCAATGACACCAGCAATAAATGTTGTCTGCAAAGTAGAATCTCCAAAAGAAGCACCTACTGTCTGTGATGAAATTTCTGTAAGTTTACTTGGAAGAGATCCACTATTGATAAGATCAACCAAGTTTTCTACTTCATCTTCCGTAAAATCACCTTGAATAATAACATCACTAGCAAAACCTTGTGAAACAGTAGCCGCACTCAAGCAATTAGACTCATCAGTACCACATAAACTACCTTCACTAGCATAACTATCTACAGCTTCATCATAATCAAGCCAAATAACAATCATGTTTTGACTATAATCTTTAACTTTATTAGTAACTTTATAGAATTCATCTTGATCCTTAACAGAAAGCAATACCGCTGGATTTCCTGAAGAATCTTGTGTAACCCTAGCTCCTCCTGCTTCTAACACATCACTACTCATAAGCAAATTATCATTGGTATCACGAAAAGAAAGTGTTGCAACCGTTGATAATTGTTCACGAGCTTCCTCGGTATTGGTAACACCCGCTAACTTAACTCTAATTTGATCATTACCTTCTACCGTAATCTCAGGTTCTAAAACTCCTAAACTATCAATACGCTTACTAAGTGTACGATAAGTAGCCATAACTTTATCTCGAGTCATTTCTTCTCCATCAATAGACTCTACCCGATATAAAATTTCAAAACCACCTTGTAAATCTAAACCAAATTTTAAATCTTTAAATAAAGGAATACATAAAAAACATAAACCAATAATAAGAATGACTAAATATATCGATGTACGTATAACCTTACCCTTTCCTTTATTATTTTTTTTCATACCTATCCACCTCTCTAAATTGTCTCAACGACATCCTGACTTCTTCTTGTTTTTGTTAAAGCTCCTTTTAAATACTCATCTAACTTTCTATTATCTACATGTAAAATATCATCCACAATATCAGATAACGTTAAATCCTTAGCTTTCTTCCATTTACTATCCACCAAGTAATTCCAAATATCTATAACTTGTATATAAGGATACCCTAACCGATGTAATTCAGCAAGTTTTGCCTTTAAAGCAGGGTGTACTCTTTCGTACAATTCTTCCAATGAAGAAAATTCTAACTCCACAAACATCACCTACCAAACAATATCATTATATCGCAACTATACCACAAATGAAAAGAAAAAGGCAAGAAAATACCTTAACCTTCTCTATTTAATTTTCTCATATCCCGTCGTCTTAGAAAACTGATCTAGCATATAAGAAAATTCTTGTTTAAATTCTGGACTAACTTCCTTCTTCCAAGCATCTGTATCTTCTACAAAACTAGTAACAGGAATTTCATATTTTATTAACGTTCCATCTTCATCAAAAGCATCCGAATACTGATTAACAAGAAGTTTATGATTTCTTTTTTCAATAACTTCATCAATTTTACTTGCCCAGGAATCTACCGCTTCCTCATACTCTTTAAAAGAAACGCAACAATCCGAACCATGACGCAATCGATAATCAACAATAGCCTCTAAATCATCATATCTTCTAAAAAATTCCAAATCAAAAACATCGTCATTCATCTTTTCCTTTAACTGCAAAAATTGACTAGTTAAGATATCCGTAACATTTTTCTCTTCACAAATTCTATCATAATTTTCTTCTACAATATCACTATACTCATCATAAGTATAAAAATAATGATTTAGTATCTCTTTCTTAGCATCATTTTCTAATTTAGCTTTCTCATACAACTCATTAATAACCTTATCCAAATCATCCTTATGAAAAAACTTCACAAAATTAGCCATAGAACGTATTTCTTCACAAACCATAAGATACTCCGTATAACGATCAAACAATCCCCTTTGATACAAGTACATATTTCCTAAACAATTCTGAATAGAATTATCAAAACTATGACGCGAATCAAAAGAATTTTTTAAAATACTAACTTCTATAACATCATACATCCAATCTTCAGGAACAATACCAAACTTATCAATTTCTATCTTTGCCATAAAATTATCTCCTAACTTTTATGAATATTATCGGAAATTCTAGCCCTAGGAAAACTATCTCGATAAACGTCTTTTAATCGATCAGTACTAACATGTGTATAGATTTGCGTTGCCTTAATACTTTCATGTCCAAGTAATTTCTGTACAGTCATCAAATCACAACCTTGACTAAGTAAATGAGTAGCGAAACTATGTCGTATCATATGTGGCGATATTTCCTTTTGAACACTAGTTCTCTTTATAATTTGTTCTAACAAATAACGAACACCACGTTCTGTCAACTCTCCACCTTGTGCATTTAAAAACAAATAACTACTATTCTTTTTATTTAACTGTAAATATCCATCCTTAAGATATAATCTCAAAACTTCTTCACAATACTCTCCATAAGGAACAATTCTCTCTTTATTTCCTTTTCCTAATATTAAAATAGTACGACTACTTTGATTAATATCAGAAACTTTAATAGATACTAACTCTCCCACACGAACTCCAGTTGCATACAACATTTCTAAAATAAGTCTATCTCTTTGGCCAGTTGCACTCTTTAAATCACATGCTTCAAACAACACTTCTAACTCATTATATTCAAAATATCTTGGTAATTTCTTCTCTTTTTTAGGACCACTGAGTAACGTAAACACATTACTATCCACAACTTTTTCATTAGCTAAAAACTGATAAAAACCTCTAAGAGAACTAAGTTTTCGATCGATAGAAGAATTCTTATCTTTCTTCTCTTCTTTTAAATACATCAAGAAAAATCGTAAATCACTATAAACTAAATTTAAATAATCCAACCCTTCTCTATCTAAATACTCAAAAAACTCTAAAATATCATCCTTATAACTAAGTACTGTATAATCAGAATAATTTCTTTGATATTTTAAATAATCCAAATATTGATTAAGACTTTTTAAATACTTTTTCACTACTATCACCTAATTCTAAAGCTTTATAACTTTCTTCTTTCATCACACAATCTCTATATACCGAGCACCAAGCAAAAGTCTTATCCAATTCCGCTTGATTTTTTAGTCTATTATCGATTTTACTTTTATAATAATAAACATCTTTAAAGCATTCGCTCCTAATTATTATCCCATCTTGATTTGCTTCATCATAAAGAATCCAGGAATTAACAAATAATTCCATATATTTCATCATATTTTGATGCAACAAAGTCCGTAACAAATGTCTAGTTTCCCAATCCATTGGATAAGAAAAAACATTATCAGAAACCATTTTTTTATTATCTTTATCAGAACAAAATGTTTTTGGAGATACATAGTACTTTAAGGTATCAATAATATAATTCTTTTTCATATTATTATCTAAATCAAAAGACCCTCTAACAATAGAACTAGACTTTTTCACGTTTTTATTAGAAATTAAGAACTTAGCTTTCACATCACTTAAACAAATCGATTGAATCTCTCCCTTTACAACATCCTTATCTAATGAATAATGAAGACTACCATCTAGTCCAAACAAAGATAACTGCCCTGGAAGAATATTTTTATCTTTATAGTCACAAAGTTTATTATATAGTCCTTGTTTTCCTTTTAACTTACGTCTCTCGTCCATCTTGTAAGAATCTAAAGCATTTTGAATAAATAACCCATCCATCTTTTCAATAGATAATGTCCTTTCTTCTGTTTCTATAATGTTTCTAAGTAAAGAATAGGAACGAAAAAACCAACCACCTTTATAATTTTTTAATTCCGAAAAACCATCAAATCTTCCTTTAACCTTAAAGAACTCTAAAAACTCACCATAAATATGACTCATATTACCAGTAGTCATATCATAAAGATGATCATTTTTAATCATTTGATTACAAAAATTAGAAACAATAACCTCTGCTTTTTTATAATAAGGTTTATGACTAATACCTAAAAAAACTTCCGCAATCTCTCTCAAATAAAGCAAATCTCTATTATCTTGATGATATAAAACATGATAAAAAGATAATCCTCGATTTTTAAAAACAGCAATAGATAAATCCATATTAGTAGAAGAAATACGCTTCTTAGAATATAAATAATTTAAAAGTTCCTCTTCATTAGGAAACATCGTAGTAAATAAATCTAATTGTTCTAACTTTTCTCTATGAGAATAAATATCATCTTCAGGATAAAATTTTACAACTTCAAAATGATGATTACCTTTATTCTGAGCAACTAAAAAATAACGATAGGCCGATGACATAACAATCACATCCAAACTGGCTATAGTATACCATACAACCAAGAAAAAAGCTAGTTTTAACAAACTAACTCTCTACATAAGAACAAGAACTACATTTTACTTTTCCATTCTTTTCAACTAAGTAACTTCCACATTCAGGACAACTACCAGCTACTGGCTTATCCCAGGAAGCAAACTTACATTTTGGATAATGATTACATCCATAAAATACTTTTCCCTTACGAGTTTTTTTCTCAATTACTTTTCCATCACATAAAGGACAATCCATTACTACAACTTCTTCTTGTTTTTCTTTCTTGATATATTTACAAGTAGGATAATTAGAACAAGCAACAAATTCTCCATAACGTCCTTTTCTAATAACTAAAGGACTTCCACATTCAGGACATACTTCTCCCGTTTCCTCTGGAGCTTTCTTCTCCATATCAGAAAAAGCATTTTTAACTCTAGGCTCAAATAACTGATAGAAATTAGATAAAACTTCTCCGCTTTCTTCTTCACCTTCCGCAACCTTATCCAAATCCTCTTCCATATCTCTTGTATATTCTACATTAATCAAATCACTAAAATATTCTTGTAATTTATCAGTAGTTTCCACTCCCATCTCAGTAGGTTTAAACTTTTTATCCTCTAACTCTACATAGCCTCTTTCTTTAATCGTATCAATAATCTTAGCATAAGTAGATGGTCTACCAATACCTAATTCTTCTAATTCTTTAATTAATTTAGCTTCACTATACCTAGAAGGTGGTCTCGTAAAATGTTGTTCACTATTAACATCTGTCGCAACACACTCTTGCTTATCACCTAATTCAGGTAAAATCTTATCTTCACTAGATTCATAGTCACGATAAACCTTTAAATATCCTTCAAAAAGCAATATTTGACCAGTTGTCTTAAATTTATAATCATGATTATCAAATATAATTGTTGTCTGATTTACTTTAGCATCAGCCATTAAAGATGCCAAGGTACGTTTATAAATTAAGGAATATAACTTAAACTCATCAGCTGTTAAATATTGTTTTACTTTCTCTGGAGTTCTCAAAACACTAGTAGGACGAATAGCCTCATGAGCATCTTGAACATTTTCTTTCTTCTTACTCTTCTTAACATATCCCACATATTCCTTACCAAATGTCTCTTCTATATATTTTCTAGCACTTGGTACAAATTCATCAGAAAGTCTCGTAGAATCTGTTCTCATATAAGTAATAAGTCCGACCATCTCACTACCAAGATCAATTCCCTCATATAACTTCTGAGCAATACTCATTGTCTTTCTAGCAGGAAAACCTAATTTAGTAGACGCTTCTTGTTGCAAAGTTGATGTAATAAAAGGAAACTTACTCTTTTTAGCTTTTTCCTTTTTCTCAATAGACTCTACAGTATAAACATCACCAAGTCTATCTAAAACGACATTAACATCATCTTCACACTTTAATTCAATATCATCCTTCTTATACTTAAATAAAACTGCCTCATAATCCGGAAAAAGAGCAGTAATTGTCCAATATTCTTCAGGGTTAAATGCCTCTATCTCTCTTTCTCTATCCACAATCAATTTTAAAGCAACACTCTGTACACGACCAGCACTCTTAGCTCCTATCTTACTCTGCAATAACTTAGAAAGACGAAATCCAATAATACGATCTAAAATTCTACGAGTCTCTTGACTTTTAACTAAATTATTATCAATTACAGTAGGATGTTTAATAGCATCTAAAACTTTATCATGAGTAATTTCATGAAATAAAATTCTTTTATACTGATCATCTTTAATACCTAAAGCATCTTTCAAATGCCAAGCAATCGCTTCTCCCTCACGATCCGGATCGCTTGCTAGATATACCATATCACTATCTTTAACATCTTTTTTTAATTCACGAATGACAGAACTTTTTCCCTTAATAGGAACATAATTAGGCTTAAATCCATTTTCAATATCAACACCAAGTCCATATTGACCAGTAGTCGCAAGATCTCTAATATGTCCCTTAGAAGAGACAACTTTATAATCTTTACCTAAATACTTCTCAATAGTTTTACTTTTACTAGGACTTTCGACAATAACTAAATTTTTTGACATGAAACGCCTCCTTAACTCTTATACTTATACTAACAATTTTTACATTTGTCAATGAAAATTTATTTTCTAAAAACTTGTATTTTTTTCTGATAATGACACAACTCATCAAAGATAGAAAGAAACTGACCACTAGCAATACTTTCAGAAACATCTTCCTTCTGATATCCATCTAAACTATAGACAACTAGCATCTTTCCAACATCAGAACATACTCTACTTTTATAAATAGAATCATCACTTACTACCAAAAACATTTGATTAATATCATCTTGTACTTCTTGTCTATTAATATGATAAAAATCAAAAAAATAATTCGAAATACTTTCAAAATACTGATTTATGAAATCTCTAAATAAATCATGATTAGGTATACTACTCTCAACTAATCTTTGTTTTATTTCCTCAGTAAAAAACTCATAAGGATAAATATTATAAACTCCTGTAATCATTCCCATTATTAAACTAAAGTCATAGAAATCACCTATTTCATGATGAATAAGTGCATCATTAACCTGACTTTCAAACTCCTCTTTTGATTTAGAAGATATAATCATTTCATCAACCTGCAAACAATCACTAGGATGTTTATATAAAAGAAAACTAGGAGAAACACCAAGTGACATTGCATGTTCTTTAAATAATTTCATTTTTATTCTACCAAGAATCAAAATAGTATCACCTCATCTATATTATTATAAAAAACAATAAAATTTCCTAAAAAAGTGAAAGTTGTTGTTCTAAATAATCACGAACAGGTCCATAACTTCTACGATGTTCATCAATAATACCATATTCTTTAATCGCCTCTAAATGTTTTTTTGTAGGATAACCTTTATTATTTTTAAAATCATACATTGGATACTTCATATCTAATTCATCTAACATTCGATCCCTTGTCACTTTCGCAATTACACTAGCAGCACTAATAGTAATACTTTTTAAGTCCCCCTTAATAATAGAAGTAGTTGGAATATCTAACTTCAACGGCATAGCATCTATTAAAATATGTTGAGGTAAAACACTACACTTAGAAATAGCCTCTCGCATTGCCATCTTAGTAGCTTCATATATATTAACTTCATCAATTACTTTTTCAGATACAATACCAACTCCAACAGCAACTGCTTGTCTCATAATCTCATCATAATAATACTCTCTTTTTGCCTCACTCAACTTTTTAGAATCCGTAAGACCATCCAAAGAAAACTTATCAGGTAAAATAACACATGCCGCAACAACTGGCCCAACTAAAGGACCACGACCCACTTCATCAACTCCACCTATTAAAGTAACTCCAGTATCTCTTAGCTTCCTCTCAAAATAATAATTATCTCGACTACATACCATCAATTCTAACTTTTTAAGAAGCTTTTTATCCTTACTATTTTCTAACTTCTTAAGCTCATAACAAGCTTCTATATCCGCAAATAAATAACCATCAATCTCAATTGTATGATTAACATCATAAAAATCATATCCGATTTTAAAACAATCATAATACTTAATTTCATTACCTAAATTACCAATCTTAGTATCCCAGGTAATAAGATTATAATAAGTCTTGTCACAACTAAGATCTATATCTAAAGTCTCATCCAAAATACCTTGACACACCAAACTAGCATCACCAATAACAATGTATTGACAACGATCAAGTTCTAGACTATCTAATTTTTTTATAATTTCTTCTTTTGTCATAAATTCACATCCACTTTCATTCTAGCATAGAAACTATATCACAGAAAGAAAAAAAGAATAATTATTTTACTCTTTTTACACTAATCTATCAAAAGTAATAGGTCCAAAGTAACCATTTTTAAAATCTTGCAAGATAATACGAGAAACTCTTTCATAGTCAGCAACACCACCACGACTTAAAGCACCTCTACGACTAGCAATAGTATCATATACCTCAATCAAATCATCATCTAATTCACAAATACCATACCTATCTTCTAAAGCCTTAGGATACAGTTTGAATAATCTTTTTAAAATAAAAGCCGCAATTTGATCTTCATTTAATATCTCTTCTTTAATAGAAGAAAAACTAGCCAAGATATGAGCTGCCTCTTGATCTTCTAACTTAGGCCACAAAATACCTGGTGTATCTAATAAATCAATATTCTTATGAATTCTAATCCAAGATAAGCTTTTAGTAAAACCAGGTTTGTTACCAACACCTGCTGATTTCTTACCAACCAAGCGATTAATCAAAGTACTTTTCCCTACATTAGGAGCTCCTAAAATTAATGCTCGAATATTTCTAGGTTTTAACCCTTTAGCTTTTCTTTTTTCATTCTCCCCACGTAAAACCTCTTCACTATATTCTATAATCTTATACACATTAGCTCCACTGACTAAATCAACAGGAATAACACGATAACCAAGTTCTTCATAATACTTAATAAATTTATCTGTCTCCTTCTTATCACATAAATCATACTTTGTCATAATTAAAAGTCTAGGTTTATCTCCAATTAATTCATCAATATCAACTATCTTAGAAGACTTAGGCATTCTAGCATCAATAACCTCATAAACAATATCAATTAAATTCAACCTTTCACGAATTTCTCGCTTTGTCTTAGCCATATGACCGGGATACCA
Organism: uncultured Bacilli bacterium; assembly: GCA_944358945.1. GTDB lineage: Bacteria > Bacillota_I > Bacilli_A > RF39 > UBA660 > Faecimonas. Next base: position 27,880 of record CALVSH010000055.1, read on the forward strand.
GTTGATACCAATTTTATTAACCCCCTCTTTTTTATTATCATTTGACATATAAATCACTTCCTTGCATAAAATCTATTTCATTATATCATACTTTTTAACCAAAAGAAAAAGTAGACATTAATCTA
>CALVSH010000056.1 GCA_944358945.1 uncultured Bacilli bacterium
AATATACCAGATGAAATAACATGGTACAAAAATCAGGTAGTACAAACCAAAACTCTTTCAAGAGCGGAAGCGGTAGAATTTATGACTAATGCTCAACAAGGAGATAAAGAAGCCAGTGATTTTATGATTGAAAATAATTTATCTTTAGTAATGGCAATTGTTGACAAATATTGCCGTAAGGAATCAGATTATTTAGATCTAGTTCAAGAAGGTAATCTTGGTCTAATAAAAGCGATAAATAAATTCGATTCAACAAAAAACACAAGTTTTTCTACCTATGCATACCATTGGATAAGACAGTCTGTAGCTCGTGCTATACAAGAACAATTCAAAACAATAAACGTACCAGTGCCAGTTTATGAAGATTATAATAAGTGTATAGAAGTGGAACAAAAGCTCACTGCACAATTACAAAGAATGCCAACGCTTGATGAGATATCTAAAGCATCAAATTTTTCTATTAACTATATAAATCATATAAAAAAATCTATGAGAAGTATAGAAAGTCTAAATAAAAATGCATATGCAAATAACATAACAGAAGAGTTAATAGATTTAATACCTAATAAAAGTTCAATTCCAGATCAATTAATAAGAAATGATTTTAAAAAAGATATCAGTTATGTAATTAACGAATGTAATTTAGATAATCGAAAAAAAGAGATGATAAAATTATATTATGGAATAGATGGATATCCTAAAACAAAACAAGGGGAAATAGGAAAAAAGTATAACCAATCATCTAAGACAGTGAGTGGTAATATTAAAAGAGGTCTACAAGAGATAAAAAGATCAAAATATATGAATATTTTAGCTGAATATCTGCCAGAGTCAAATTTGGGAAATGAGATATTAAATAAAGAACAACAAAAAAATTTAATAAAGAGGAAGTAATAATATGAGCAATTTAATAAATAACAATATGGCTTGGTATATAAGTCGTATACCAAAACACAAAAAGATAACACAAGAAGAAGAGTACAAGCTAATAAAAGCTGCTCAAAGTGGTGATGAAGAAGCCACTAAATTTTTGATAGAAAACAACCAAGGTCTGATATTATCTGTTGCCGGTTTATTTTCTGGTATAACAAAAATGGAATTGATAGATTTAATTCAAGAAGGCAATATTGGTCTAATGACAGCTATTGAGAAGTTTGATTTTGATAAGAAAACAAAATTATCAACTTACAGCTATTATTGGATAAGACAAAACATAGTTCGTGCATTAAAATCAAAAGATTTATTAATAAGAATACCAGAAAATGTATACTCTGATGATAGAGAATATGAAAAAGCCCAAAAAAATTTAAGAGAAAAATTAGATAGAGAACCAACGGAAGAAGAAATAATCCAAAATACATCCTTAACAGAGTCTAAAATAAAAACAATAAAACAACTACATACTCCTGTATTAAGCCTAAATCATTCAAATTTTAAATGTGAAAACATTATAACAGAGGAAGAATGTGAAATTATTGAACTAATTGAATCACCATATACTATTTTAGATGAATTAAGAACAAAAGAGTTAAAAAAAGATATACTAGAGGCACTAGATAGTGCACCTGTAAAAGAACGTAACAAAGAAATAATAAAACTATACTACGGCATAGATAATGATACAAATATGTCAGCTAAAGAAATTGGTAATTTATATAACGTATCTCGCCAAAGGGTAGAACAAATCCTAGAAGCATCATTATTAAAAATGAGAAATACAGAATATACTCCAGGTTTAGCCGAATACTTGCCAGAGTCAAACATGGGAAATAAAATAATACAAAAAGAAGAATATAAAAAATTAATAAAGAGGAAGTAGTAATGTGAAAGATTTAATTAATGATAATATAACTTGGTACAAAAATCGTATACCAAAACACAAACCATTAACAAGAGAAGAAGAGTACAAACTAATAAAAGAAGCCCAGGCCGGAGATGAGGAGGCTACTAGATTTTTAATAGAAAATAACCAAGGTCTAATAATATCTATTGCTAGTTTATTTCCCAGCTCAACAGCTATGGAAATGATAGATTTAGTTCAAGAAGGAAACATAGGGTTATTAACAGCTATTAAAAAGTTTCAATTTGAAAAGAACGTAAAGTTTTCATCATATGGATATTATTGGATAAAACAAACAATTTCTCGTAAAAGTAAAGAAACAGCAAGAACAATAAAATTGCCTGAAACGGTATATTCTGATTCAAAAGAATACGAGGAAGTCTGGTCGGAACTAAAAATAGCATTACATAGAAATCCAACGGAAGAAGAAATAATAGAAAAATCGAATTTATCTAAATATAGAATAAGTATAGTGAAACAATTGCATACGCCTATAATGAGTTTAAACAAAATGAAGCTCAAATATGATACCAATGAAGGATGGAACGAATCAAGTGATGAAGCAATAGAGTGCATTGAATCCCCATATGATATCAACGTTGAAATAACAAACAATAACTTAAAAGAAGATATATTAAAGATGCTAGACCATACAGACTTAAGTGACCGTAGCAAAGAAATGATAAAGTTACACAACGGTATAGATAATGATACAGATATGTCGTATGATGAAATAGCTAAATTATATAATATATCAAGTCAAAGAGTTCATCAGATTATAAGTAATAGCTTAAATAAAATAAGAAATTCAGATGATTTGTATAATCTAGCTTTATATTTACCAGAGTCAAACATGGGCTATAAAATAATAAATAAGACAGAACAAGATACCAAAAAACTAAGTAAAAAGAGGTGACAACAGGTGCCAAGTTTTATATTGGAGTGTGATAAAAATTTAAGTTATGGAGAAGATTTAATAAAAAAACTGGAGCAAGATTCATCAAGAATTCTAAAGTTTTTTGAATTAGAAAATTTAAAGCAACCAAAAAAGATAAAAATATGGACGGATAGAAAAAAATATCAAAAATACTTAGAACAATATGTTCCCAAATGTTATGAGTGGATGTGTGGAGATACCTATGATGAAAACATTAATATGCTTTCTCTTGAAGAATGCAAGAAAACAGAATCTCATCAAGATATGACTTTAGAAGAAATGTTAAGGATAATTAATCATGAATTTACTCATGCTTGTCAACAAGAAATTAATTCAGATGCCAAGAACGTAGAATGGTTCTGGGAAGCTCTTGCAACCAACCTAGCCGATCAATTTGATCATGTTGCCAGTATGCAATGTGAGGATGATGATCTAATCTATCATTTAAATGATGTTCCATATAATTATGAGATATGTTTTACGATAGGTAAATTCATGATAGAGGAATATCCCCATGAAAAAATTTTAGATTATGTTAAAAATCCAGATCAATTAAGAAAAGATACTAGAAAAATTTTTAAGGAAGAGCGAGAATGGTTTAATAAAAGGTATTTACCATTACCCTCATTACCCAGGGCAGAAAATGATGATTTTAAAATTTTTGCTGCCAATAAGTTAACCGGATTCGAAACAGATTGTTTATCATATATTACGGAACACAAAGAAAAAATACTAGAGTTCCTTGGTCTAGATTATTTTAGAAAAGTAGAGGTAAATTTATTTGATAATCAAGAAACATTTATAGATTTTATTAAAAAGTTACGCTGGAAAGGAGCAAAAATTCCAGAATATTGCACAGGAACTTATGATAATAATATGGTAAATTTATTCCTTCCAACAAAACAAGTAAAAAATCCTAAAAGATTAGGAAGTATTATATTACATGAATTTATCCATATCATCTATAACTTGTATACAGATAGAAGAGTAGTTTGGTTTGATGAGGGATTAGCTATGAATCTATCTGGTGAAAGAAATAACTTACTAGAAAAAGAAAATTTAAAAAGATTTATTGCTGACCAATTGTTATCAAAGAATTTTCCAAGTAATATAAATTCTATAACTCACGGTGAATTGTTTGTAAATGAAGAATATAATGGTTATGATCTATCATACTTAGCAGTTCGTTACTTACTAGAGATAAAAACAAAAGAAGAAATACAAGAAATGATTAAAAACAGTGAAAAAGTATTAGAAATAGGAGAGAATGTTTTGGCAAGTGCAATAGACTATTATCAAGAAAAGTTAGACATAAATAATGAAAAAAACGACTAGTAGACACTAATCGTTTTCTTTTGCCTTTTAAAACTCTTTAATAAAATATAATTTAAAAATTGGACTAACAGTCGATATAAACTCAAATGCATATATAATCTTTAGAACTAATTTGTACAACTGATATTTGAATATTATTTACTGTGATTTAATTATTGTTCATGACCTTTCCTTTAAATTACAATGCCATCTGTAACAAAATCTTTTGACTAAATCAAAGTATAAAAAAGCAACTAAAACAGTATAAATGCCAAGTTTACTAATAATTTAAAATATGATATTCTAATATTAAATAGAGGGATTATATGTATACAAAAACAGTTTCTTCTCCACTAGGAGACATAATATTAACAAGTGATGAAAAATATCTAACAGGTTTATTTATAAAAGGCCAGAAGTATTTTTTAGATGGTATAAAAGGAGAACTTCATGAAAATAATGACTTAGAAATATTAAAACAAACAGAAGACTGGCTAACTTCCTACTTTGCAGGTAAAAATCCTGATGTAACAAAGTTAAAACTAAAACCTCAAGGTACAGAGTTTAGGAAAATTGTCTGGCAAGAATTATTAAAAATACCTTATGGCAAAACAACAACCTATAAACAACTAGGAAATATAGTTGCGAAAAAGCTAGGGAAGAAGTCTATGTCTGCACAAGCAATAGGTAATGCAGTAGGACATAATCCTATCTCTATTATTATTCCCTGTCATAGAGTAATAGGAGTAGCAGGCGCCTTAATTGGTTATGCTGCTGGAATAGAGAAAAAAAGATTCTTATTAGAACTAGAAAAGGAAAATTATAATGAAAAAGACACTAATAATATTTGTTAGCTTATTATCGTTAACAACCATATTCCTGGTAAATATCACGAAAGTAGAAACTAAGATAATCAGTCAGGATAAAACAATTACCTTAAGAGCCGGTGGAGGAGGATCATCCAGTGGAGGCGGTAGTTCCTCAGGTGGCAGTAGCAGTCATCACACATCAAGAAGTAGTAGAGGACAAAGCAGAGAAGGAATCATATCCGATATTCTAAATATTACTTTAATAATAATTTTATTCTCTATAGGTTCCATCATTTTATATATAAAAGTATTACGTTCTTCCTTTAACAGTAAACGATATATGCGCTTGCTAGATAATAAAGATATTACTTGGAATTATAAAAATGTAGAAAGACAAGTAATTGATGCCTATTACAGCATTCAAGAGTCATGGTCTGAAGGTGATATGAGAAATGCCAAGAAGTATATGACTAAACAGTTATACGAAAACTTTCAGTCAAAACTAGAATGGATGGAAGTAAAAAAACGTAAAAATATCTTAAAAAAGATTAAATTATTAAATGTAAAACCAATCTCCATCCATGATGATGAAGACGATTCTAAAGATTTAATTTGGTTTTATATAAAAGGAAGAATGGTTGACTATACAATAAATACTGAAACAAAAGAAATAGTAGAAGGGACAACAAGAAACACTTCCTTTATAGAATTTTGGGAATTTACAAGAACAAAAAATAACTGGGTCCTATCTAAAATTCTACAAAAAGAAGAAGCTAATAAAATAAAATTTGAGTAAGGAGAAAACAATGATTGATAAAGTAGGAGGAATTATCCTAAAAGATAAAAAGATTTTAGTACAAAGAAAAAACAATAACCGAAGTGAATGTATTATTCCTGGAGGAAAAAGAGAAGGTAAGGAAACAGATTATGAAACGTTAAAAAGAGAACTCCTAGAAGAACTAGCAGTCGACTTAGTAAAAATGGATTATATAGGTACCTATCAGGATATTGCCGTATTTTCTAATAAACCAATTCAAGTAATTACCTATTTAACAGAAGTAGAAGGCGAAATAAAATGTCAAAATGAAATAAAAGAAGCAATCTGGGTAGATAGAAATTATCAAGAAAAAGGAATTAAAGTAGGAAGTATTCTAGGAGAATATGTAATACCAGAACTAATCAAAAGAAATTTAATGTAAAAAAAACTGAATCGCTTCAGTTTTTAATTTGCAAGTTTAACTACCACAACACCATCAATTTCTTTCATACCATCCTTATTTGGATAACATTTCATTTTCTGATATTCATGACTTTCTAATATTTTTTGATATTTATCATAATCAACAAAAGTAATAGGATAACCTAAATATTCTTCAAAAAATCTCCTCCAACCATTCTTCATATTGGTATATTCTTCCCAGAACAAAGGATATAAAGAAACATAACCATAGGTTAACTCTTGCATCTTACCAAGTTCTGTAGTACTTTCTTTTTGATAATATTCATTCTCTGAAATATTTCCTGCAATCATCACTACTTTTGAAGGAGAATACTGATTTAAATCCTCTCTGATATCACTTGCCATTAAATAAGTCTTTTGATAAGTAACATCCAAGGTATAATAAGTAGCATAATCTTGAATCATATAGCAACGAATAATACCAATAAATAAAACCGCTAAAACAACAGGATAAATCTTACCATCTTGCATAAAATAAGCCAGTAAAAAGAATAGTAACAAATAACTAGCACACTGTAAGATTTGAATATCGCCACCAACGACAAGAAATACCATATTTAAACTAATCGGAAGAAGTACTAACATTCCGTAAAACAACAAGATTTTATACCAAGGAAGCTTCTTCTTAACAAGAAAAACAAAACTTACCACCAATAACACCAAGAAAAATCCTAAATACCAAATAGTTAGTCCTACATTTTTATTATTGACAATAACATCTGTAAAATAGAATTGATAAAAACTCTTGTAACTTTGAATAATCTGACTAGGTAACTTTAACAAAATTCCAAGACCAACTTGATTAGCATTTTTATAACTACTTAACTCTACATCAAAAACTACTAAAGATAACTTCATCAATAGATAATAGAAAATAACCCCCACAAAAATCATAACAAGACCAGTTAAAACTTTTTTAAAACTATCTTTTTTCTTACTGATTTGTACCAAGTAATAACATAACAATAAACTAACAGAAACACCAAGGTAAGCTTGATAAAAACTTAAGGATGCAATTACTAAAATTACTGGCACAAGATACTGAAATATTACGTTTTTACTACGTACGAATAAATAAATAGCTGCGACACTAAAAAAGAAAGCTAGCATGTACGAAAAACTACAATAATGAAATAAAAACGTACAAGAACAAACTGGAAAAACAACACCAAGCAAACAACATAATATCTGTATCCATTTCTTCTTAATATCTAGCAATTCAAAAATTAAGATCATACTTAAAATTAATAAAACTATTCCAAGAATAATTTCTAAATGGGGAATAATCATGAATCCTTTCAAAACCCCTAAAAAATAAAGTCCAAACCTTCCTAAAGAAACCTCCCAGGCATAACCAGAATAATAACCAGTATTTAGTAATACATCTCCCGTTAAAATATTTTTAGTAAACAAAGGTAGATGAACAACAAAACCTACAAGGATAGAAACAATTATTACAAATTTATAATCTTTCCATAATTTTTTAATCTCTTTCATAATCTCACCATCCTCATTGTAACATAATTAACTGAAATATTGTATAGATTATGATATAATCAAAACAGATAAGATATCTAAAGGAGTAGCTATGAAAAAAATATTAGAAATAAAAAACTTAACAAAATATTATGGAAAAACTTTAGGAGTGAAAAACTTATCATTAGAATTAAATAAAGGTGAAATATTTGGTTTTATAGGACCTAATGGAGCAGGTAAATCAACTACGATTCGTTCTATTATGAATCTGATTAATAAAACAGCAGGAGAGGTTTATTTTGAAGGGCAAAGATTAGAAAAAGATAATATCAATCAAAAACAAAAAATAGGGTATCTTCCCAGTGAAATACATCTATATGATGACATGACAGTAAAAGAACTACTAGATTATCATGAGACATTTTATCATCCAAAACCTCATGATAAAAGATGTGAACTAGTAAAACGCCTAAATGTAGATGAAACCAAGAAGATAGAAGAATTATCACTTGGAAATCTAAAAAAAGTAGGAATCATTCTAGCTTTTATGCACAGCCCCAAACTACTCATTTTAGACGAAGCAACCAGTGGCTTAGACCCTGTAATGCAAGAAGAATTTTATAAATTACTAAAAGAAGAACAAGAAAAAGGTACCACAATATTTTATTCAACTCATATTTTAAATGAAGTTTCAAAAATCTGTGATAGAGTAGGAATTATAAAAGATGGACATCTTCTAAAAATAGAAAAAATAGAAGAATTAAAAGACAAAGAATTAACTTTTGTAACAATCATTTCAAAAGAAATAGATAAACTGGAAAAAGAATTAAAAATAACTCCATTAGAGAAAACCAAGGATATGATAAAAATAAAAAACACCTTAGAGATTAACAGTCTAATAAAAATATTAGGAAAATATAAAATAGAAAAACTATTCATAGAAAAAGCAACACTAGAAGAAGTTTTCTTACATTATTATAAGTAGGTGATAGCGTGTTAAAAAGAGAATTAAAAGTAAATTTTAAAAGTTTTTTGATATGGTTTTTATTAATCATTGGTATTTTTTCTGTAGTATTCCTGATATATCCATCCATTGCCAGTAGTGAAAATATTAAAATGATGGACGAAATGCTAAAGATTTTTCCAGAAGAAATACTAGCAGCTTTCAATATGGATATTTCCTCTCTAGATAGTGCATTTGGTTGGCTAAAAAGTGAAGGCTTTGTATTTATTCTTCTACTGACTTCTTGTTATGCTGGAATTGTAGGTTCTAATATCATATTAAAAGAAGAAAATGATAAAACAATTGAATATCTAACATCTCTACCCATTACTAGAACAAAAATTGTACTAACCAAGACATTAGTAGGTCTTATCTACATAATCAGTTTAATTCTTGGTATAGGAATATTTAACTATATTGCCTTATCATTAAGTGGAGATTTTAATCAAAAACAGTTTCTATTACTAAGTATTACTCCAGTATTACCATCTATTGTAATCTACTTTTTATGTATGCTTATTTCAACATTTACTCACAAATCCAAAAAGATGTTAGGAATGACTCTAGGAATCGTCTTTGGCAGTTATATATTATATATGCTTTCAACGATTGCTGAAGAAACAGAATTTTTAAAATATATATCAGTATTTACACTAGCTGATATTCGCAATGTAATTAAAAATACAACAATAAACCCTGCTATGTTAGGAATTTCTCTAATACTATCAATACTACTTTTTTGTATAACAATAATACACTATAATAAAAAGGAACTTGTATAATGGAATTAGAAAAAGTATATGATACACATGAAATAAACCCAGAAAAGTTATTAAAGGAAGGATTTAAAAAAGAAAAAACAACTTATCAAAAAACATATCCGCTAAAAGATAAAAACTTTGAAGTAACATTCTACCTAACAGATAAAAAAGCTAGAGTAAAAGTATATGATAAAGAACTAGAAGAAGAATATTTACCATTTTATATAGAAGAACAAACTGGAGAATATGTAACAAAAATTAAAGAAGAAGTAGAAAGTATTTGGAAAGAAATTGTAAAACACTGTTTTGAGACAATTAGTATTAGAGAAAAGATATTAGACTATGTATATAAAAAATATCATACAAAGCCAGCATATCTCTGGGAAAATGATCCTATTTCTTGTACTTTAAAAAATGAAGATAATAAATGGTATGGAATAATCATGGAAATACCATATAAAACTTTAGGAATAGAAAAACTTGGTAAAGTATCAATTATAAATTTAAAGAATACAGAAGAAAAAGTTTTAGACCTAATAGATAATAAAGAATATTTTAAAGCATATCATATGAATAAAAAATACTGGTATACCGTAATATTAACAAAACATATCAATTTAAATAAATTATATAAATTAATAGACGAAAGCCACAATTTAGTAGGTAATAAAAAGAAATCATAGGTACCTGATATGACTTCTTTTTTTTCATCTTTATATAATATGATAGGAGGTGAGAAAGTGTTAAAAGGAATTGATATATCGAGATATCAAGCAGGTATTAATATTGATGTATTAGATGTAGATTTCGTAATAGCAAAAGCAACCGAAGGAGTAGGGTATTCAGATCCTAATTACCAAGAATACATGAAACAAGCCTTAAACTCTAACAAGTTAATTGGTCTTTATCATTATGCAAGACCAGATTTATCTAACTCTCCTGGCGATGAAGCGACATGGTTTTTATCAAAAGTAAAAGACTATATAAAAAAGGCTATATTAGTTTTAGATTGGGAAGTACCTGGAAGTATTGATGATACTACCTGGGCCTATAATTTTTTAAAGACTGTTTATGAAAAAACAGGAGTAAGACCAATTATTTATATGTCAGCTGCTCCTGCCAATACCTATGATTGGTCTCGTGTAGTAAATGGTAACTTTGGACTTTGGATTGCCAGTTATGGAGCAAATACTGGTGCACCATCTACACCACCAACTACCAAATATTGGCCTTTTTATATTTTATGGCAATACACATCCAAAGGTTATATTAATGGATATTCTAAAAACTTAGATCTAGACTATTTTTATGGAACAGAATCCACCTGGAAAAAATACGCAAATCCAAGCGGAGAAGAAATAACACCAAGTCCTACACCAAGTAAAGAAAAATACGAAGTAGGAGACGTTGTATCATTTAATTATCTATATAAAAGTAGCTATGCAACAGGAAAAGTAACTTCTCAAATTCACAGTGGTACCATCACAAGAGTAATCGAAAATAGACCAGCACCTTATCTAATCAATCGAGGAACAGGATGGCTTTCTAATGATTTAATATTATCTTCACAAACAAACAAGTTCACAATTGGTACCAAGGTAAAAACTACAAAACAAGGAAATGCCTCATCAGATGGAACTAGTAATACCGCCAAGAGTGGTATCATAGGAAAAATCACAAGAATCATACCAGATGCCAAATACCCATACTTAGTCTCCACAACAGTTCCAATGGGATGGTATAAAAAAGATGCTCTAGAATTAGTCTAACATGATACAATAATTACAGCAGGTGATTTTATGATTTTAAATGTAAGTGGTAGAACAGATATTGTGGCATTTTATACACCATGGTTCATAAATAGATTAAAAGAAGGGGTTATTGATGTAAGAAATCCCTTTAATCCCAAACTAATAAGTAGAATTACAATGGACAAAGTAGATGCTATTATGTTTTGTACCAAGAACCCTAAACCAATAATAAAATACTTAGACAAAATAGAAAAACCAATTCTATTTCATATAACCCTAACTCCTTATCTAAAAGATATAGAGCCTAATCTACCAAGTAAAAAAGAAATAATTGAATCGATTAAAGAAGTATCAAAAATAATTGGTAAAGAATACACCTACCTAAGATATGATCCTATATTTATAAATGATAAGTATACAATAGACTACCAAATTAAAATGTTTGAAAGGCTCACTAACTCCTTAGAAGGCTATATAGAACACATTATCATCTCCTTTTTAGATGATTATAAAAACGTTAGAAAAAATATCAACATCTTAAATCCCAAGACCCTAACAAAAAAAGATTATGAACAAATTGGCAAAAACTTCTCAAAAATTGCGAAATCCCATCATATGACAGTCCAAACTTGCTTTGAAGAAGAAAATCTAGTAGAATATGGTTTCATAAAAGCCGATTGTCTAGGTCTAGAATTAGCTAAAAAATTAACAGGTAAAGAAAAGTTTAAAAAATGGAAAGCCAGACAAGTTGGAAAATGTAATTGCGTAGAAATGGTAGATATTGGTGTTTATAATACATGTAGCCATTTTTGTAAATATTGTTACGCAAACTATGATGAAAAAACAGTATTAAAAAATAAAGTAAAGCATAATCCGAAATCTTCTCTTTTAATAGGAAATATAGAAAAAGATGATATAATAAAGGAAAGAAAATAAAAAAACTAAGGATGGTGATAATATGTCAGAAGAAAAAATCGCAAAAGCAGTAAGTGATGCCGCAGGAAATACAAAAATAGAAGGACAAGAAATGACATATGATGAAATTCACTCAATAATGAAACTCATAATGGAAAATAATGGACCTATAACTGTTGATTCTATAAATAAATTATTAGAAGACACTACTATTACTAAAGAAGAAGGAGTAAAGAATAATGAAACGAAAAGGAAGAGTAGATGAGGCATTAAGTACCCAATCAAGATACTGTTATCCAGGTACTACCATTTTAATAAATAATTTTGATATTAAAACACAAGAAGAATTAGATATTGCAGAAAGAAGGATAACTACGTTAATGCTCGCAACACTTCAATTAAAAAATACTCCCAAAATAAACACCCTACTAACAACAAAATATTATCTAAATATACATAAAGAAGTATTTGGACCAATTTATAGTTTTGCTGGAGAAACCAGAAATGAAAATATATCAAAAGGAAATACACCATTTTGTAGACCAGAATATATCTATAGTTATTTAACTGATACAATAGCTAGTTTTAAAGGTAAAATACCAACTATAAGTACAAAAGATGATTTTACTACATGGCTTGCCGATTTCTATGGCGAATTAAATATCATACATCCCTTTAGAGAAGGCAATGGAAGAATAGCGAGAGAATACTTAAGGGAATGTGTAGAGTGTATAAATAATCTTTTAGGTTTTGACTATGAACTAAATTTTTCTAATATTACAGAACAAGACAGCAAACAATTTATGCATGCTTCTATTGTAAGTGCACTAACAGCTAACAACCAAGAATTAAAAGTATTTTCTGATAACAGATTACAGGAAAAACAAGAAGTAAATACAAATTCAATCAAAAAAGGAAGATAACCACTTCCTTTTTTTAGAGTTTTGTTGTAAAATGAATTATGTCAAATCAATCTTGCCCTGTAGCCAAGTGGTAAGGCAGTGCGCTCTGACCGCACGATGCGTTAGTTCGAATCTATCCAGGGCAGCCAAGGAAATTAGCTCTTGCTAGTCAAGAGTTTTTATATACATA
>CALVSH010000057.1 GCA_944358945.1 uncultured Bacilli bacterium
TGTCTTATTCATGGACTTATTCGTGATAAAGAAGGTCGTAAGATGAGTAAGTCTTTGGGTAACGGTGTTGATCCAATGGATGTTATCGACAAGTATGGTGCTGATAGCCTACGTTTCTTTTTAACCACGAATACTGCTCCTGGAACGGATTTACGTTATGATGAAGAAAAAGTAAAATCTACTTGGAACTTTATTAATAAATTGTGGAATGCATCTCGTTATGTTTTAATGAATATTGATGATTTAACAAAAGAAAAAATTACTTTTGATAACTTGAGTGAAGCAGATAAATGGATATTAACAGCAAAGAATAAGTTGATTTTAGAAGTTACTAAAAATATGGATAGTTATGATTTCCATAATGTAGGTAATACTTTGTATCAATTTATTTGGGAAGATTTTTGTGATAATTATATTGAACTTAGTAAGGCTTTGATGAATGATACTACTAAGAGTGTTCTATTAGATGTTCTTACAACAATTTTAAAATTATTACATCCATTTATGCCTTATGTTACAGAAGAGATTTATTCTATGTTACCAGTTAAGACAGACGAATCTATTATGATTAGTTCTTATCCAGTTTATAATTCAGAAGAGGTTTTTGAAAACAATTATGAAAATGTAGAAAAAGCAATTTCTGATTTAACAGAAATCCGTAATTTAAAAGTTACAAATGGTGTTAAAAAGGATGTTAAAGTTCAATTAGAAACTAATGCAGATTTAGAGTATATTTATCGTTCTCAATTAAAGATTACTGATGATAATTTATTAACTGATAAAGATGATATTACTAATTATCAGACAATTTCTTACCAATCATCTTTAGTTCAAATTACTTATTATTTTGAAAATGAAGTTAATAAAGAACAGTTGCAAGAAGAAATTAAAAAATTAAAGTCTTCTATTGAAAGACGTGAAAAGCTTTTATCTAATGAGAATTATGTAAATAAAGCTCCAAAGAATATTGTAGATATGGATCGTCAAAAACTAAAAGAGGAAAAAGAAAAGTTATTATCTTTGGAATCTCAATTATAATATATAAAAGTGACATTTTATTGTAAAAAATAGAAATGTCCTTTTTTTTCGACAAAAAATTTAAAAAATATTTGATATCTTTTATTTGGTGATGAAAAAATGAAAAAGACAATGTTATTAGCTGTGGTTTTTGTTGTATTGGGATCTATTTGTGGTAATTATTTATATGAGAAGGCTCCAAATAGTATTTCTGTGTTTCAAGAGAATCAAACGTTTTATTTTTTACAAGAAGGTATTTATTCTTCTAAGGATATTATGCAAGAGAATGTTGGGGATTTAGCAACTAAATTAACTGTTTTAGAAGATGATAAATATTATGTTTATGTTGGTATTACTATGAGTGAAGATAATGCTAATAAGATTAAAAAGATATACGAGGATTTGGGGTATAAGATCTATATAAAAACAGTTTCATTAGATAATGAGGAATTTTCTAGTAATGTTAGTCAGTTTGATTTATTAGTAGAAGAGTCAGATGTACCTGATGATATATTAACTGTTGAAGAAGTTGTTTTAGCAAATTATGAACAAATTTTTGGTACGGAAATGTAGTGGTTTTTTCTAATAATATAAATGAGGTGATTTATATTATGTATAAAATGAAGGAACTTCCAGAAAATGAAAGACCAAGAGAAAGATTAATTCAATATGGTGCGAGTTCGTTATCTGATTCACAATTGCTTGCGATTTTACTTAGAAATGGATATCAAGATAAGAATGTTTATGATTTAGCATTGGATATTTTAAAGCAGTATCCCTTATCTAAGATTCAGGATTGTAGTTTTTATGATTTTATGTCTATTAAAGGTGTTGGAAAAGTAAAAGCATTGGAAATTTTAGCGGCAATAGAATTCGGTAGAAGAATTTTCTTACGTCATAAGAGTGAGTTGGTACGATTATGTAATGCAGAAGAAATATGGAAAGATGTTAGATATTATGTTACTAATCTAAAACAAGAATACTTTTATTGTTATTATTTTAATAATAAACAAGAATTATTAGAAAGGAAGTTATTATTTATGGGAACAATAAATCATAGTATAGTACATCCAAGAGAAGTTTTTAAGGAAGCGTATCGGTTGAGTGCATCTAGTATTGTTTGTATTCATAATCATCCATCTAATTGTGTTACGCCTAGTAAGGAGGATGTGTTATTGACAGATCATTTGGTAAAAACTGGATATATTCAAGGAATTCCTATTCGTGATCATATTATCGTAGGTGAGGATTCTTATTATAGTTTTTACGAACATCATAATATTTTAAATCTATAGTTGCAGCTAAAATTTATTTATATTATAATAAGTTGGAATGGGATGATGTTATGTACAAGAATAAAAGAAGAAAACGTTTAAATGTAAAAATAGTTGTAACAGTTTCTATTGTAGTTGTTTTTTTGGCACTTGCTATATCTGTTCATATGAGTCGTTCAAATTTCTTTGGAGAAGGTATTGTAAAAGATATTGTAATGACTATTGATAAAATAGTTATGTATCCTTTTACGGCTTTGAATGGTGAGAAAGATGTTGACCAAACAGAAAGTTATCTTATTCAAAAGAATGTAAATACTTCTTTAGAAGAAGAAATTCAAGAATTAAAGGATGTTTTAGAGTTGAATCGTACTTTGACTGAATATACGCCGATTAATGCTACTATTTTATCTAGAAACAAGAGTTATTGGTTTAATCAGATTATGATTGATAAGGGTTCAAAGGATGGAATTAAAGAAGATATGGCTGTTGTTACAAAAGATGGTTTAGTTGGTAAGATTTCTAGAGTATATCGTAATTCTAGTGAAATAAAGTTAATTACTTCTGATGATGTTAACTATAAGGTTAGTGTTACTATTCAGACAGGTAATGGTGATAGCTATGCAATTTTGAATGGTTATGATTCAGATACAGAATGTGTTATGGTTACTGGTGTTGATAAAATGAGTACAGTTAAACAGGGTGATACTATTATTACAAGTGGACTTGGCGGTATGTTTCCAGGTGGTATATATGTTGGTGTTGTTCAAGATATAAAAAGTGATAAATATGATTTAAGTAAAACTTTGTATATAAAAACGTCACAAGACTTTAATAATATTCATTATGTTACAGTTTTAAAGGAGAAAGAGTAATATGATGATATCAGTTATTATTTTAGTTGTTTCTTTTTTGTTAGATGGAATACTTTCTAACTTTTTACCTTATATGGTTGGTGATTTATCACTTTTTACACCAATGTTTACTATTGTATCTTTAGTAATTATATATCCTTTTTTTACTAAAAAGTTAAAATATTTTTTTATTACTTGTTTTTTGGTAGGACTTGTTTATGACTTTATGTATACTAATTTATTATTTTATAATGCTGTATTATTTTTAGCTGTTGGGTTAATGTTAATGTTTTTATATCGTTATATTCGTCCTTCTTGGCTTAGTTTAATTCTATTTATTGTTGTTGTTATTGCTGGCTATGAATGTATGAATGCGATTGTTATTCTTGCATTTCAGCTTGTTCCTATGACTTTTTATCGTTTGCTTTATAAAATATCTCATAGTTTATTATTAAATCTTTGTTATGGTGAAATTCTTTATTTTATTATTTGGTTATTGCCAGAAAGATATAAAAGAGTTTCTATTAATAATTAGAAAAGTAGCATATTTACTTTTCTTTTTTCATATTCTTAAATAGAGGAGACTAGGATATGAATACAAAGAAAACAGTAAAAAAATTAGTGCTAAAGAAAAGTGTTCACAATTTTTGTACAAGACTATTACTTACAGTTATTATTTTTCTAGTTGGTATGATTGCTGTTAAAAGTGATTATAATATTAAAAATGTAATTTTGGAGGAAGTTTATAATAAAAATTTTAAATTTACTAAAATAAAGAATTTATATCAAAAGTATTTTGGTGATATTTTATCTGTTGATCAATTAGCTTTAGAGGAACAATCTGTTTTTCAAGAAACTTTATCTTATAAAAATGCAAATACTTATTTAGATGGTGTGAAGTTAGAAGTTAGTGAAAATTATATGGTTCCTGTGTTAGAAAATGGTATTGTTATTTTTTTAGGTGAAAAGGAGGGCTATGGCAATACAGTTGTTATTGAACAAGTAGATGGTGTTGATGTATATTATTCTAATATTACTACTGATGGAGTTGAGTTATACGATTATGTGGAAAAAGGAAGCTTACTTGGAGAAGTACAAGATAAAAAACTATACTTGGTTTTTCAAAAAGATGGGAAGTATTTAAATTATAAAGACTATATTTAATTATTTAGAGATTCATCCATTATTTTATTTAGTTGCTTTTTTTGCTGTTATGACTGCTTCTTTTTTTTCTTTTTTTGTGATTACATTTTTAATTGTTGTTCATGAATTAGGTCATTTTTTGATGGCATGGATTTGTGGTGCTAGGGTGGAAAAAATTTTGATATATCCACTTGGTGGTATTTCTAAATTTTCTACTTCTTTTAATATTTCCTTAGTCAAAGAGTTTTTAATTTTATTACTTGGTCCATTATTTCAATTTATTGCTTGTTATTTTTTACTTGTTCTTTTCCCTGATAAGGAAGTACTTATTTCATCGTATCATTTTGGAATATTATTTTTTAATATGCTTCCTGTTTATCCTTTAGATGGAGGAAAGTTACTTTGTTTGTTGTTTCATCATTTTTTTTCTTATAAAAAATCGTTTTATTTTACATTTTTATTTAGTTATTTATTATTATTCTTATTTTTATATTATTATTTTATTTCTTTTTCTTTTAATGTTTTGTTTTTGTGTGTTTTTTTGTTTGTTAAGCTGACTGTTGAGGTAAAACAGATACCATATTATTATGAAAAATTTTTATTGGAAAGATACTTGACGCATTATTATTTTCGAAAGAGTAAAATTATATATTCTTTTGATGAGTTTCAAAGAAGTCGTCGTCATTTAATAAAAGTAGGTAACCATTATTATGTTGAGAGAGAATATTTAGAAAAAAAATACAAAAAATGTTGACAATTAAGAACTGGCTTGCTATAATCAATTTGTCGACTTGAGAAAGAGATGATAAATATGGGGCATTAGCTCAGCTGGGAGAGCGCCACGTTTGCACCGTGGAGGTCAGCGGTTCGATCCCGCTATGCTCCACCATATTGATTATTACCGTTGTTTATCAACGGTTTTTATATTTTTACCTGCTTTTTATCTGATTTTTTTCTTTCTTTTTCTTTTTATAGATTATCTATGTTCTACCATATTGAATTTTGACATTGCAATTGCAATGTTTTTTTGTAAAAAAAAAGCACATTTTGTGCTTTTTATCTGCAACCATTACCGTTGTGGCAGCAGTTATAATTATTTCCTCCCCAGATGAAGAAAATAATTATAATAACGATAAGAATTGCCCAGATCCAGCCTGAACCAAATCCGTCGTTATTTCCATAATTATAATATGGATAAGGATACATTCCGTACATATTACTTCATTCCTTTCATTATAATATAAGCAAAAGTATGATAAATATATATAGCAAATGCCTAATTTTTAATTTTAAGTCATAAATTGTTTAATAAATTGTGTTTATTGTATGTTTATGATGTTCTAATAGAAATGAAATTGATATATTGATTATAAAACTTAAGATTTGTGGATTTGTTAAATTTTTAGAAAACACTTATGAAAAATTTAAAATAATGGTATAATTTAATTACAACGAGTAGCTATTTATTGGTGTAAGTCCAGTTGATAGCTACTATTTTTTTTAGGAGGGGAAAATGTATAATGTAGGAGATGTGGTTGTATATAAGAAGGATGTTTGCAAGATAAAAGAAATTAAGAAGAATTATTTTTTTGATCATGATTATTATATTATGCATCCTATTGATGATGATTCTTTGACTATTAATGTTCCAGTTGAGCATTCTTCTGATATGCGTTATGTTATTTCAAAGGAAGAAGGAGAGAAGTTGATTGCCGTAATCCTAAGTATTGAAGTGATTGAAACTAATGAAAATGATATTGAATATGAGTATAAAAAATTATTACAAGAGGGAAGTTTAGAAAATTTGGTAAAGGTCATAAAAACGACGTATCTTAGAAATCAAGAGAGATTAAGTCAAAATAAGAAAATTGGTCAAAAAGACGATTCTTATTTTCAAAAAGCGGAAAAAAGACTATATCAAGAACTTTCCATTAGTTTTCAAATGTCCTTTGATGACACTAAACAATATGTTATAGATTCTGTTTCAGAACAGATGGTTTCGTAATAGTAGGTTTTTATAATCTACTTTTTTTATTTATAATTTTTGATAAACGAACAAATGTATTATATATTAATTGTAGTAATAATATTTATTGTGATATTTGAATGCACTTTTTTTAGTGGCTATTTTAAAAGAAAAGAGGTGGATTTGTATTGATTTTTATGTACATTAAACAAAAATGAAGTAAGTTGAAGTAGGAGAATTTGAGTTCACTTAATTCTATTGTTCTGTTATAATTTTGATGGAGGAGTTTTATGGATAAAACTAATGTGATGCGAATTTTAGATCAAAAAAGAATAAAATATCAATCTTATTATTATGGAGATACAAGTGCCATTAGTGGAGTGGAAGTAGCAAGTGCATTAAAACAAAATTTTGGTCAGGTTTTTAAAACCTTGGTAACTGTTTCTAAATCAAAAAGAAATTATGTATTTATGATTCCGGTTAATGAGGAGTTGAATTTAAAAAAAGCTGCTAAAAGTGTGGGGGAGAAAGCCATTTCTATGTTGCCATCGAAGGAGTTATTGCCTTTGACTGGATATGTACATGGAGGTTGTTCACCGATTGGGATGAAAAAACAATTTCCAGTTGTTATTGATCAAAGTGCAAAAGAGTTTTCTACTATTATTTTTAGTGCGGGAAAAATTGGTTATCAGGTAGAAGTTTCGGTTTTAGATTTGGAAAACTTGTTATTGTGTAGATTTGCTGATATCGTAGAGGTGAAGTAGTGTGACATTTGAAGAATATCAAGAAAGAGAAATAGATGAAGTGTTTTTTCGATTAGCAAAATCTAAATTTCGTAGTCGCTTTCATCTTAGTGATAAAGATAAGAATTACGTTTTAGAAAAGGGATTAGATGTTATTAGGCAACATGCTTATGATTTTGTTTCTCATAGACTTGCTATGAGAGATATTAGTAATGATGGAAAACAAACACCTATGAGAGGACACCCGGTTTTTATTGCACAACATGCTACTGCAACTTGTTGTCGTGGTTGTCTTTTTAAATGGCATCATATTCCTATGAACAAAGAATTATCTAATGATGAAATTAATTATGTTATTAGGGTGATTATAAAATGGATAGAAAATGAGGTGAAATCATGAAGTTAGAAGATGAATTTAAATATTTAGTTGGTGGTTATTATGGTGTTATGGAAATGGATGAATATGATTTGAAAGTCTATGTTCTTAAAGATATTGAAAATTATATTCGTGCCTTTATTAATGAAAATCCGATTCCTGAATTTGATTATAAAAAAGAAGCGGAAGAAATTAAAGATTCTATGCCTCTTAGAACTAAGTTGCAGGATAGTTTACTTGTTTTGTATAAAATTGCTGCAGCTATGGATTTGATTTTTATGATAAAAAGAAGATTGAAGGAACTAGATCAGTATAAAAATTCTTCTGATGATTTTTAAAAATAATATTTGTTTTTTCTTCTTTTTCATAGTATAATAACCATAAAATTCAGGGGGGAATTGTTATGGAGTTTTTAGTATTTATTAGTTATGTTTTTTTTGCTTTTTTATTATTTTTATTTCTTAATTTTGTAGTAAAAAAATTTGAGTTAACAAAGATAGAATATGTTTTGTTTTCAAATATATATTTAGTAGTTTTAGCTGGTATTGCGAGTTGTTTTCAAATTACGATTTTTTGTGATCATCTTTTTATTATTTTGGTATTTGAGTTTTTAATTCGTATGCTTTATACAACGTATTTATTAGAAAAAGATTTTTTTGCTAAGGAAGATGGGGTTATTTCTTTATATTTGGGAAATATTATTCTGGGATACTTGGTAAATTATTTTATTATTAGACAAGTAGATTATGTTTTTTTGACTGCTCAGGAATTAAAATTTTTGTTATGGGTATTTATTTTTGCTTTTTTATATCATTTCTTTTACAAGGGAGAAAAGATATCTTTTTCAAAGGCGGTTGCTAAAAAGAAACTAGAAGTTGGAGAAAAAAATCAATATATTATTTCTCAATATGCAAAAATGAAACAAAAATATGGTAAAGATATTCAAGTTAAAGGTGATATGCGTACCTTGGTTTATTCTATTATGATTTATGAAAATTACAAGAGGCCGTCTTTTTTTAGACAAATTGATTATTTTCGTTATCAGTTTGATCATGTACCTAGAAAACAAGGGATTATGCAAATTGATAGTAAAAAAATTGTCAGTGATGTAGAAAGTATTAGTTTAGTTGAAAAAAAATTAGAAAAATTGCAAGCGAAGAAAAAGACAAAAAAAGCTGTTGTTGAAGTTGAAAATTTATTAAAAGGTCTTGGTAAAAAGAAAGATGAAATTTTGCAAATAGAGAAAATTTATCAATGTATTATGGATTTTTCAAATTTATAGTAATTAGTATTATGGTTAGTGGAAAGTAGTGATAGTTTGAAGTTCGTCGTTAATAGAAATGGTCCAAGATTTTTGATGCCTTGGAATTATATAGGAAAGGGAACAGAGGCAAAAGTATATCGTAAAGGGGAAGAGGCATATAAATATTATCGTTTCTTTTACTTTTGTGATATTTTTTCTTGTAGTTCTGCTAGACTAGATTTAAATGATGTTCATTATCTACAGGATATTGTGACTGAACGTATTTTACTACCAAATCAGCCGATGTATTCTGTATTTGGACGATTTAAGGGGTATACTACTACTTATATTGAAGATTTGGGAATTATTCATTATATGAATTTACCGATTGATTTAATTCTTCATGATTTTCATTTATTGACTAAGGATTGTCGCACTTTAGGAGATAAACATGTTTTAGTTCGTGACTTGAAGACTAATTCTGATTTTTTTTACAATCATTCTTTTCATTATGGTTTATATTTTATTGATCCAGGAAGATATAAAATAAACTTTTCTTTACCTGCAGAAGAAGTGTTTTCTAGAAATCAAAGAGTGATTGACGATTTTTTGTTTTTTCAAGTACTTAATCCATATGCAAATTATCAATTACAAAATTATGATTTTTCACGGTTGTACTCTATTAAGCGAGATGCTGAGGATCAAAACATTCCTTTTTTGCAGTATATTGAAAATGATATTAAAGAAAATAGTTTACATGAATATGTGAAACGAAAACTTTTATAATCTTGTTTTTTTCTTATATTTATAGTAAAATTTAATAAGTTTTGGGGTGATAAAATGATACAAGTAAATAACGTAAGTTTAAAATTTGGAAAGCGAACCTTATTTGAAGATGTAAATATTAAATTTACTAGTGGAAATTGTTATGGTCTTATTGGTGCCAACGGATCAGGTAAAAGTACTTTTTTAAAAGTATTATCTGGAGAAGTTGAAACGACAACAGGAGAAGTTATTGTTTCTAAGGGAGAGAGAATTTCTTTCTTAAGACAGGATCATTATCAATATGAAGATGATAGCGTGTTGAATGTTGTTATTATGGGTAATGAAAAATTATACAAAATCATGTCTGAGAAAAATGAGATGTATATGCAAACGGAATTTACTGAAGAGGATGGAATGAAGCTTGCTAATTTAGAAGCAGAATTTATGGAATTAGATGGTTGGAATGCTGAGAGTGACGCAGCTACTTTATTAAATAGTTTGGGAGTTGATATTAAATATCATTCTATGACTATGAAGGAGATTCCTGTAAAATTAAGAGTTAAGGTATTACTTGCACAAGCATTATTTGGTGATCCTGATATTTTACTTTTAGATGAACCTACTAATAGTTTGGATTTAGAGGCTATTCAATGGTTAGAAGAATTTTTAATTAATTTTGATAATACGGTTATTATTGTTTCACATGATAGACATTTTTTAAATAAAGTTTGTACGCATATTGCGGATATTGATTATGGTAAGATTAAATTATATGTAGGTAACTATGATTTTTGGTATGAATCAAGTGAATTATTACAAAAACAAATGAAAGATTCAAATAAGAAGAAAGAAGAAAAGATTAAAGAATTGCAAGCTTTTATCGCAAGATTTAGTGCTAATGCATCTAAGTCAAAACAGGCAACTTCTCGTAAAAAATTACTTGATAAAATTCAATTGGATGAAATTGTTCCATCTTCACGTAAATATCCATATATTGATTTTAAGATTGAAAAAGAAGCAGGTAAAGAGATATTAAAAGTTGAAAATTTAACAAAAATTATTGATGGAAAAACAATTTTGGATCATGTATCTTTTACTGTTTTAAAAGGTGATAAAATTACTATCTTAGCTCAAGATGACTTTGTTAAAACTACTTTATTTAATATCTTGGCTGGAAAAGAAGAGTATGATGAAGGTACAATAGAGTGGGGAAAAACGATTCGTTTTGGATATTTACCACAGGATAATACAGAGTACTTTGATACTGATAAAAATATTATGGAATGGATAGGTCAATATTATGATGTAAAGGATGAAACAGTTTTACGTGGTTTTCTTGGTAGAATGTTGTTTTCTGGTGAAGATGTTTTTAAGAAGGTATCTGTTTTGTCTGGTGGAGAAAAGGCACGTTGTATGTTATCTAAAATGATGTTAGAAGAACCTAATTTCTTGATTTTAGATGAGCCTACTAACCATTTAGATTTGGAAAGTATTACTTCTTTGAATAAAGGAATGACACGTTTTAAAGGTGAAATACTATTTACTTCTAGAGATTATGAGTTAAATAGCACTGTTAGTAATCGTGTTATTGAAATATTAGAAGATGGTAAAATTGTTGATAGGGCAATTCCTTACGAAGAATATTTGGCGAAGAATAAATAATATTAAGATAATAAAAAACATTTCTAGTTGATTTAGGAATGTTTTTTTGTTTGTTTTTCTATAAATTGATTTCCAACGTCACAGCGATTTCCCCAGGAATCTAGTAATTCGTTATCTTTTTTTACACATATTATTTCACAGTTGTTGGGACATCCTGAACAATTTATGCTAGTTGTTTCAAATTTGTCTTCAATGATGTTAAAACTAAAATTTATTTCGGGCTCCTTTTTGGAAAGAATAGCTACTCCTAACGCTCCCATCAAATGTCCGTTTTCATCTGTTATTATTTTTTCATCTAGAATTTTTTCAAAGGCTTTTATGACACCAATATTTTTGGAAACACCACCTTGAAAAATAATAGGAGATAATATTTTCTTACCTTTACCAACGTTGTTTAAATAATTTAGTGCAACACTTTTACATAGACCAGCAACAATATCTTCTTTTTTATGTCCCATTTGAGCTTTATGTACTAAATCACTTTCTGCAAAGACGGTACATCTTGCGGCGATTGGAGTAGGGTTTTTACTTTTTAGAGCAATATGACCAAATTCTTCTACCGGTATGTCTAGACGTTTTGCTTGTGATGATAGAAATGAACCTGTACCAGCTGCACATAATGTATTCATAGCGTAATCTATTACAACCTTATCTTTTATTAATATGATTTTTGAATCTTGTCCACCAATTTCTATAATTGTTTTAACATCTGGATATTTGGATAAAGTTCCAATTGCATGTGCTGTAATTTCATTTTTTATTATATTGGCTCCTAGAATTGTTCCTATCAGTTTTCTGGCTGAACCTGTTGTTCCAAGTCCTACGATATTATAGTTTTTTGGCATATTTTTCTTTAAGTGTTTTAGTACTTCTTTTACTGCTTGCATGGGATTTCCTTTTGTCCATAAATATATGGATGATATAATATTATTTTCTTCATCTATTACTACACCTTTCGTAGAAATAGAACCAATATCAATTCCTAAATAAGCTTTTTTCGTAATTTTCCCTCCTTATTGTTATTAAATCTTTAAATGCTTCCAATCTGGTTTTTATTCCTTCTGTTCCTGATTCTTCATCATATGAAAAGAAGATAATAGGTATTTCTTTTTCTTCGCAAATCTTTTGAATAATAGGAATAGCAGTAATTTCTGGAGTACACCCAAATGGTTTAATATGGATAATTCCATTATATTTCTTTTTTGCCAAGTAAAGTGTTCGATAGATGTTATCTCCTCCATCAGCACCAAGTTTATATTTGCAGTATTTTTTTATTTTTCTTAATGTGTATTTTTCTTTAAGTTTTTTTTGCCATAATAAATAAGATAAGTTGGTAAATCTTTTTATTTCGATTTTTTCTTTTGCAAGTAGTTTTTCTAAATCATAATTAGCGAATGATTCCATATTGGTATATAATTCTCCTATGATTCCAACTCTTAAACAATTTCTTGGCTTATTAATTTTTATTTTTTTGAATTGATGTTTATATTTGATATATAAATATGTTAATTTAAAAATAGATGTTGTGTTAGAAAAATCATTTAACATTTTCTTTTGTAGTTTTTCATGTGTTCCTTCTTTTTGTTCAAACCCTATGTTTTTTCTAATTATTTTATCTATTTCATCCATGTAGAAAATAAACAATAAACAAGATATAAAACTATGGATAAATTTTCTTTTTGTTAGATGGGGATTTATTTCTTTAAATATGTTGTATGCTTCTTTTATATGAAGTTTATCTTTTTTTATGATTTTGTAAAATTCAAAGTTGTAACCTAAATCTTTTAGTATTGTTTCTGTTACTTCGGCATAATAGCGATATCTACACCCACCACCAGCTGTAAATAAAATATTTGCACCGTTGTTTAGACTTTCGATGAAGTTTCCTAAATTGTATTTAAAAGGAATGCAAACAGTATCTGGTGCATATTTAGAACCTAGTTCCAAGGTTTTTTTGGTAATTGGTGGTGCTGCTTTTACTTTTTCTTTAGTTAATTCTCTTAATAATTTACTGATAGGGTAGTGGTAGTTTCCTAAGTGAGGAAAACTAATTATTTTTGTCATTTTTTTCCTCCTTTAGATTTTTTAGAATATCAATAAAACTTTCTAATCTTGTAATGATTCCAACTTCATTATTTAAATCTTCAAAAATTAAGGTTATGATAGGAACTTTTTTAATTTTGTGAGCAATTTGTTCATTCATTAAAGAATCTGGTCCACAGGGAAAGGATGAAATTAAGATAATGCCATCTACGTAATCTTCATAATACTTGGTGCTTGCTACAATTTCTTTGTTGTGGGTCCAATGAATATCAGGAGCAATCTTTGGATATTCTTCTTGAATTTTTGCATGATTTATTCTGTTGCTGTAGAGTATTGTTATATTGTTTTCAGTTAAAAATTCAATTACTGTTTTTCCAATTAAATCATCGTATAAGTTGTAAGGATGTCCGGCTAGTAAAATTTTGATTTGATTAGTAGAAGTTTGCAGTAGTTTTTCTTGCTCTTGTTCTTGTTTTTTTCTTTTCATTTTCTTAATCTTTTCTGCGTATTTATAGGCATTATAAGATTTAATATAGGAGAATCCTAGGTTTTCTCCTAATTTTAAAAAACCTAATAGTTGGTAATTTTTTGTAGAGATATCTATGTTGTAGTTTAGAATATCTATTTCAAATAGATTATTTACTAAATCGTATAAGGCATTGAAGTTTGTACATACCTGATGATGTTTTTCTAATGAAAAAATTCTAGGTATTAAAATACAATCACATTTATCTTTCAGCTCTATAATATGACCCAGAAATATTTTTAAGGCAAGGCAAGATTCATTGGGAGCTATTTTTGTTCCATCTTCAATTATTTTTTTATTTGTTTTTCTACTTATGATGATATCTTGTCCTAATTTTTTAAAAAATTCTATCCATAAATCTTTATCATAGTAATATAATAGTGCTCTTGGTATTCCTATTTTCTTTTTGATAGTTATCACATCCTCAATTTACTTTATGCTTTTTAAGAGATAAAAAATATTTTTTCATTCGACAAATTTATTTTTATATAAAAATTGTTGTAGTCGTGCTATAATTATTGGGAAAGTATGTTATAATGATTGTTAATGAATGGAGGAGTTAATTATGAATGATAAAAAGAAGAAAATTATAATTGGTTGCGCTGTTGCAGTTGTTGTAGTTTTAGTATGTGCTTTGTGTTATTTTGCTTCTAGTGCTGTTACTGCAAAAGAGGGAGATAATTATACAGAGAGTTCTAATAGTAATGAATCTAGTGAAACAGATACTATGGATATGACAACTAAGGCACAACAAGAAAGTGAAGCAGTTCCTGAAGATGAACAAAAGGATTTTGATGATATTGATGTTGATGAATATCTTGATTTATATGATGGTGATGAAAATAGTATTGTTTTATTATCTAGACCAACCTGTGGTTATTGTCAGATAGCAGAACCAATTTTACATCATATTGCTTATCAGTATGATCTTACTATTTATCATATTAATACAGATGAGATGGATGATGAAGATTCAGATAACTTAATTAATTCAGATGACTTTTTCAGTGATGGATTTGGTACACCATTGTTGCTTGTGGTTTCTAATGGAGAAATCGTTGATATGGTAAGTGGATTAGTTGACACTGATAGTTATGTAAGTTTCTTTACTGAAAATGGTTTTATTAAAGAATAGGAGAGTAATATATGAAAAGTGCCTATGAATTGGCTTTGGAATTTAAAAGACGTCATCCTATGACGATTGCTTGGAGAATTAAACAAAATGCATCTATTGTTGATAAGCATATCAATGATGATGAAAAAATTTTATATGTCTTTGTAGCACAAAAAAATAATAGTCCTTTTAATATTTGGGGATCAGCTGTAATTGCCGTTACAGATAAGAGAATTTTAATAGGTAGAAAAAGAGTTGTGATTGGTTACTTTTTAAATTCTATTACTCCAGATATGTTTAATGATTTGAAAGTTACAAGTGGTATTATTTGGGGAAAAATTTATATTGATACTGTCAAAGAATTTATTGCATTATCTAATATTTCTAAAGATGCCTTAGATGAAATTGAAAGTGCAGTATCTTCTTATATGATGGAAGAAAAAAAACAATATGCCGTTAATGGTGGAGGATTAGGAAGATAAAACTAGCTTTCTTTCCTTCTTTTTTTTTGCTATAATTTAGAAGGTAGAGTGATTAGATGAAAAAAATTTTACCAATTTTAATTTTGTTAGCATTTGTTGCTTTTATATATCAGTTTCTTGTTAATTTTTTTACAACAGAACATGAAGTTACTTATTCTTTGATTGCTAATGACCAAAGACATTATACGATTACTGAAAAGTATCAAAAAAAGGGAAGTCATAACTATTATTCTTTCTTGGTTCAAAGTAAAAATAAAAAGAAGAATTATGTGATGGCGATTGAAGAAGATTTTAAAAAACAAGATCAAATTATCAGTGATATTAAACATTATAAAAAGAATAATTTAGAGTGTATTTTTCCTATTTATCAAGGGGAGTCTAGTTATGATGTTTCTTGCTTGTTAGAGGGAGAACAAGTTAGCTCTTATTACTTGCAACAGACTTCTAATGAAGATTTTTCTTATATTATTGATAAGGCTAAAAAGGATGGTTATCAGGAGATATATTATCAAGAAAATGCTACTTTAGAGAAGGAAGATAATTTATCAATTTACTATGATTATATTCCAGAAAGTTATATTTTTACTATTTGGAATTATAAAGGTATTGATGTTGTTAAAAGTGATGGTGTAGAAAATGTTAAGTTTTTAAATTCTGATTATTATGAAAATAGATTGTCTACTGTTGTTGGTAATTATTATGTTACTATTAATACGGATAATGAAGAGGATGAGTTAAATTATTATCAGCTTATTATCTATGATTTAGTTGATGGAGGAAAAAGCGTTGTGGAAGTCGATATTTCACAAGATTCTTATTTTAATGGTGTTAGTGATGGTCTTTTATATATTACTGATCCTAAGGCCAAAAAACAGTATGTTTTAGATCCAGTAGATAAGAAAGTAAAGGAGTCAGAAACAATATATGAAGTGTCCAATTCTAGGTTACAAGAAGCTAGTAAGGATTTTTTTGATTCTGTTTCTGTAGATAATTCTATTGTATTTAATAAAAAAATTACGAAGAAGTATGATACCAAGGAGATTAAGAAAGATAAAGATAGTTCTTATTTTATAACGAATGATGGTAAAATCTATCGTGTCATTCAAGACGTTGAGCATCCTGTTTTGTTATGCCAGTTTGATGATATTAAAGAATGGCAAGTTCATGACGATGGTATTAGTTTTATTGTTGATGATACTTTATATTTATATACGGATTTTTACGGATTGAAACCAATTTTAGTTAATCCTGAATTTCCATATAATTCAAAAAATATTTATCACTTTATTAGAGAGGAATAATTATTCTTCTTTTTTCATATATTGTAAAAAAGATAAAAATATTGTTGAAATTTTGTAATAGCTTTGATATAATCATAAGTGCATATGGGGCTTTAGCCAAGTGGTAAGGCGTGGGTCTGCAACACCCTGATCACCGGTTCAAATCCGGTAGGCCCCTCCATGCGGATGTAGTTTAGTGGTTAGAATACGGCCTTGCCAAGGCTGTGACGGG
>CALVSH010000058.1 GCA_944358945.1 uncultured Bacilli bacterium
ATTCTTGATTGATTGTAGAATTATTATTTTCATCGATATAGTAGTCTATATCTAGTAGTTTTATATCATCTTTTTTTGAGTCTCCTATATAGAACTTATCAATTCCTAAAAATTGTTTTCCTAGGGGGGTAATATCTTTAAATGGATGGTGAAAGTCTTTTAGATGTTTTCCAAAATTGTCTTCTATAGGATCAAGAATTAAAATGTTTTCATCTTTAGCTTTGAACCAGCAATTTTTCATTTCTTCTTCTGTTACTTTTCCTAAATATGGTGTCATGGCGATTAGGGTGTTATTGTAAGTAATAAAGAGTATAGGAGAGATAATTTGTTCTGATTTTTTATCTGCTTTAACTACAGGTATAGAACCTACTTGTAGTATGTAATCATTTAATTTAAAACAATCTTTATAGTTACCACTTCCTATGTATTTAATATTTTCTGTTCCATAGATTGGGTCTTTTATTAAACATTCTATGAAGGTATTTGTAAATTCTATTTCTTCTTCTGATTTAGATTCTTTATTGCGAGTTTTTATTTGTTTTAAGAATAATTCTTTGTGGTAATCTTCTTTTATATATTTTTCAATTATTGAAAAGTTTTCTTCAAAATATGGTGCTTGTTGTATATATTCTATTAATTTATCTTGAATCAAAGGATTATTGAGAATTTCATCTTTATCTGTTGATTTTAATATTCGATATAAAGTACATGGATAAATATTTTGTGTTTCTATGTCCATAATAGTTAAAATGTTATCATTTATTTCTTGATAAAATGCTTCTTGATTTAGTAATAAGTCATAAAAATTTATGAAATCAAGGAAACTTTGTATATGAGTATTCTTTATAAAGTCTGCGAAATTGTTTTTTGTTTCAGTGATGAATTCTGGGTTGTAAAAGTTTCTTTTTAGATAAATTCTTTGTTCGTTAAAGAGCATGTTTTTATAGTTTTCTAAGTCCATTGTTTATTTCCTTTCTTTTTTATATAGATGCTTCTAATTTAGTTTTTTGTTCAAAGCTTTTAGTGGGGTGCAAATGCTGTGAAGTATTTTCTTAAAAAATAATTTGTTCTTATTTTATTATGATCCCTTTTTTTGACAGTTTCTTATTTTAACACATATATGGAAAAAATACTAATCTTTTGGTATTTTATTGTTGTGAGGTGATGTGTCGTGGGAATTTTTAATTGTGCTAGTGGAAATTCTATTTGGAGAGGATTAGATTATTATAAGGGGAAAAAAGTTGTTTCTTATCGAAAGTTAGATGATTTTAGATATGAAGGGAAAGTAAATGGTAGTCATGAAAAGGTATATCATGTATTGTTAGATACTAAGCATCCTAGAAGGTCTAAATGTGATTGTCCTCATGCTGATGGTAGGAGAGTAGTATGTAAACATATGGTGGCCCTATATTTTACTGTTTTTCCTGATGAGGTTGATAGATTCTTAAAAGAGGTGGAAGAAGAATCGATAGAATATGCTAATTATGAGAAAGAATTATATCAGAAAACTATGAAACATATAAAGAAAATGTCAAAGAGTGAATTGCAAGCGGCGTTAATTCATATTTTTGATATTGGTCCCGAATGGATTTATGATGATTTTGTTAGAAGTTATGTGGAATTTAGGTAAGAGATAGGTGGTTTATATTTATCTTTTTATGTTATACTTTAGTAGGTAGAATGGGAGATGGAGTATGGATAATCGTGTTGATTTTATGAATAATGGTGATTTGGTTATTGATACTTATAATGCGATTGCAGAAAAGTATTATAAAGAATTTTATCACGATTTTAGTGATACTAAATATATTGATAAGTTTTTAGCTTCTTTAAAAGGTAATAAAATACTTGATGTAGGTTGTGGTATTGGTCACTTAACAAATTATATGTCGGAAAAAGATTTTTGTGTTGTGGGAATTGATTTATCAGATGAAATGTTAAAGATAGTTAAGAGGAAGTATCCAGATATCTCATTTGTCAAAATAGATATGAGAAGGGTATCTTTTAATCAAAAGTATGATGGAATCAGTTTGTTATATTCACTTATTCATTTAACGAAGGATGAAGTTAGATGTCTTTTGAGAGAGTATTATGATTTGTTAAAAGATGATGGTAAAATGTTGATTATTTTACAAAAGGGTAAGGGAGAAGAAGTTGTTTCAGAACCGTTAAATAACGATTTGGAAATGTTTGTTAATTATTATAGTTTGGATGAAGTTTTTGAATTGTTAAAAGATAGTAAGTTAAGAGTAATTTATCATGATTGTTGTGAGAGTGAAGAGGGTTCTTTGAGTCATGAAAAACTAGTTTTCTTGGTAGAAAAGATAAAATAAAGTTGTTAGAGTATGAATGTGTTAAAATGAAGTTAATTTAGTAGAAGTGTTAAGATTATTGTTGTTAGTATGAAGTTTAATTTGGATAATATACTATAGATTTAAGGAGGTATTATGGTAGAGGGTGTAGATAAGAAGTTGGTGGAATATATTGAGAATCATATCTTTCCATTATATGAAAAAAATGAGTCTGGTCATAGTATTCGTCATATAAATTATGTTATTAGAAGAAGTATGAAATTTGCAAAGGAATTTTCAGATGTTGACTTAGATATGGTTTATACCATTGCCGCTTTTCATGATTTAGCACATCATATTGATAAAGATAGACATGAGGAGTTATCGGCTCAAATGTTTTTTGATGATTTGTTTATAAAACATTATTTTAATGATGATAAAAGAAAAATTATAAAAGAAGCGATTGAAGATCATAGAGCTAGTTTAGATGGAGAACCTAGAAGTATTTATGGAAAAATTATTTCTTCTGCCGATAGAAATACTAGTGTTTCTTCTACTTTGCAAAGAGTGCATTCTTATTCTTTAAAGCATCATGCTGATTTTGATTTAGATCAGATGATAGAACATGCTTATCAATTTGTTAATAAAAAGTTTGGAGAGGGTGGGTATGCTAAAGTTTATTGTAAGGATTTAGAGTATGATGCGTTTAAAAAAGATATTTGTGAATTATTAAAGGATAGACATTTATTTGCTTGTGAATATATGAAGGTAAATGATATTGATGATGTAGAAGGAATAAGTTAAATTGTTTGTGATATGTATTATGGTCAAGTTATGAAAAGTGAATATATTAAGATAATTGAGGAGAAATGGTTACAATCAGAAAAGCAGCATAAAACACTATAAGTGATTAACTTTATAATGTTTTTTGTGACTAAAATTGTAAACTTGAGACTGATTGTTTGATAATTTATAATTATGAAAAATCTTTATGATATACTCTTATCATAAGAAGTGTTGAGTGTTATGAATAATGGTTTTAATAAGGAAGAATTAGTAAGATGTTATGTTGGGAATAATTATGAGAAGATAAAAAGTGGTGGATTTTCTTATTGTTGTTTCTTTTTTGGATGGGCTTATTTGTTTTATAGAAAGTATTATCCTTTAGCTTATATTTTACTTGCTGCAAATATTATTTCTGTATTGTTGTATGCTTTTTTGGTAAATTACTTTTTATGGGTTTTAATATCTGTTATTTTGTTGGTTGTTCAATTTATTTTAGGAAGATTATTTAAAATGAATTATATTAGGGACATTAATGATTTTATAGATAATAAGTTAAAAGAAGGAATGTCTTATGAAGAGCTTAAAGATTTATGCATTAAACAGGGTGGAGTTGATATAAAGGTTTTTATATTGGTGTTTGCTGTTGGTGTTATTAATATGGGTATTAATACTCTTGGTACTAGAGTTTTGACTGGTAAACAATTAGTGGTTCATTATCCTGAAGAAATTAGTAGTGGAATGAGTGAAATGTATGATAGAACTTATGCTCATCAACGATATAATTATAAAGAGGCAAGTTTTAAGTACCAGGATAGTGATAACATTTGTAAGTATGCAATGTATAGTAATGATGAGTATATTTTGGGTGATGGTGATAATAATTTGGATGTTTCTAAAAAATATCTTTTGGATGAATATGAAATGGATGTTGAATTAGAGACAAAGTATTATAGTGATATTGAATTTAATACTTATTTTGACGCTAATAGTAATACTTTTTATTATATTTACGTTGATGAAAATTTCTTAAATATGTTAACAATAGAAAATGTAAAAGATGATACTGGTAAGTGTACTGAATTTAAAAACTATATTGAAAATCACTTTGAGTATAAATAATTAGAATGGGTGTGAATTTATGTTAAAAAAAGAGACTTTTCATTTGTTGGATTCTAAGGAATTAAATTTTAAAAATGTATTTTCGATTTGTATTGGGAAAACATTTTTATATCAAGATAGGTTTATTGATTATATTGGGAAATATAATGGTTGGGATACTAATGTAGAAGAGGGAGTTTTAAAACTAGATGATAGGAGTTTTGATGTAGAATATATTGGTACTACTAGTAAGGCAGATAATTTATGGTATTCTTCTGAGTTGGAGAGAGTTATTCCTGATAAGTATGTTGATTTGATGATTCGCACTAGAAAATTAATGCAAGATTTAAATTTAGAAGAATTGACAAAGGGAAAAATTGCGTTGAGTGATACGGTCAATGGTTATAATTTATCTATGATTTATATAGCTTTTGCACCTGAAGATGTTGCTTATTTCTGTGGCTCTGGTGATGTATCAATTTATATGTTTGTAAAAAATTTGCTAAGGATATTTTTAGAAAAATTAGTTCTGTTGAATTTTCTGCAAGAGTTATGGAAATAATTTCTACTTTTGATGTTGACCATAGATTAATGGTTAAAGCATTATTAATAGAAAATGAAATAGATTATCGTGAGAATAAAGATAACATTGTGGCAGTTTTTGATGAGGAGAGTCAGTTAACTGTTGGATTTGATAACAATGTTATCAAAAGTATTTCCAGTAATTTACATTGATGGTTTAATAGTTTGAACTTTTGCTTAATAATTTCTTATATTCCATGTTGTGAAAGCAGTCTTATTTCTGGTGCTAAATTAGACTTAAAAATAGGTAGGGTTGATAAAAGACATTAGTTTATATTTGGCTATTGTCCTTTTTTTCATACAGGGAATTTGTTTCTACAATAAAAAGTTGGTATAATTATATAGTATTAATAAATATGATGAAATTGTGATGCCATGGTTCGTGTATTTTGAAGATGAGCAAATCTTTTATTTAAATATGGTCAGGATGGCGGAGATAATTTAATTTATAATATTATTTAAATGGGGTGAATAGATGATAGATTTACATATACATACCAGTTATTCTGATGGTACTGACTCTGTAAAAGAAATATTGAAAAAAGCAAATCAAATTCATTTGGAGACTATTTCTATTACTGATCATAATACTTGTAAGGCTTATTTTGAAATGGAAAAATTTAATGTATCAGAGATTTATGATGGAGATGTTATCGTAGGATGTGAATTTACGACTTCTTATGATAATCGATTGATTGAAGTACTAGGTTATGGATTTGATTATGTAAAAGTAGAAGAATACTTAAATAAGTTTTATAGTGAAGAATTAGTGAATGAAAGGACGAATATTCTCTATCATAGATTAATGGAGAAGATAGGTGATCTAGGATTGTCATTTGGTGCCAATGATGGAAGGAAAAAATTTGAAACAGAATTTTTCGAGCGTGAAGTGTATAATGAGTTAGTTAAATATCCTGAAAATAGGGAGATATTATCGGAGAATGTTTGGAATTCTTATAGTGATTTTTTTAGAAAAGGTTTAACTAATTCTAAAAGTAAAATGTTTATAAATCATGCTGAGTTTAAACCTTCTGTAAAGGATATTATAAATTTAGTTCATGAGGCAGGTGGAATTGTGTTCTTGGCTCATCCATATCAATATAAGTTTAATGACACTGAAGATTTTTTAGATAAAATTTATGAGGAAAATGATTTTGATGGTGTAGAGTGCTTTTATACAACTTTTACAAAGGAACAATCTGATTATTTAGTTAATTTTGCTCATAGAAGGAATTTATTAATTTCTGGTGGCTCTGATTATCATGGTTTAAATAAGCAAAAGCATGATTTAGGTATTGGTGGAGGTAATCTTCGTATAAGTAAAGATATTATTTCTAACTGGAATCAGTTCATTTAAAAAAGAAAAATAACTATTTAATCATTCCTGGAAGTTTTGTGATGATAAAATATATAATTGTTGTATAATGTATGTAGATTTTAAAAGTTTGGAATAATAAATATGATAGAAAAATTAAAAGATAAATATATATTTTTTGATGTTGATGGAACTTTATCAGAATATAGATATAAGGATATGTTATATGGAGGTAGATGCAGTGAATTTGATTGTCAATCTTTAGAAGATTTACTATTTGGAAATTTGTTTTATACAGCACGACCTCTTAAAACTATGCAAAATATAATTAACAATTTAGATAGTGATAAAATTTTTGTACTGGGTACAGTAACTACTAATAATGAAATAGAACAAAAGTATAGATGGTTACAAGAAAATTATCCAAGCATAAAAAAGAAAATATATATTTTATTTTCTTTACAATGCTAAAACCTGAAGTTATTATAGAATGTTCAAAACATTTTAATATACCATTATCTAAAATGGTACTTGTAGATGACAGATTAGATGTTTTAAGAAAAGCGGAAGAATTAGGAATTATTGCATATCATCCTAGTTCATTTACAGAATAGGATGTTAAAGTAATGAAAAGATTATTTAGAATTGGATTTGATTTATCATTATTATCGTTTGTTCCTATTTTATCCTGGTTTTTACTTGGAATAACGGTAGATAAGAATTTAATAAATATATTTACACTAACATATCCGCTACAATTTATATATTATATACTTAAATCAGTATTTTCAACAGGCGCTAATATAAGCAAGGAAAAAGATAAGAATGAAAATGCTGTGATGTCTGGTCTTCTGATAGGAAGTATTGTTTCAACTATCATATTTTTAATTGTTATACTTAATATTGAAAGATATATTAGT
This sequence comes from uncultured Bacilli bacterium, assembly GCA_944358945.1. Classification (GTDB taxonomy): domain Bacteria; phylum Bacillota_I; class Bacilli_A; order RF39; family UBA660; genus Faecimonas. Next base: position 6,993 of record CALVSH010000058.1, read on the forward strand.
TTTATGAATATGGATATTGTTACATATAAAACATTTACAATATATTCAGTTTTAAATTTATATATATGTTTAGAGTTTGCAATGATATTAGATAAACTATATTATGAAGAAAAAAATAAATTGGCTAATAAGTATTCAATTATCTTTAATTTATTAAACTTTATTTTACTAATTGGAACATCTCTTATAACAAAAAATCAGAGTATTATTGTAAGTGTTACTTTAATTCCGCTAGCATTATTTACTATTTATGTGATTATAAAAAATAGAAATAAGTTTAACTTAAAACTAGATATATTAAAATGTATTAAATATGATTCGGTAGAGTTATTTAATAATATTGCCTTTTTTCTGATATTTTTATTTGGTTTAAGTAATGCTTTGGAATTTGGTGAAAAATATGCCATTGCTTTAACTTTTGTTGCGCTTATTACTGATACACAGTGGGATACGGCTGATGCTATGGTTACAGCTGCCACTATTGATATTAGTAAAAATAAATTTAATTATAAAATTCATAGAAATAATGCTTATAAATTTCTAGGAACACTATTTTTAACTAGTTTAGTGATGTTTGGATTATTATATAATTTTTATAATTTAGATTTTAAAATAACTATGATTTTCTTTTCGTTTGAAATAGTTAATTTTATTATTTATCCAATATACAGAATTAAAACTTGTTATCTTCAACTAGAATGGTCTGCACTTAAAACAACCTCAAATAAAATTGTCGCTTCGATTTTAAGAATGATAATGTCGTTACTTAAAACTCCATATTGTACAGGAATTGGACAAGTTTCTTCATCTATATATCAATTTATCACGGTAAGTATCTTTTTTAGGGCGTATTATAAAGTTGATGAAGTGGGAAATATAATTCCTAAAAAATAATATTAGTGATGCAGTCGGTGCAGATAAATAACTTCTTATTTTCTTTGGTTTGATTTAGAAGACAGATGTATTATAGAATAAAAGAAGGTTTGAGCGCTGAAGATATATTTCTTATAAAAACTAAGGAGGATTAAGATGGAACAAGAATATTTAAGTTTTGCTAAAGAGATTGCTTATAAAGCCGGAGAAATAATGATTAAATATTTTAAAGGTGATAATGGAGCAAGTTATAAATTTGATCAAACTATTGTTACAAAAGCAGATACAGAAATAAATAAATATTTAATAACAAAAGTAAAAGAAACATTTCCGACACATTCCGTTGATGGTGAAGAAGAACAATTTGGAAAAAGTGATTATGTATGGGTATGTGACCCTGTAGACGGAACAGCTATGTATGCAAGACACATTCCCGTTGCAGTTTTTTCTTTAGCATTAGTAATAAATGGAGTTTCAACAGTAGGTGTTGTTTATGATTCATTTACTGAAAATCTGTATTCTGCTATTAAGGGAAATGGAGCATATAAAAATAACGAAAAAATAAGTGTTAATGATATTGAATTAGATGATATGAAAAGTGTTTCTAATTTTGATATGTGGCCAGAAGCAGATTATAATTTATATGATTCAATTAAAGAATTAGGCAAAAAAA
>CALVSH010000059.1 GCA_944358945.1 uncultured Bacilli bacterium
GATGATTAGTGGTATCAGTGGAATAGGGCACATATTATTAGGAGTAGGTATTATTCTTTTCTTCCTAATATTAAAAAATCAAACGAAACAAATAAAAGAATAAATATATTAAAAGTAAATATCCTATTGTATAAAATAGGGTATTTTTTAATATAATAAAATTAGCACTCTAACTTGACAAGTGCTAAAAACAGAGTATAATAATGAATGAAGGGGTGATAATATGTATAATAATTATAATGAACAACAAGAAGAAAATGTTCTTGAAAAGTATGGACGAGATATTACTGCCGATGCAAAAAAGGGAAAAATTGATCCTGTTATTGGTCGTGATGAAGAAATTAGTAGTATCACCAGAGTATTATCAAGAAAAACAAAAAATAACCCAGTTTTAATTGGTGAGCCAGGTGTAGGTAAAACAGCTATTGTAGAAGGTTTAGCTTTAAGAATTATCAAAGGTGATGTACCAGCTAGCTTGAAAGATAAAACTATCTGGGAGTTAGATATGGCATCACTAGTCGCTGGTGCCAAATTCCGTGGTGAATTTGAAGAAAGACTAAAAAATGTTTTAAACGAAATCAAAAAGAGTGAAGGCGACATTATCATGTTCATCGATGAAATTCACATGATAGTAGGTACTGGTAGAACAGAAGGAGCAATGGACACTTCTAATATCTTAAAACCAATGCTAGCTCGTGGAGAGATTCATGTAATTGGAGCAACAACTCTAAAAGAGTATAGACAATATATTGAAAAAGATGGAGCCCTAGAAAGACGTTTCCAAAAAATCAAAGTAGAAGAACCAAATGTCGAAGATACCATTACTATTCTTCGTGGATTAAAAGAACGTTTTGAAATTCATCATGGTGTAACGATTCAAGATAAAGCGCTAATCGCAGCCGCAACATTATCTAATAGATACATCACTGATCGTTACTTACCAGATAAAGCAATTGACTTAGTTGATGAAGCATGTGCAACAATCCGAGTACAAATGGATTCTGTGCCATTCGAATTAGATAACCTAACACACAGAATCATGAGACTAGAAATTGAACGTCAAGCTATCAAAAAAGAAAAAGATGAAATTTCTAAGAAACGTCGAGAAGATATTGATAAGAATTTGACTACAATGAAACAAAAAGAAGAAGAGCTAACAGCTGCTTGGAACAAAGAAAAGAACTTAAATGAAAACATCAAGAAGAAGAAAAAAGAGATTGAAGAAGCCAGATTCAAACTAGAACAAGCAGAAAATAAATATGACCTAGAACAGGCTGCTATTCTTCGTCATGGTACCATTCCAAAACTTGAAAAAGAATTAGAAGAATTAAATAATACTGAAAAAAATAAAATTCTAAGTGATACAGTAACTGATAATGATATCGCAAAAATTATTGCCAAGTGGACCAATATCCCAGTTGCCAAATTAATTAGTAGCGAAAAAGAAAAACTACTAAAATTAGAAGACAATATGAAAAAACGTGTCATGGGACAAGATGAGGCACTAAAACTAGTAAATGATGCCGTAATTAAATCAAGAAGTGGTATCAAAGATCCAAATAGACCAATTGCCTCATTCATGTTCCTAGGACCAACGGGTGTCGGTAAAACAGAAGTCGCAAGAACCTTAGCTTACGAACTATTTGATGATGAACATCACATGATAAGAATTGATATGAGCGAATACATGGAAAAATTCTCAGTTTCCAGATTAATTGGTTCTCCTCCAGGATATGTAGGATATGAAGAAGGAGGACAATTAACAGAAGCCGTAAGACGTAATCCATATAGTATTGTCCTATTCGATGAAGTAGAAAAAGCTCATCCAGAAGTATTAAACTTATTACTACAAATTCTAGATGATGGACGAGTAACCGACTCAAATGGTAGAACAGTAGACTTCAAAAACACTATCATTATCATGACCTCTAACTTAGGTAGCGAACACATTCTAGATGGTAATACCGACTTAGTAACAAAAGAAGTAAGAGAACATTTTCGTCCAGAATTTATTAATCGTATCGATGAGATTATTGTATTTAATCCATTATCAAAAGAAGCAATCGCAAAAATTCTAGACAAAATTATCCATGATATTGAACTACGTCTAAAAGATGTCAACGTAAAAATTAACTTAACAGAAAATGCTAAAGATGAGTTAATTAATGACGGTTACGATATCAACTATGGAGCTAGACCTTTAAAACGTCTAGTATCAAGAACACTAGAAACAATGCTTGCTAAAATGATAATTGAAGGTAGCATTAAACCAAATCAAACAGTAACTATCGATTACCAAGAGGAAAACTATATAGTAAAAGATATAACAGAGTAAGGAATCTCCTTACTCTTTATTGTTTAAAATCAAAAAATATGATATAATAGGCCCATCAAAAAGGGGAAGAAGTATATGAGAAAGAATATTGAGGAATATATAGAAAAATCAAAATATATGGAAAATAAAAGTCAAGGAGGAGCACCAGCTTATCTATTTGACGATGTTGTCCTAATAAAATATCCAGGTATTAGAGAAGATGAAAAACTAATTGCTGAAATGGCAAACCAAAAAAGAAAGCAAGGAGTAAGAACACCATCCCACTTAGATATGAAGAAAACAGAAGACTACACCTGGGTATTACAAGAAAAAGCTAAGGGAAAAGCTATAAAAGAATACTGTAAAAATGAAGAAGTCATTAAAAATTTATTATTCTTTGCTAAGGTTCCTATCAATCATTACATAAAATATATTAAAGACTTAACAGAATTAATTAACATGGGAATAGAACCAGTCTCAAAGAATATTTTCTATGAAGATAAAGAAGAGGGAGGATTCACTATCATCGATTTAACTAATTACGATGGTACTCCTATGAATCCTAACTCCAGAAAAGAAGTTTTTCAAATATTTAAAGATGCTAGACAAATTTCCGAGGATTTAAGATTATCCAAAAGAGATACATCATCTCATGACCAAATCTTAGAAAAAGAACTAGAATATGCTATAAATCTAAAAATATTAACAGCTATTAACCAGGCAATTCCAAATTTTTCAAAACATCAAAGATGGTTATTAAGAACCTTACCTAAACAAGAATTAGAATTCTTAAATCAAAATGGTATACCAACGAATAACTTGTCTCTAACAGAAGAAGAATACAACGAATTTGATGAAGAAATATCACGTATTGCCAAGAACCTTTCCATAAAAGATGATAAAACCTATCTAACAACAGGAATTGATCAAGAACTAGACAACAACTGTCTAACAGCTGCCTGGAATTATCATAAAGAAAATCTTCATCAGGCAAAACCTACTATTAATATATTTGAAAAAATGACGCAAGAACTAGAAGTAAAAAAAGAGTTAAGAAATAAAGTGCTATCTAAAATGACAGAATATCAAAATACAACTTCTCAAGCAAAAAGGTGATAAAAATGACTAAAAAACTAAATGGAACACTAGTAAGTAATATTTTATATGAAGAACTAAAACAATATCTATCTACGAAAAAGACACTTCCCCAGATAGTAGATATATCAATCGATGATGACTTGGCTAGTAATCTATATGTAAAAAGAAAAGAAAAAACGATAACACAAAAAACCAATATAAAGTTCTCTCATATGAATCTAAAAAACATTACTAAAGAACACCTTCTAGAAAAGATTGACACTTTAAACAAGGATAAAGAAGTAACAGGTATCATGATTCAATTACCACTACCCAGTTATTTACAAAAATCAGAAAGAGAAATACTGGATAAAATAGATAGTAAAAAAGATATTGATGGTTTAACTACGAATCAGATAGGAAATCTAACAGTAAATAATGATTCTTTAATATCATGCACTGCTCAGGGAATTATAACACTTCTAAAAGCCTATGACATTTCCCTAGAAGGAAAAACTGTTGCGATAATAAACAGAAACAATCGAATCGGTCTACCACTAGCAAATTTACTATTACAAAATAATGCTACACCAATCATCACTCATTCTAAGACCAAGGATTTAAAAACAATTACAAAAACCTGCGACATGGTAATAGTAGCCCTAAATAAACAAGAATTTATAAAAAAAGACTATATAAAAGAAGCTGCTATCGTAATAGATGTAGGTGTTCACAAAAATAAAGAAGGAAAAACAGTAGGAGACATAGATTTTGACGAAGTATCTCAAATAACTTCCTATATAACGCCACCTACGGGATCAATTGGACCAATGACTATATGTATGTTAGCTTATAACGCTACCAAGGCAATCTACGGTAAAGAAATAGACAACCTCCTAGAACAAGCAATCAAAAAAGCAAAGCAAGCTATAAGAGACTTGTAAACCTCTTTGACAACTTCTATTCTCACTCAATACCAAGATAACGCAAAGCTAAGAACTTATGGTATAATATAGACAAATAAAGTGATTAGGAGATGAAAGAATGAAAACATTTATCAGAGGACTACTAACAACTGTCTTAGTATTTACTTTTACTTTAATACCAGTTGTTATGTTTGCCGAAAAAGCTGTAACAGAAGAACTACTTGGACAATACATGAAAGAAGAATTAGTAAATAATGTAGTAGACAACCTAGAAATGAACCTAGACCAGTTGACAACAGAAGATGTAGAAACCATCAAACAAGAATTAAAAAATAATGAAGAAATAAACCAAATTATGGATAAATATGGTACACATATTATTGAGGACTTATCCAAGGAAAATATTGAAGATATCAACATGGAAGAAGACTTAGAAATAATTATGAAAGAAAATAAAGATTCCATCGAAAAGATAACAGGAGAAGAATTATCTGATGAACAACTAGATCAAGCGATTACAGAAATAACAGAAAATAACGACTTAGATAGTGCATACAAAGAAATAATAGCGGAAGCCAAACAAACAATGCCTACAGAAACAAAAACTATGATAGATAGTTATAACACCATTACTTCCAATCAATTTATTATCATCGCATCTATTATCTCAGTAGTATCAATTATTATCATTGCCTTACTAAAAAAACCATACTACAAATGGATTGTAAATGTAGGGATTGCTGGAATAATTTCATCATTATTTATTGCCTTAATAGGAGCATGTCTTGCCTTATTCTTAAATTTAGTAATAGAATCTACGGAAGTAACATTCACTGTTTCTATGACTCCAATACTAACGACAGCAGCTATCATGTTTGTAGTAAGTATTATCTTATTTATTATTAATAATGTTCTAGATAAAAAAACAGGAGCGAAAGCATGAACCATCCTAAATTTTTAGAAAACAACGCTACCATAGGAATTACTGCTCCCTCTGCTGGAGTGGGCTATAAAATACCTGAATTTGAAAAATCACTACAAACATTAAAAAACTACGGATATAACATTATAGAAACAAAAAGTGTAAGAAATAAAGGAATAACATCAACAACTCCTCAAGAAAGAGCTCAAGAATTAGATGAACTAGTAACCAATAATAATGTAGATATGATAGTATCCGCAACAGGTGGAGACTTTCTATTAGAAATGCTACCATATATTAACTGGCAACATATAAAAGAAAATCCTAAATGGATAATGGGTTATTCAGATCCAACATCTATTCTCTATATCACAACTACAAAACTAGATATCGCAACAATCTATGGTTGTAATGCAGGAAGTTATGATCAAGAAAAACTTCACCAATCCCTAAAAAATAATTTAGAAATACTATCAGGTAACATCGTAGACCAACATAGTTTTGACTATTACCAAAAAGAACAACTAGACCAAGATGGTTATAACCTTACAGAAAAAGTATACTGGGAAACTATCAATGGCAACGTAGATATAAAAGGAAGAATAATTGGAGGATGTATCGATTGCCTAAAAGATTTACTAGGTACTCCATACGACTACACACATCAATTTATTGAAAAGTATAAAGAAGATGGTATTATTTGGTACTTTGACATCTTCGAATTATCCGCAGAAGAATTTTATCGAACTCTATTCCAAATGAGGCAAGCAAACTGGTTTAAATACATAAAAGGAATAATCGTAGGAAGAGTAGCGATACCAAGAAATTCATATGAAGACTTTACTTATCAAATAGCTCTAAAAAGAATGTTTAAAGACCTACCAATCATCATGAATGCCGATATTGGACATGTCCCACCTAAAATGACCATAATCAACGGAAGTATAGCTCATATTACTTGCAAAGATGGTAAAGGTGCAATAAAACAAGAATTATGATATAATAGGTTTAAGAAAAAAAGGAGTAGTTATATGTCAGAAGAAGAATTAGAAAAAACAGGAATTATCAGAGACATGATGGAAAAAGAAGATGAAGAAGAAATGACTATCAACGAAATGATAGAAGAATTCCTAGAACAATTAGACTACTTAGATATAGACAAAACTAAAAAACAAAAATTAAAATCTCTAGCAAAACAAATACAAGAAGAACAAGATGAAAAAGCCAAGGAATTTTTATTTAATGAACTAAAAAAGATAGCGAATGAATAAGCTATCTTTTATAATGCTTTAATCTTATGCTACAAAGTATGAAACTATTTAAAAATGGTAAATAGATAATTCAGGATATATAATTTTTCATTGCTTGCAACGTAAGGTCAAACGTAGTATTATAAATACTAAGTAAGGACAATATTATGAAAGATAATAAATAGCTATATTTATCTAACAACGTAAGAACTTATATTTAACAGTAAAATAAAATCACCTTAGTAGAATACTTTCTACATAGGATATCTATTGATATTTATGAATTATGTTTTAAAAGTATATAATCGGAAAGATAATTAGAGAAATGATAATGGAAACTAATGATATAGACTCATTAGTTATATTGATTTAAATAAAAAAATAGTAGAATATCTACTTAAAAATCATGATTATAATAAAGATAGTGAAGTTGGTAATTATAAAAGGATGGTGCTAAAGTGAGAGTAGTAAGCATAGGAGATTTAGTTGTAGATTATTATTATAAAAATGGAAAACTACTAGGAATAAATGGCGGTATGACTTCTCATAATATTATTGCTAATTTGGCAAAAATGAATATCAACACCGCAGTACTTGGTGTATGTGGTGATGATTTAAAAGGTAAAATAGCTATGAAAAGTCTTGAAGATTTAAAAGTCGATGTAAAAAATATTAGTATTTTAACTAATGTAAAAACAAGATGTTTTCATGTATCGTATTTTGACAATGATAATAAATTAACATTTATTTCCAAAAAAAGATGTCCTTTTTGCAATAATAAAAAATGGTATGAAGATAGTTTAATAGATACAAATGATATTTTAAGAAATGTAAAAGACGATGATATTTTAATCTTCGATAATTTAAATAATAAAAACCAAATAATAATTGATAATACAAACAATAAAAAAATTATTGATTTAGGTCAATATTTTGAGTTAGAAAATCTATCTCGTACCGAAATAATAGATAAATTAAGTACTAAATTTGAAATAATTAATTTTAATGAAAGAGTATCTAAATATTTAATAAAAAAACTAGGTTTAAACGATGATATTACGTTATATAATGTTTTGAAACCAGATTTTATGACTATTACCCGTGGAGAAAATGGCGCAACTTTTATTAGTAAGGGAATAGAATATAATTTTAAATTAAATGTTAAAGGTAAAGTCATAGATTCAACTGGGGCAGGAGATGCATTTATTTCTAGTATAATAAAAGACTGTATACAAAATAATTTTAATTATGATCCTACTTTGTTTAAAAAATGGTATGAAAATTCTAACAAACTTACTTCTAAAGTTGTTTCTAAAATGGGAGCAAGAGGACATATTAACACCTTATTTAAGATTAAGAAAATAAATAATGAATGTACCTGTGATAATTTTATTTATCAGGAAAGAAAAAAAATAAAACGCTGCAATATAAATATAAACAACTTAAAAGTAAGAACTATTAACGCTGTTAACTCCAATGCAATTAAAAAAATGGAAAATATAGACTTTAATGAAAATAGTAATTACCTATTTATTGGAACAGGAGGATCATATGCCGGGGCATATTTTGCTTCTAAGGTTATAAATTTATTATATGGATCTAATACTTATCCATTGTATCCAAGAGATGTTTTATATAGAAATAATAAAAATATAGATAAAGTAATACTATTTTCTTATTCAGGTACAACTAATGATATTATAAATAGTGTTAAAAAAATGGATAAGAAAAATATCTATATTGTTACAAAAGGAGAATTACAAAAAATAATATTAAAAACAGGTATTTCCTCAAAAAATATATTAAGTTATAGAA
>CALVSH010000060.1 GCA_944358945.1 uncultured Bacilli bacterium
AAGGTAGATACTCTATGATGCATTTTTATGCTTTTTTTCTATTCTTTTCTACACTAAATATACTACATTTTTATCTTTTTTACAATTATTTTTCATTGTCTAAAGGTGTTTTTAACTTGTTTTTATTAGAAATCTTAAAAATAATTAGTCAAATTTTTAGTCAATCTAAAACACACCATATTTAGAATAAAAATCTAGAATAACTTATTAATACTTTTACACGACAATTTTTTTAAAATCTGTTTATTTAGATAAATGATTGAAATATTAATTAGTCAAAAAAGTGGTCAAAATTTATAAAAAGTAGATAAGACAAGGAAGAATAAGAAAAATCATAGAGTATCCACCTTTATGATTGTTGATGCTAGATAAAATAAGGGGATAGTATGGTTGACAGAGTAAAAAAACTGGTATTGCATTATAGAAAAGAATTAATGGCTATTTTTTTGTTTGTCATTATGTTTTTTGTGTGCTCTATGTCATATGCTTATGCGATGTCTGCACCAATCCCTAGTATTATTATAACATCAGAAAATGTTACGTTAAGAGCAAAATGGTCTAAGATAGAGTTGGCTAAAAGTATGGACGGAGTAGTCAGTGAACAAGGTGATCCTATCATGAAGGGAAGGGATTGGTGGACAAGTGAGTATGATAAAGCGGATGTCACCAGCATTGAGATAAAAACTGATACTGATATACCAAATACAGCAATTTACTCCTGGGATGTCTCACAAGCAGAAGATAGGAGTGTCATAGCTTATCTAGAAGATGATGGAAGTGGAAATGGTACTTATAAGGTTACTATAGGAGGACGTGGAAGAGTTATAGCCTCATCAGCTAATTCTTTATTTAGGGATTTTTCTAATTTAACAAATTTAGAGTTAACAAATTTAGATACTAGTAGATGTACTAATTACTGGGCTATGTTTTATAATTGTGAAAGTTTAGAGACTTTAAATTTATCAAACTTCGACACTTCAAATGCTACATATTTTTCACAAATGTTTCAAAACTGTATAAGTTTAACAAGTCTTGATTTAAGCAGCTTTAATACGTCAAAAGTTTTTAGCTTTAATTATATGTTTGGTAGTTGTCAAAGTTTAACTCATATTAATTTAAGTAGTTTTGATACTTCTAATGCTACTGATTTGGGGATTATGTTTTACGGGTGTTATAGTTTAGAAGATTTAGATTTAAGTCATTTTGATACTTCAAATGTAACTAATATGAGTTATATGTTTCGCCATTGTCGAAGTTTGTCTGAGTTGAATCTTTCTAATTTTGATACATCAAAAGTTAAAGATATGGATTATATGTTTGATGGATGTAGTAATTTTAACACCTCAACAGTAACGAATATGGGTACTATGTTTTATTATTGTAGTTCTTTAATTAATTTAGATTTAAGTAGTTTTATTACATTAAATGTTACAAGTATGAGTGATATGTTTAATGGCTGTGGTAGTTTAATAGAACTTGATTTAATTTATTTTGATACGTCAAATGTAACAACTATGCAGAATATGTTTAATGGTTGTAGAGGTTTAGGAGAATTAGATTTATCTAGTTTTAATACTTCGAAAGTAACAGATATGTCATCTATGTTTAGTGGTTGTAATGAGTTAAAAAATCTTGATTTTAGTAGGGCATCTTTTGATAATGTTACTGCATATAATAATATGTTTTCTCAGACTTCAAATTTATCTGTGGTTGTTAAGGACGAGACTGCTAGGGTTTGGATTCAAGATAAGCTAGGAAGTAATGGTACAGCTATTATTGTTAGTGTTTAAAAAGAGTTATTCTTGTTGGATAACTCTTTTAGTCTTTTATTATTTTTATTTGGTTTTTGTGTTTTTCTATTAGACCTTTTTCTTCCATTCTTTTTAACTCTCTCATTAAGTTTGATCTGTCTACAAATAAATATTCAGCAATGGCTTTATAAGAAGTAGTAACTTTAAATATTTTATTTTCATTCATTCTTTGTTTTAAGAAAAATAGTATCTTTTCTTCTACTGTACGTTTGGATAATAGTTCTATTTTCTCATTTTGTTGTTTGTTATCAATTACTAATAAGTCGAATAATGTTAATATTAATTTATTATGAAAGGGACAGGCTTTGTTACAGTTTTTTAAGATAGTATAGTAATCTATAAAAATTACTTTTGTTTCTTCATTACTAATAATATAGATTTCGTCTTCAGACTCTTGAAAGAATAAATTTGAAAAAATATCATTTTCTTTTAATTCTCTCATAATGGTGGTGTTACCATCTTTATCCATTTTCATAATACTTGCTTTTCCATAAGTAATAAATCCTATTTTTTTATTGATAGGGTAATTACTTAGTATTAGTTCTTTATTGGAAAAAGTTTTTGTTTTTACATTTTTACAGTTTGTTAGATTTTTTTTAAATTCTAGTAGTTCATTTTCATCTAAAGTTTTTGCCATTTTTACACCTACTTTTTGTTTATTTTAACAAAATTTATGTATTGTTGCAAATGCAATAGTAATATTTTTGCATCTTAGGTTAGAATTGGGATATAGGATAGGAGAAGTATGTATGGCAAAAGATATTATGGTTGTAAAAAGGAATGGAAATTTAGAAAAGTTTGATCCAAATAGAGTAAAGAAAGCAGCGATAGCTAGTGCTGAGAGAGTTATGGTTGATTTGACTGATGAAGCCTTGGATGAAATTGTTAATAAAGTGTTAGAGTTACTTCATACTCAATCTAGTAATCCTACTGTAGAACAAGTACATAGTTGTTGTGAAGTGGCCTTGGAACAACTTAATCCCTTGGTAGCTAAGAGTTATCGGGAGTATAGAGATTATAAGAAAGATATTGTACATATTTTGGATAAAGTTTATGAGAAAGCACAGGTTATTAGTTATATTGGTGATAAGGAATGTGCTAATATGGATAGTGCCTTGGTAACTACCCAGAGATGTTTAATTTATAATAGTTTAAATAAAGAACTTTATAAGAAATTCTTTTTGACTCCTGCTGAAATAGAGGCTTGTAATGATGGGTATATTTATATTCATGATATGAGTGCTAGACGTGATACGATGAATTGTTGTTTATTTGATATGGCAAGAGTTTTAAAAGATGGATTTGAAATGAGTAATATTTGGTATACAGAACCTAAGACATTACAGACTGCGTTTAATGTTATGGGGGATGTTACGATTAATACAACTGCTATGCAGTATGGTGGATTTACTGTACCTGAAGTGGATACTACTTTAAAGAAGTACGCTAAGAAAAGTTATGATATGTATTATAAGGAATATTTGGATATTAAGGGTAAGGAGTATGAAAAGGAAGCAGAAGAGTATGCTTGGCGTAAGACTGTTCGTGAATGTGAACAGGGTTATCAGGGGCTTGAATATAAATTAAATACGGTTAGTTCTAGTAGAGGAGATTATCCTTTTGTAACTCTTACCTTTGGTGTTGATCAAGATAAGTTTGCGGTTATGATTACTAAAACTATTTTAGATGTTCATCGTAGAGGTCAGGGAAAAGAAGGATTTAAGAGACCTACTGTATTTCCAAAGTTAGTATTTTTATATGATAAAAAAGTGCATGGTGAGGGTGGTGTTTTAAGAGATAGTTTTTTATGTGCCATTCGTTGTAGTGAAAAGACAATGTATCCAGATTATTTGTCTTTAAGTGGAGAAGGGTATGTTCCAGAGATGTATCAAAAGTATGGAAGAATTGTTTCTCCTATGGGATGTAGAGCCTTTTTATCTCCTTGGTATGAGAAAGGTGGTATGAATCCTAAAGATAAGGATGATAAACCGGTATTTATTGGTCGATTTAATATAGGAGCAGTGTCTTTACATTTACCAATGATTTTAGCAAAAGCTCGTGAAGAACAGAAGGATTTTTATGAAGTTTTAGATTATTATTTAGAGATGATTCGAAGGGTTCATATTCGTACTTATCGATATCTTGCAAAACGTAAGGCATCTACTAATCCACTTGCTTATTGTCAAGGAGGGTTTTATGGTGGTAATTTGAAACCTGAAGAGTCTATTGAACCGGTTTTAAAATCAGCTACTGCGTCTTTTGGAATTACAGCTTTAAATGAGTTGCAAGTTTTATATAATGGTAAGAGTATTGTTGAAGACGGTAATTTTGCTTTAGATGTTATGAAGTATATTAATAAGAAGATTACTGAATTTAAAGAAGAAGATCATATTTTGTATGCTATTTATGGTACTCCTGCCGAAAATTTATGTGGATTACAGATTAAACAATTCCGTAAGAAGTATGGAGTTGTTGAGGGGGTAAGTTCTAGAGAATATGTTTCTAATAGTTTTCATTGTGGTGTCTGGGAAGATATTACAGGAATAGAAAAACAGGATTTAGAGGATAGATTCTGGGATTTATTTAGAGGGGGAAGAATTCAGTATGTTCGTTATAATTTAAGTTATAATACGGAGGCTATGCTTACTTATGTAGAAAGAGCTATGGAAAAAGGTTTTTATGAGGGAGTTAACTTGTCTTTAGCATATTGTAATCATTGTGGTCATGAAGAGTTAGATATGGATGTTTGTCCGAAATGTGGTAGTAGTGATTTAACTAAAATTGATCGAATGAATGGTTATTTGTCTTATTCTAGGGTTCATGGAGATACCATGTTAAGTAATCCTAAGATGGTGGAAATATCAGAAAGGAAGTCTATGTAGATGTATATATCAGTTGTTTTGATTGGAAGTACAAAATTTAAAAAAAAGTTTAGAAAAGTTGAAGAACAATTATCTTTGAAGGGGTACTTGGTTTTTACTCCTTCTGTTTATACACAATCTGGTGATAGTCCTGAGTGTGGAGTTGAAGTTAAAAAGGTTTTAGATAATGCTGCTAAAATGAAAATAGCTCGAAGTGAAATTGTAGTTGTTATTGATGTGGATGGATATATGGGTTCATCTACAAAAGAACAAGTTGCGTTTGCTGAGATGTTAAATAAGCCTATTTTCTATTATAGTAAGGGAGAAGTTGATAGGTTGTGAGATATCATAATATAACAAAAGCGGATATGTTGAATGGTGAAGGACTTCGGGTTGTTTTATGGGTCTCTGGTTGTTCTCATCAATGTCCGGGGTGTCAAAATGCTATTACTTGGTATCCTGATGACGGTGTTTTGTTTGATGATGCTGCTAGAAGAGAAATTTTTGCTGAGTTAGAGCATGATTGGTGTAGTGGTCTTACTTTATCAGGAGGAGATCCACTTTTTCTAGGTAATCGAGAGGAAATAAGTGAATTAGTATGTGAAGTTAGAGATAAGTTTCCTAATAAAAGTATATGGTTATATACGGGATATACCTGGGATGAATTAATGAAGCAGAGAAAAAATGATAAAGATTTAGATTGTATCTTGAGACATATTGATGTATTATTAGATGGTAAGTTTGTATTAAAACTTGCGAGTGTTAAGATGCATTATGTTGGTAGTAGTAATCAAGAAATTATTGATGTTAAAAGAAGTTTAGAAGAAAATAAGAAAATATTATATATTGATAACAATAAAGTTTTAGAAGGAGAGTAGTATTCATGAGAAGTAGAGGTTTTGAAGTAGTTAAGGGTTATGAAGATAAAGATATTAATTTACCAATTAGAAAGACTGCCCGTTCAGCAGCTTATGATTTAGAGGCAGCAGAAGAGATTGTTTTACCTAGTTTTAAGTTAGGTATGAAGCCTACTTTAATTCCAACAGGATTAAAAGCTTATATGGAAAGTGATGAAGTGTTACTTATTGTTCCTAGAAGTTCTGGACCTAAGAAACAGGGAATTAGTTTTCCACATAATGTTGGAGTTATTGATGCTGATTATTATGGAAATGTTGATAATGATGGTCATATTTTTGTACAATGTATTAATTTAAAGGATAATGATGTTGTGATTCATAAGGGAGAAGCTATTGCTCAGGCAATCTTTCAAAAGTACCTTACAGTGGATAATGATGAGGCTGTAGGAGAGAGAATTGGTGGATTTGGTTCTACTAATAAAAATTAGAAAAAAAATTAAAAATTGAAAAAAGTGATTTTTTGAAATTTTTCAAAAAAACATTTTTTTATTTTTGTAATTTGTTGATTTTTCAATAAATTTGTGTTTTTAATAAATTGATTTTTTCAAAAAATTAAAAAATAAATTTTGTAATTTTTGTAAAATGTCTACTATTTGTAAATTGTCGTAAATCGAACAAAAAAGTTTTTTTGAGGAAATCTTTATATATCAATGCTTTTCTAAAAATGGGTAAATTTTTCCTGTTTTTTTGTATTGCTTTTTGATATTTTGACCCTTACAATGGATTTAGACAAAGAGTTGTGGGAGGTAGTGAAGATGGCAGATGTTAATGAGTTAAACGAAATGCTTGAAAATGTAATTGTAGTAAAAAGAAATGGTAAAAAGGTTCCTTTTGATGGAGCGAAAATTGCTCTTGCTATTAAAAAAGGATTTGATAGTGTAGAAGTTGATGATGATGAAGAAGAAAAGGAACGTAAATATACATCTAAGGATATTCAAAAGGTATATGGTGCAGTTTTAAAGAAAATTGAAAAAGATGCTGATAGCAAAAATAAAAAATTTAAAATTGAAGAGATTCAAGATTATATCGAGGGAGAACTTTCTAGTAAAGGATATGATGATGTTTATAAATCTTTTTCAGAATATAGAGAGAGAAGAAATCAATCAAGAGAGAGTTTCTTTGGAGATAATAAAACACATAAGTTTTTAAAATCTTTAGAAAACCTTGGTTTGAAATCTGCTAATGAAGAGGATGCTAAAAGAGAAAATGCAAATATTGATGGAAATAGTCCAATGGGTACTATGCTTCAGTATGGAGCTACTGTTTCTAAAGAGTTTGCAAAAGCATATTTAATGAAGAAAGAATATGCAGAAGCTCATGATAATGGAACGATTCACATTCATGATATGGATTTCTTGGCAATGGGTACTACTACTTGTTGTCAAATAGATTTATCAAAATTATTTAAGAATGGTTTTGATACAGGGCATGGTTATATTCGTAGTCCACAAGATATTTCTACTTATGGAGCACTTGCTGCTATTGCTATCCAAGCTAATCAAAATGATCAACATGGTGGACAAGCAGTACCTGCTTTAGATTATTACTTGGCTCCAGGAGTTTTAAAAACTTTTAAAAAACAATTTAAACAGACTATTTATGATTTTCTAGATTTAGAGGGATTTATTCCAGTTATTAATATTGATCGTATTATTCGTGAAATTGATAAGTTAGATTCTATTGAATTAGAAGTTTCAGAATTTAGTGATTATCAGAAAGGGTCTAGTAGAATTCATGAAATTTTTGAAAAAGCTTATGAGAAGGCCTTGCAAAAAACAGATAGAGCGACACAACAAGCAATGGAAGCATTTATTCATAATTTGAATACTATGCATTCTAGAGCTGGAGCACAAGTTCCATTTTCATCTGTTAACTTTGGTACAGATACTTCTCCTGAAGGTAGAATGGTAATTAAAAATTTCTTACTTTCTGCTGATTGTGGACTTGGTAAAGGAGAAACACCAATTTTTCCAGTATCTATATTTAAAGTAAAAGAGGGAGTTAACTATAATAAAGAAGATCCTAACTATGATTTATTTAGATTAGCTTGTAAGGTATCTGCTAAGAGACTTTTTCCTAACTTTGCTTTTGTAGATGCTCCATTCAATTTACAATATTATAAAGAAGGAGACTACAATACAGAGATTGCATATATGGGATGCCGTACTAGAGTTATTGGTGATGTTACTTCACCTGATAATCAAGTTGTTACTAGTCGTGGAAATTTATCATTTACTACTATCAATTTACCAAGACTTGGAATTAAACATGGTATAGCTTTAAAAGAAAGAGAAAAAGCTGATTTAGATGGATTCTTCCAAGAACTAGGTGAAATTATGGATATGGTTCGTGATCAATTATTAGAAAGATTTGAAGTTCAATGTCGTAAACATAGTTATAATTTCCCATTCTTACTTGGACAAGGTGTCTGGGCTAATGGTGAAAAGTTAAAACCTACAGATAGATTACGTAAGGTTTGGAAACATGGAACATTGTCTACTGGATTTATTGGTCTTGCGGAATGTTTAAAAGCATTAACTGGTAAACATCATGGAGAAAGTGAAGATAGTCAAAAATTGGGATTAGAAATCATTAAATTTATGAGAGAACGTTGTGATGAGTATTCTAAAAAATATAATTTGAACTTTACTTGTTTAGCTACTCCTGCGGAAGGTTTATCTGGTAGATTTACTGGTATTGATAGAGCGATTTATGGAAAGATTAAGGGAGTTACTGATAGAGAATATTATACTAATTCTTTCCATGTACCAGTTTACTATCATATTAGTATTACTGATAAGATTGAGAAAGAAGCTCCTTATCATGCACTTACAAATGGTGGACATATTTCTTATATTGAGTTAGATGGTGATACTGCTTCTAATGTAGATGCTTTTGAAAGAGTAATTCGTGTTATGAAAGAAGCAGGTATTGGATATGGTGCTATTAATCATCCAGTAGATAGAGATCCAGTATGTGGTTATGTTGGAGTTATTAATGATGTTTGTCCTAAGTGTGGACGTCATGAATTTGAAGGGGTTCCTATGGAAAAGATTACTTCTATTGATAATAATTGTTGTGAATAGTTTATAAATAAATAATTAAGAAAAGAGGAGTGAATTTTTATGGAAAAAATAATTGGAGAAGGACAAAAATTTGAAAGAATTAGACGTGTTACAGGATATTTAGCAGGAGATGTTTCTAGATTTAATAATGGGAAACGTGCTGAAGAAAAAGATCGTGTTAAACATTCTGGTTTAAAAGGCTTAATGGCTGAAGAAGGTAAGTAGAAGTGAAAATAAGATTAGCTGCTTATTTGCAGCCGGATTCTATTGTAGATGGAGAAGGAGTAAGAACCGTTGTTTGGACGCAAGGATGTCCTCATAAATGTCCTGGTTGTCATAATGCTAGTACCTGGGATTTTGATGGAGGTGCGTTGATTGATGTTGATGATGTTATTTCAGAGTTAAAGAAAATAAAAAATCAGGATGGGATTACTCTTTCTGGAGGGGATCCAGTTTGTCAAGCTGATGCTTGTTATGAGATAAGTAAAGCTGCTCATGAGATGGGAATGAATGTATGGTGTTATACAGGTTTTACTTATGAAGCAATGCTTGCTAATCCTAAGGCAAGACGATTACTTGATGAAGTTGATGTCTTAGTAGATGGAAAATTTATTTTAGAAGAGAAAAGTTATGATCTTTATTTTAGAGGTTCTAGAAATCAAAGAATTATCGATGTTAAGAAAAGTTTAGAAGAAGAACAAGTGGTACTTATTGATAAGTATATGAAGGATAAAGATTATAATGAAGTATATAAAAAACCGGACTATTTATTTATTTAAATGGTCTTTTTCTTTGGGTAATGAAGTATACAAAAAACAGACTGCTTATTGTATGGTCTGCTTTTTTATGGCGATTCCGGATAAAATTATGTAATTTTCCTTTTCTTTGTTGTTTAATAATAGATTACTGTTTAATATATGTTTATATTCATTTAATGGATAATTTTGTTTATGAATTATTTCAAAACCATATTTTTTTAATATCGTGTTTAATTCTTTATCATCCCAGCAAAATGAATAACTTTTAAACTCATTTTTATTTTTGTCATGAAAAATTGTGTATTCTATTTTTGTTAAGTTATTTCTGATTTTTTTTGCGAATGATTTTGTTGGGAATGTTAGTAGGATGATTCCATCATTTGAAATAAGAGCAGATAGTACTTTAATATATTCATTTGTTAAGAAAGGATCACATAATGTGGAGATTATTAAGTCGTATTTTTGTGTACTTTTGTAGCTGAATATGGACGTGTTGTGATAAGTAATATCTATCGTATTAAATTTCTCTTTTACGATATTTAACATTTTATCTGATATGTCTATGACATCTATAGAGAAATTTTTATAGTTTTGATTTAAATATTTATATGCTAATTCTAAACTTTTACCTGTTCCTACACCTATGTCAACATAATGATGAATATTTCTGTTATGGAATAATTTATTAAAACACTCTTTTAAAAATATTTCGTTAAATTTATCAAAATCACGGCATGTTTTATGTTCTTTGCTATCATATTCATCAGCAATTGCATTATAACAAGTTTTATTTAGTTTATCAATTTTGGAAAAAGGTGGCATCTTCTTTAATCCTTTCTATTTATTTAAATACTTTTCTTCGGTAAGTTGTACGTTGTCAAAAGTGTCAAATTGTTTTGATTCTAATTTATTTTTTGCCAGTACAAAATGGTTATATATTCCAGGGATACATTTATATTGTTTTAATTCTTCTAAGTTAGAAATCCATTTATAATCTAGTACTTCTGAAGTTATTTTTACTTTGTTAGTTTTTGCTTTTACTAAAAAAGCCATACCTATTGATTTGCTGAAGGTATAAGTGTCTAAAAAGGCTATTTCGTCTTTTAAGTCCAAGCCTGTTTCTTCTTTAACTTCTCTCTTAATTGCGTCTACTACAGTTTCTTTTAGTAGAGGTTTTCCACCTGGAAATGCCCAGAGAGAGGGAAAGTTTTCTTCGTTTGAAGGCCTTAAAATTAATAAAAATTTGTTTTCATATTCAATTAAAAAAGTAATTGTAAGTCTTGGGAATTTCATAATTTTTCTCCTAGTTCATTTATATATTTATTTTACTATAAAATTTTTTGTTTGTTAAATAAATTTAGTTGTTTGATAGAAATTTTAGTAAAAAGTTTTCTTTACTTCCTTGGTTTGTGTTATAGTATAATAGAGGGAAGTATATGAAGAAGAAATTTAACATTAAGAAAAATCCAAATCATCCTGTATATGAAAAATGGTATGAGAAAAGACTTATTTTTAAAAGTTTTATTTGTTTAATTTATTTGATTGTTATTACGATATTAGTTGTTTGTATTTATCAACTTTATGAAGAGAAAAAAGTTATTTTGCCTTGGAGTGAGGCTAAGACTGTTGAAGATTATAGTTATATTAAGATATCTAAGATGAGTGAAAAGTTTGCTTATTATGAACAGTCTAATAAAGAAATTCATTTTGTTATTGAAGAAGAGGATACGGGACAGTGGCATACTTACTTGATAGCAATCGATGCAGATGATTATGATAAATATAAGGCAATTATTGATTATACTTATGAAAGAACTACTGAGGTACCGGAGCCTATTACAGTTTATGGATATCCAGTTTTAATAGATGATGAGTTAAAGCAGTTAGCGATTTCTAATATTATTAACTTTGTACCAGCGGAAAACGAAGTTGTTATTACAGAAGATAATTTTAATACTTATTTAACAAATAGTTATTTGGATACGAATAATCATAAAAAAGAAGAATTTAGTTTAGTACTTTGTGTAGTAATTATTATTTTGGTAATCGTGGTGTTGATGTTTATTCTTACTATTTTAGATAGAGATAAAGCAGTTTATCAAAAAGTGGAAAGAGCTTATCATAAGAGACGTCATCAATTGTTTTCTGTGCGTAAATGATGTTTGATAAAATAGTTAAATTCTTATATACTAATAGATGAAGGTGATAATATGCAATTTGTAGAAATTAGTGAAGAAAAATATCGTAAGTATTGGGAAAATCATCCCTTGAAGACTTTTTTATCTGCTCCAGAAATTGGTGATTTGCGTAAAAGTAATGGTTGGAATGTTTCTTTTGTAGGAGTAGAAGATAATAAAGAACTAGTTGCGGCTGCAATGTTAGTTTCTCATAAACGTCATTTCTGTAAATATGAGTTTTATTCTCCTAGAGGAGTCTTAGTTGATTATTTAAATTTTGATCTTTTAGATTTCTTTTTGAAAGAGTTAAAGAAGTATGTAAAAAATCATCAGGGATATATTTTTAGAATGGATCCTTATGTTATTTATAAAGAAAGAGATATTGATGGTAATATCGTAGAAGGTGGAGAAGATAATAGTAAAGTTTGTTCTCATCTATTAGATTTAGGATTTAAGAAGGTGGATATTCCTGAGATGGAACAAGTTGGTTGGATGTTTTCTTTACCATTAGAAGGAAAGAGTAAAGAACAACTATTGAAAGAGATGAAGCCAAATACTAGAAATACGATTCGTAAGACAGAAAAAATAGGAATTACTGTTAAAGAGTTGGGGTATGATGAATTAGATCGATTCCAAAATATTATGATAGAAACTGGGGAGAGAAAGAATTTCTCTGTTAGAGGTGTTGATTATTATAAGAAGATGTATGAACTTTTTCATGATAAGGGAGAAGTTAAGTACTATGTTACGGAATTAGATTTAGTTAAATATAAAGAGAAGTTAGAAAATGATAAGAAGACGGCTGAAGAGAAGTTAGCTAAGCTTTCTGATGCGAAATATAATGAAGGACAAAAGAAAAATTTAGATAATGAGATAAAGTCTTATGAGAAGAGAATAGAAGAAGCAGATAGAATCCGTAAGGAAAAGGGAGTAGATGTTATTACTTTGTCTGGTTCTATGTTTATGATTATACAACCAGAGATTATTTATTTATCTAGTGGAAATTATCAAGAGTTTATGAAGTTTAATTCTCAGTACTTACTACAATGGATGATGATTCAATATGGAGTAGAACATGGATTTAAGAAACATAATTTTTATGGAATTCCTGCTAATATTAATGAACATCCTAAAGACTATGGAATATATGAGTTTAAACGAGGATTTAATGGTATTGTAGAAGAGTTAATTGGCGAGTATGAACTTCCTATTACTTGGCATTATCATTTCATAAAATTCATTCATAAAATAAAAAATAGGTAAGACTTGTTCTTATCTATTTATATTTTAGGCATTTAATAATATAGTTTTTAGATTTTGTTTCTTTTGTGATACCGATGTATTTGTATTTACCTAGTCGTTTAATACTAAATACATCGTTTTCTTTTAATTTGTAGTCAGTTTTTTTTAGGATATCATAGTTTAGTATTATTTCTTTTTTCTTCATTTTTTCTATTATGTTTTTTCTACTTGTGTTTATTAATCTTGCGATTACAGTATCTATTCTGTTACTGGATGCGATGATTTCTATGGATTCATATTCTTTGTGGTAGTCTTTTAAGGTTTCTAGGGGAATTTCTTCTAAAGTGATATTGGTGTTTTTTATCTTTAATAGATTTGTTTTTATATAAGGAGCGATAGTTTCTAGTAAGTAGATATAGTAATGATTATCTTTGATAATGATATCTCCAAATAGTTCACTTGTGATATTTAGAGAAAATATAGTACCTAGTATTTCTCTATGTTCTAAGGGGTGTTTGGAGATGATTTCATATAATAATACCCTGGGAGGAGTCGTAGTGTAGAAGATATTTTTTTCACTATCTGGGTAGGGTTTATAGACTTGGTATGGGTCTTTTTTTAGTTTCTTTTTTAATTCTAGTTGTTCTTTAGGATCTAGAAAAAATGTTGGTTGATTATGGTTTAGTTTTGTTAGACTTTTTTCTATTGTATACATATAGTTACTCCTTTTTCTGTCTATTATTATAACAGATAATATGTTATAATTTAAATACTTAGGTGGTCGTATGAATGAAGTAGTTGATAAACTTTTAACTTGGTATTGTAGTCATAAAAGAAAATTTCCTTGGAGAAAGGATAAGGATCCTTATCATGTTTGGATATCAGAGATTATGTTGCAGCAGACTAGGACTGGGGCAGTGATTCCTTATTATGAGAAGTTTATGACGACTTTACCTTCTATTTCTTCTCTTGCTTATGTTGATGATGATTTGTTGATGAAACTTTGGCAGGGATTAGGTTATTATAATAGGGCTCGTAATTTAAAGAAGGCTGCGGTTATGATTATGGAGAAGTATGATGGTAAGTTTCCTACGACTTATTCGGAAATTATTCAGTTACCTGGTATTGGAGAATATACTGCTAGCGCTATTAGTTCTATTTGTTTTGGAGAAAATGAAGTTGTAGTTGATGGTAATGTTATGAGAGTGTTTACTAGGTTTTATAATGATTTTTGTAATATTTCTAAGGCTAGTTGTAAGAAGAAGATTCATGATCATTTACAAGCTTTTTCTATTTCTGATTTTGGAATGTTTAATGAAGCTTTGATGGAGTTAGGAGAAGTTGTTTGTATTCCTAATGGTATGCCTAAATGTAGTAGTTGTCCCTTGAAAGAGAAGTGCTTGGCTTATCAGAATGAGAATTATTATTTGTTTCCAGTTAAGGATGAGAAGCGGGAAAAAGAAGAAGTTTTTTTGACTGTTTTTGTGTTTGTATGGAATGGTATGACATTTGTACAGAAAAGAAAAGAGAAGGGATTACTTCATAATTTATATGAGTTTCCTAATGTGTCGAAAGTACTTACTGAAAAGGAAGTATGGGATTATGGAAGGGATTACGGAGAAGTTTTATCGGTTAGAAAAAGTATCTCTTATATTCATGTTTTTACTCATAAAAAATGGAAGATGCAGTCATATTTCATATTTATGGGGGAAGTAAATTGTCCAAATTTGTTTTCTAGTATTTCTGATGTGGAAGATAATTATGCTTTACCTAGTGCTTTTTTACCATTTTTCTATATTTTGAAGGAGGAATTACTGTGAAGATTGTAAGTTGGAATGTTGCGGGAATTAGAGCTTGTTTAAAGAAGGGGTTAGATGTCTTCTTTGATAGTGTTAATGCTGATATTTTTTGTATGCAAGAAGTAAAAGCACTTGATAATCAATTTGATTTTAGACCAGGTGGTTATACTATGCATTTATATCCGGCTGTTAGAAAAGGATATTCTGGTACTTTAATTTTTAGTCGAATAGAACCTATTTCGGTTACTTATGGAATAGGAGATGTTGAATATGATGATGAAGGTCGTAATATTACGTTAGAGTTTGATTCCTTTTACTTGGTTAATTGTTATGTTCCTAATGTAAAAAGGGATTTATCTAGAATGGATTCTCGTATGCGTTATGAAGAGAAGTTTTTAGAGTATATTAAAAAGTTAGAAAAGAAGAAACCAGTTGTCTTTTGTGGAGATATGAATGTTGCACATGAAGAAATTGATATTAAAAATGTAAAATCTAATATTGGTAATGCTGGTTTTACTTATGAAGAGCGTGGTAAGTTTAGTGAGTTGTTGGAATCTGGATTTGTAGATACGTTCCGTTATTTATATCCTGATAAGAAAGATAGTTATACTTGGTGGAGTTATCGACGTGGTGTTAGAGAAAAAAATATTGGCTGGAGAATTGATTACTTTGTTGTGTCTAAATCTTTTATTTCAAAAGTAGAAGATAGTCTTATTTATTCCGATGTCCTTGGTAGTGATCATTGTCCCATTGGCCTTATAATAAGTGATAGTAGGTGATTTTTTGAATTATGTATTTCGTTTAGCAACTTTGCAAGATTTGGAGTCTATTTATTCTTTAATTCAGGAAAGAGTAGATTGGATGCAGGAAGTTCATATTTCTCAATGGGATGAGTATTTTCTACATCACTCTATTGAAGAGTGGAAAGAGGCGATAGAGAAAAATGAGTTTTATGTGGTTGAGGATGCTGGTGTTATTTTAGGTGGTGTACAGATTCAATTTGTAGATGAGTATTTCTGGGATAATAGTCGTAATGTTTATATTAAGAAGCTTTGTTGTCGAGTAGGGACTAGAAAAGTAGGCAGTTTTATTATCGAAGAGGTTAAAAAGATTGCTAGAGTAAAAGAACTTAATAAAATTCGTTTGGAATGTCTTTCTACTAATCTAGATTTGAATCAAATTTATGAGTCGTATGGATTTCGATTGATTCATAGTGGCACTTATTCTAAATATCCTTATTATTATAATTTAAGAGAGTTGATGTTGTAGATTATGGAAGAAAATATTGAAAAGTCTATTTCCCAGGTGTCTGATCAAGAGATGGATAAATTTAATTGGACAAAGGTATGGAGTAAGAAATATCTGGTACTTGGTACTTATCATTATAGTAAGTTGGATTCGATGTTGGTGTTAAAGGATATCTTGATACAAGAGCGGAAGAAGTATAAATAGGAGGTTATTATGCGTAGAGATAAGAATAATTATTATTTAGATATTGCGGAGTCTGTTGCAGAACGTGGTACTTGTTTAAGACGTAACTGGGGAGCTATTATTATTAACCATGATGAGATAGTGTCTACTGGATATGTAGGGGCTCCAAGAGGTAGAAAGAATTGTTGTGATTTAAAATTTTGTATGAGAGAAAAATTGGGCATTCCTAGAGGAGAACGTTATGAATTATGTCGTAGTGTTCATGCCGAACAAAATGCGATTATTAGTGCTAGTAGAAAGGATATGTTAGGGGCTACTTTATATATGGTTGGTATTAATTATGAAGATGGTAGTTATGTTTTTAAAGCTAGACCATGTGGACTTTGTAAAAGAATGATTATTAATGCTGGTATTAAGAAAGTTGTTGTTCGTGATACTAAGGATGAGTATACGGTTATTGATGTTGTTGAATTTATTGAAAATGATGAAAGTTTAGAGAGAGTACTTGGCTATTAGTACTTCTTTTTGTCTATTTACATATACCCTGGTAGGGTATATAATGATATTAGAGGTGACTTATGAAGAAGACTTATCGAACGGATGAAGAGAAGAAGAGAATTATTCATAGACTGAATCGTATTTCTGGACAGGTAAATGGTGTTAAAAAGATGATTGAAGAAGACAGATATTGTGGAGATGTTCTAATACAACTTTCGGCAGTGGAAAAAGCCGTACAAAGCTTGTCATCTGTTATTTTAGAGAGACATATGTATTCTTGTATTAAGAAAGAAGTGGAGGATGGTAATAGTGAAGTCTTAGATGAAGTGATGGAATTGTTTAGGAGGAGCAGAACATGAAAAAGATACAATTAAAAGTAGATGGTATGACCTGTAGTGCTTGTTCTAGTGGGCTTGAGAAGTTTTTGTTGCGTCAAAAAGGAGTAATGTCTGCTAGTGTCAACTTGATTTTAGGTATGGTTACGATAGAGTATGATGACTTAAGTGTTAAGGAGTTGGAGTCTTATATTAGTCAAGCAGGATTTTCTAGTGAGGGAGAGTATCTTTATACTGATGATAGTAAAACCTATACTAGAAAAATTCGTTCTTTGATAGCCTTTGGAGTCTTACTTATTTTCTTGATGTATGTTTCCATGGGTCATATGTTAGGTTTACCTTCTTTATTTTCTTATACAGAGTATCCAATGTTGTATTGTGGCATTTTATTGATAGGAAGTTGCTTCTTCCTTATTTATGGCTTTGATATTTTAAAGAATGGTGTTATTCATCTGATTCATTTGATGCCTAATATGGATACTTTAGTAATGTTTAGTGTTGTCTTTAGTTTTTTCTATAGTGTATTTGGTGTTGTTCAAGTAATGCTTGGTAATTTTACTTATCTACATCAGTTATATTTTGAGTCTGTTTGTATGGTTTTATATTTTGTGAAGCTTGGTCGATTACTAGATGATATGAGTAAGAATAAGACAACTTCTACTATTCAGAACTTGGTTACGATTACTCCTCGTGAAGCTATTATGAAAAAAGGTGATAAGCAGGTTAGTGTTTCCTTGGATGAGATAAAAGTGGATGATATCTTGGTGTGTCGTAGTGGGGAAAAGTTTGCGGTTGATGGCTGTGTTGTAGAAGGAGAAAGTTATGCAGATGAGTCTTTTATTACAGGAGAGAGTCAACCGGTATTAAAAAAAGTTGGTAGTACTGTTCTCGCAGGTTCTACGAATTATGATGGCGTTTTGTTTTACCAGGCTAAGAAAATTGGAAAGGATTCTACTGTATCTAGTATTGTTAGTATGGTGGTAGATTCTTTGTCTCGGAAGAATCGAATCGAAAGATTGGCAGATAAAGTTAGTAGTTATTTTGTTCCTTTTATTTTTATAGTTGCGATATTTGGTGGAGTGTTAAAACTTTTATTAGGTCAATCTTTTGCGGTTTGTTTTCATACGTTTGTTACGGTCTTGGTGATTGCTTGTCCTTGTGCACTGGGATTAGCGGTTCCTTTAGTGATTAGTGTTAGTTATTCTCTTTGTGCTAAACGTGGTATTGTTGTGAAAAATGGTGATGTGTTGGAACAGATGAGACATGTTGATATGGTGATTTTTGATAAGACTGGTACACTTACTAATGGGAAGTTGCAAGTTGCTAAAACATTTTCTTATCAAGAGCCTAGTTATGTCCTTTTAAAGATTGTACGTAGTTTAGAGAGTTGTTCTACGCATCCGATTGCCAGTAGTTTTTCTAAGGATGATATAATGGAAGTTACTGATTTTAAGGAGATACCTGGTCTGGGAATCAGTGGTGTTGTTGATGGTGAATGTTATTATATTGGTAATTTGAAACTATTAAAAAAACTTGGTATTTGTGGTAGTCATAAGAATGATTATCAGAGTTTATTAGATAGAGGTTGTAGTATTTTGTATGTGATGACTGAGGATAAGGTTCTAGGATTAATTGGTGTACGTGATACCGTAAGAGAAGGTATGAAGGATGTTATTTTGAAATTAGAAAAACTAGATATTATGCCAGTTATGTTAACGGGAGATAATTTAGAGGTTGCGAGAAGTGTAGCGAAGGAAGTTGGTATTCAAAAGATTCATGCGGATGTTTTACCTCAGGATAAAGCTTCCATTATTAAAGGATATATTTCCGCTGGTAATAAAGTAGTTATGGTTGGAGATGGTGTTAATGATGCGGTAGCGTTAGTAGAAGCTAGTGTTGGTATTAGTATTTCCAGTGGTACAGATGTTGCGAATGATGCTAGTGATGTGATGCTTATGAATCATAATTTATCTAATTTGTTGGATTTTATTGATATTAGTCGTAAATCTTATCATGTTATTAGACAAAATTTATTCTGGGCATTTTTCTATAATATGTGTATGATACCTGTTGCTTTAGGAGCTTTTGAATATTATGGAATTGTATTAAATCCTATGCTTGCGAGTGTGTTTATGACTATTAGTAGTTTGACAGTTGTATTTAATTCTTTAAGATTAAGATGGATGGTGAAATAATGGAAGTTACTTTTAATAAATTGATACCTGAATTAAGTGTTTCTGATATAGAAAAGAGTAGAGCTTTTTATTTATCTTTAGGATTTCAAGTTGTCTATGAAAGAAGAGAAGATAAGTTTTGTTTTTTAGAGTTAGATGGTAATCAACTTATGATAGAAGAAGTTAATGATCATTGGAATACTGCTACATTGGAGTATCCTTATGGAAGAGGCGTTAATTTTAGTATGGAACTATCTGATCTTGATAAAATGTATCGCAATGTGAAAGAAAATAATTATCCAATTTTTAGAGATATGAAGGTAGATGAATATAGAGTGGATGATAAAATATATCGTGATAGAGAGTTTTTGATTCAAGATTTAGATGGATATTTGTTGAGATTTGTAGATTAGAGGATTAGTTTTAAGGGTATTTGATTAATCGTAAAAAGTGTAAATTTCAAAGTTATTACGGTATACTGTAATAACTTTACAGAATTAGGAATGTA
This sequence comes from uncultured Bacilli bacterium, assembly GCA_944358945.1. Taxonomy (GTDB): domain Bacteria; phylum Bacillota_I; class Bacilli_A; order RF39; family UBA660; genus Faecimonas. The sequence continues at coordinate 19,577 of CALVSH010000060.1, forward strand.
TTATACAATGTAATTAAGTAATAGGGAGGAATATATATGCTTTTACAAGAAAAATATTTATCTGAAATTAGAGGGCTTTATGTTTAGAAAAAGTAAGACAGTTTATGTTAAGGGAATGCATTGCGATGGTTGTGTTAAAAGAGTTACTAATGCTTTTAGTTCTATTCCTGGTGTAAAAAAATGTAGTGTTAATTTGCAGGATGGACGTTGTGACTTGGTTATGTCACGTAATGTTGATGAGTATATTATTAAAGAAAGAATTCAAAATTTAGGTTTTGAAATAGTTGAAAAATAGGTGAGGAAGGTTGATTATTATGACGGAGAAGGAAGTAAAAAGAGTAAATTATATTAAAAATCAGTTATGGAAAGATGGAAATCAGTTTCATTTTTATAAGGCGATTGATGTTGTTTTAGGAAAAATAAGATTGGTTGATGGTATTATTACTGATAAGATAGAGAGTTTTGTTTTATCAGGAGAAGTAGAAGAAGTAAAAAAAGAACCTATTACGTATCATGTAGATTCCATTTTTCCAAGTAGTGTAATAGCAAAGTTATCTTTAGATAGAATAGAAGATAGGATGAATAAAATAGAAGATGAAAGATTAAAAAGACCTATTGGAGAATATTTAGGTTGTGATGTTTTAGATAAAGATTGGTCAGATATTGATTCTATGATATTAGAAAAGTCTCATAATGATGGAGTGTTACAAAAAGTAAAATATTTTATTGCTGAAAATAGAAAGTCTAGATAGTTAGACTTTTTCATATGCTTTAAAAGGTGATGATATGAATAATGGGATACAAGTAATTTATCCTAAAAGTAAGTATAAGAAGTTAAATGATGAAGTGTTTTTGTTGATACAACGAGAGATTCTGAAGTTTATGGTTATCGCAAGAAATAAGCAAGAAGATAAATTTACTTATACATTAGATATTTCTCATGATGAATATAGTTATCAAGATTATTTATCGTTTGTTTTTTATGTTTCTTCGTCAACTGGTGGAAGTCATCCTAGTCATTCTATTTATTCGATTTGTTATGATATTTCATCGGATAGTATTATTACTATGGAAGATTTAGTAAAGAAAGATTCAGATTTACTTAGTAAGTTGTCTAGAGAAAGTAGAAAAAACTTGTCAGATAATCCGAAGATAGTTGATTATTCTATGATGATGGAAGGTACTAAGGAAGAAGTAAGTAACTTTTCTGTTTTTGCATTTACTCCTTATGGAATTATGATTTTCTTTCCCCAGTATCAAGTAGCTCCTTATTCTTCAGGGGCATTTAAAACAGTGATTTGTTATGATAAGTTGTAAAGATATGATATAATATGAGCTATCTCATACAAGAAGTTATTTGGTGATGTTTATGAAAAGAAATACTATTGATGTACTTTATGCAACAAATTCACATTATTTACTATATACCTTGGCATCTATGTTGTCGTTTATTGAGCATTCTGGTCTAGGTCAAGATAAGATAAATATCCATTTAATGACAGAGGGGTGTAGTGGAGATGATTATCGTTTTGCCCAGGAAGTTTTAAGTGATTTTTCTCATGTTTTTTTATCTATTTATCCGATTGAGGAGTATTCTATGAGTAAGTATCATATTCCTCCTTGGCAGAATACTCAAGTTGCGAATGCTAGACTTTTCTTTCAAGATATTCTTGGTAGTAAGATAGCTGATATAGATTCTTTATTGTATCTTGATTCTGATACTATGGTTGTTGGTAGTTTAGAGGAACTTTTGGATAAGAAAGATGGTCTTTATGCGGTTCGAGATAATTGTCAACCTTCTTATTATCGTAGATTTGGTTTAGATAAATATTTTAATTCTGGTGTATTATGGATTGATACAAAAAGTTGGATAGAGAATCATTATCAAGATAAGATTGTTACGTTTATTAAGAATAATAGGGATATAAAATTAAAGTATCCTGATCAAGATATTTTAAATTGTAGTTTAAAGGATGATATAAAAGAGTTGACTCATTCTTATAATTTATCTCCTTATATAGCAATGTCTAGTGATTTTGGATTACGTTATTATTGTAGGAGAGAAGGTATTGATTATAAGGAAGTGCAGGAGGAAAGAATTCATCCTAAAATTATTCATAGTTGTGGTATTTTAGGTATTAAACCTTGGACTCAAAATCAGGTAAATCCTTATAATGATATATTTAGGGATTATATTAAGAGAGTGGACTGTTCTTTTGAAGTTGAAAGTTTAGATTCTATTATGTCTTTTTTGAGTGAGAATCCAAGATTGTTTTCTATGTTTTTAAATTTAAAGACGTTTACTCCTGATTGTGTTCATCAAGCAACTGTTAGTCTTTTATCTAAAATAAAAAGTAAATAGTTTATTTTCTTGTAGTTTTCTTGTATACTTATTGTAGGAGGGATTATATGAAGTGTCCAGTATGTAAGGATGTAACCTTATTGATGTCAGAAAAAAAAGGGGTTGAGATTGATTATTGTCCAGAGTGCCGTGGGATTTGGCTTGATAGAGGCGAACTTGAGAAGTTGGTTGAAAGAGAAGAGAAGACTTATCAAGATGTTAAAAGAAAATATAAAGATGACTATGAGGATAAGTATGAGCATAAAAAATATCCTAAGAAAAAGAGAAGGGAATCTTTCTTAGGTGAAGTGTTTGATATTTTTGGAGATTAATTTAGGACTGTTATTTTAACAGTCTTTTTCTGATGAGGTGAAAGTATGAAAGATTTAGAGATTATTAGTGATAGTGTTCGGTGCTATTTAGTGAAGAATGGTAAAGTAGTTTGCATTAAGACTAAGATGGGTAAAGAAGGTTTTTTTGATATTCCTGGTGGAAAAATAGAAGAGGGGGAAAAGGTTGAGGAAGCTGTTGTTAGAGAGTATCAAGAAGAGACAGGCTTGATTATTAAAGAGCCTAGGTATCGAGGAATTATTGATGTTATATTTCCTAAAGGAGTTCATCGTTTACGTGTTTTTGTTGTCGATTGTTATGAAGGGAAAATGGTAGAGACAGATAGTCATATTCCGTATTTTATGGATATTGATACTTTACTTCAACAAAATAAGCGTTTTGCTTGTACTGTGATGTTGGAGCCTACTTTTAGAAAAGTATTGTTAGATAATAGTAAGAGTTTTTATCTAGTTGTTCATACTAGTGAAGAGGAAGTTATTCGTAAACTTTCTTTTGAAGTTTATGATAATTAAACTTTATTATCTTGTAAGATGGCATGTTTTCTTTCTTATCAGTTGTCAGTATAACTATTTAGTCATTGATGTTTTTGCCTTCTTTTCCTTCTAGTTTTTTTTCGATTCCTTGAAGTATATTTTTTATAACTTGGTAAAGTAATATATGATGAATAAGATTTTTCTTGTCATAATACTTAGAAAATGGTATGTGATATCTATTACAAAGTTATTTAACTTTTGTTACTTGATTTGCTTTTTCTTTTTCTTCTTTTCTTGGTTCAGTACTAGGTAGTGACTTTCCTTTAAGAAGAATTTTTTTATTTATAAGAAATTTGTTTCTATAAAAAAAGGGAAAGGCTAAAAAACAGAGTATAATATAGTGAATACATCAGGAGGGATGGGTTATGTATAAAGCTTATAAATTTAGACTTTATCCAAATAATAAACAGGTAGAACTGATTCAAAAAACATTTGGATGTAGTCGGTTTGTTTATAATTATTACCTGGGTAAAAAGAAAATGTTATATGAAGATAAAAAAGAAAATTTATCTTGTTTTGATATGATAAAGGACTTAAAAAACTTATATATAGAGTATCCCTTTTTAAAAGAAGTGGATTCTTGTAGTTTAAGGTGTTCTTTGTTTCATTTAGAGGATGCTTTTAAAAGATTTAATAAAGGTCTTGGAGAATATCCTAAATTTAGGGGAAAGTATACATCGAGACGAAGTTATAAAACCAATTATTTTAAATCTAATTATCAAGGTAGGGTTTATGAAAATATAAAATTAGATTTAAAAAGAAAAGTAATTACACTTCCTAAATTAGGAGAAGTAAATATTAGAGGATATCGAGATCTAGACTATATTCACGGAAAAGTAAAAAGCGCAACTATTGAACAATTATCAACTGGTAAGTATTATGTTAGTGTTTTAGTAGAGGAAAATACTAAACCATGTAAAGTACAACCTAAAAAAATAGTAGGAATTGATTTGGGTGTTAAAGATATAGTAATTACCAGTGATAATGAAAAAATTGGTAATCCTAATTATATTAAGAAGTATGAAAAAAGAATAAAAAGATGTCAGAAAGAATTATCAAGAAGAGTAAAGGGAAGTAATAACTATTACAAAACAAAAAAGAAGTTAGCTATACTTTATCAAAAGTTAAAGAATGCAAGGAAGTATTTAATCCATCAAATAACAAAGAAACTAGTAGTAGAAAACGATATCATAGTAACAGAAGACTTAAATGTAAAAGGTATGATAGAGGAGAAAAAACTATCTAAACAACTAACCAATGTAAGTCTGGGAGATATTTGTCGAGTCTTAGAAT
>CALVSH010000061.1 GCA_944358945.1 uncultured Bacilli bacterium
AAAAATAGACCTACATGATAATGATCAAAAAGTGGATATGAAATAGTAGAAAAGCAAAGTAAATATCCCGTCAACAATTTATTATCCTTTTTAATCAAAAAATAAAGTAAAACAAAAACACAAAAAATCCATAACCAAAAATACATATTCGTAACAAGTAATCCTTGATTATTACTTTGAAAATCAAACATCCCCAAGACACAACAATCGAAAAACTCTAACAGGTTACCAGCAATCATAAAATAAATAAAAAACAAAACACAAACGGTAATAATACCAAGGATTCTTTTAAGAAATCTTCCTCTATCTTTCAATAATAAATATAGTGATGGCAAACACAAAAATACACCAACACTTTGTTTCGTAAAAATACAAAGACCTAACAATATTCCTATTAAATAATCACTTTTATTATTCTTTTCTAAATACAAAATCAAAGTAAAAAGTAAAAGAAGCAAAAAGTTATATCCAGGTAAAATAAGCATTACATTACCAACGGGAAAGGGAAATAGAAAAAAGATAAGTAATAAATACACCTTATTACCAAATAGTTTTTCTAAAAAATAAAATAATATGACAAACAAAATAGAATGGTAAAACAAATAAACAATATAAGAATTAGAAAACAAAAAAGGAATTAGGTAAACAAAAGGCGAAAAAGGAGGTACCACCATATTAAAATCAACATATGGTACCTCTCCTCTGGCTATTGCATAACTAAATCCATAATTCCATATCGCATCACTTGTAATAATCGAATATGTAAAACAACATAAAACAAAGCAAAACAAAAATAAAAATAAATACTTACTACTGCTACATATCTTATTCTTCATACCTACTCCATAATCTGAAAATGATTTCCACTATCTAAATATAAAATTCCCTTTCTATTTTCAAGTTGACTAAGTACATCATTATAATAATTAATCATATCAAATTTTGTTAAAGTTAAATAAACCATATTTCCATCATCCATATACAACAAAAAACGATCCTTATCATAATCATTAGGTTGATATTCAATATCCGAAATTTTTCCTAAAATATCTCTTTCAATATTAGACATTCCCTCAATAAAAGAATCATATTTATTATCTGGAACATAATTAATAAGTCTTGGTACTCGGAACAAATCAACCTCTTCACTAACAGGCACTTCTTCCTTATCAGAAAAAACAACAGTCTGGTTGGTATGATTAATAAAAAGCGGTTCATTTTCCTTAACTTCAATCACAAGTACATGAAAAAATTCTCTTTTAACAGCAACACTCGTAATATAAGGGGACTCTTTTAAGACCTGTTCCATATCTTTCGTAGACGAAAGCCAAAAACTAGGATAATTCTTTACTCCGGCAAGATCTAACACGTAGTCATCATTCAAATATGTAGTATTTTCTACTATCAAATTTAAAATAGGCAAATGTAAGAAAAAATACACACCAAAAGATAGTCCTCCTATCACTAGAAGCACTATAAAAAGCGGTAACAATTTAATTCTTCGTTTTTTTACTAGTTTTTTAGCCACGAGCATTACTCCCAATTTACAAATTCTTGTTCTACTTTTAAATCAACCTGATACTCTTCCCTGACTTTTTCTCTCACATATTCAATTAATTGTTTAATATCTTCTCCTGTTGCATGATTATAATTGATAATAAAATTAGCATGTTTTTCACTAACTTTTGCTCCTCCAATGGTATATCCTTTTAACCCTAGTTTCTCAATTAATTCACCAGCATACATTCCCTCTGGATTACGAAAAACACTTCCTGCAGATGGATAATTTAAAGGTTGAGATTCCATTCTTCTCTTACGACGATCTTTAATAACATCCTCCAAAATAGATTTATTTCCTTTATCTAAACGTATAACGACCTCTAAACAAATATAACCAGGATGTGTTTGTAAAAAAGAACTACGATAATGAAAATTCATTTCTTTATTTTCAAGTTTTATTATTCTAAGATCTGGAGTCAAAACTGTAACAGTCTGTACAATATAGCCCATATCACTTTTATAAGCACCAGCATTCATAAAAACTGCTCCACCTACTGTACCAGGAATACCCGTTGCAAACTCCAATCCCGCAAGACCTTTCTTGGCAACTTGCATCGAAAGTTTTACTAAAGAATACCCTGCCCCTACTCTTATTTTATAAGGTGTAAGATACTCCAAATCATCAAACTCATCTAAACGAATAATAACACCAGAATAACGCTTACTACTAAATAATAAATTAGAACCATATCCTACCACTTTAAAAGGAATATTATTCTGTTTAAGTACAGATAGTAATTTTCTAAGACAAGAAACATCCTTAGGATACACTAAAGCATCACAAACACCACCAACACGATAGGTTGTATACTTATCCAAAGAAACATTTCTTTCTATTTTACCAATATTCATATCTTCTAAACTATCTAATATCTGATCCATGTTATTCACCAACTAACTTCAAAATCTCCTTGTATATTTTTGTAACTGAATCTTTAATTCCAAAAGCACTGCTTGCTTTCTTCATAGATAAGTATACCACTTTATCAGACAAAATTTCATCTATTTTTTGATATAACTTACTTGGTGAAAAATCCTTCTCCTCTATAATACAACAAGCACCCTTATCCTCTAACTCCTTGGCATTTAAATATTGATGATTGTGAGTAACATAAGGAGATGGTACCAAGATAGATGGAAGTCCAATTCCCGTAATTTCAGAAATAGTAGATGCACCAGCACGAGATACCATCAAATCCGTATCCTTCATAATCTGAATCAATTCCTCAGTAAAAGGAATTAACTTAACATTATCTGGAATACTTACATCTTTATAATCATCATAATAAGCCTTACCAGTTACCATCAATACCTGATAATCTTTATCAGCAAAGCCACAAATTACTTCTTTTAATTTTTTAGTCATCGTAGTAGAACCTAAAGATCCCATTACAATAAGGACAAGTTTTTTATTTGGAAGAAAACCATATTTAGTTTTAGAGACCTTTTCAATAGTCAAAATCTCTTCACTTCTAGGATTTCCAGTATAGACCGTCTTCTTTTTAGGAAAATAAGAAATACTACCAGGAAGTGAAACACAAATTGTATCTACAAATGAAGCCAAGAATTTATTAGAAAGACCTGGAATAGAATTCTGTTCATGTATCAAAGTCTTAACACCCAGTCTATGGGCAGCATATAAAACTGGTGCTGTTATATATCCACCAACACCAATGACAATATCTGGCTGAAAATCTTTAATAATCTTCTTTGCTTTTTTTATAGCTTGTAAAAACTTCTTCATAACTGAAATATTAGAAAAAGGATTACGACGATTTAGTCCTTTAACTTCAATACCAAGGAAATCAATACCTCTCTTAGGTACAATATCCTTCTCCATTCTATCAGTCGTTCCAATATATAAAATTTCACTATCTTTATTTTCTTTTTTTATTTTATCAATAATCGCAAGAGCTGGATAAATATGTCCACCAGTACCTCCTGCCGCAACTATAACTCTCATCACGTCACATCCTAAATTACTAAATTTTATTCCAAATAATGAAAACATATCCCTAAATGATAACAAAATTATACCTCATATTGCAAAAGAAGTAAATAAAGTTAGTGACTTTTTACCAACAACACCTATGAAATAACACCATCTAAAAACTCTTTTAAAGCTATGAATAAATAAAGTTTATTTTCCCGATAAACAATACCTTCGTCATGACTTTTTATCATATCAAGAATCTTATCAATAGAAAACCACTTAACTTCTGACACTTCTTCTTTTTGAATAACAAAATCAACATCAGCTAAATTACTTTTTATATAAAAGAAACAAACATCACTGGAATCGAATTTCCCATCATAAAATGAATAAAGTTCAGAAAAACAAACAGAAATTCCCAGCTCTTCCTTAATTTCTCTAACAGCAGCCTCTCTAGAACTCTCACCCTTCTCAACATGTCCAGTACAAAGTGCCCAGGTATTAGGATAGTACTTTTTATTAGCACTTCGCCTTTGAAGTAAAACTTCTCCCCTATCATTTAACACAAAAACTGAAATTTCATGACTGGATAACTCATGATTTGCTTTCATCTATATCACATCCTCATATATTTCATCATACCATAAATATAAAAATAAAGATTGTTATTCTAAAAAAATTATGCTAAACTATCAGAAACAAGAAAAGAGGGATAATATGGCCAGTGTAGGAATTATTGCCGAATATAACCCATTTCATAATGGACACTTATATCAAATACAAAAAATAAAAGAAAAATACCCAGATGATACAATTATCATCGCTATGAGTGGAAACTTCACCCAAAGAGGAGAACCGGCAATTATTGATAAATGGGAACGAACAAATCTTGCCATAGAAAATGGTGCAGACTTAGTAGTAGAAATTCCCTATATCTTCGCAACACAAAGTGCCGACTACTTTAGCTACGCTGGAATCACCCTCTTAGAAAAACTAAAAGTAGATAAACTAATATTTGGTAGCGAATCCAACAACTTAGAAGACCTAACCGAAATAGCCAAGGCAGAGCTAGAACAAAAAGACTTCGACAAATTAGTAAAAATCTATGTAAAACTAGGAAACAATTACCCTACGGCCCTATCTCTAGCCTTAAAAGACTTAACAGGAAAAGAAATAAGTACACCAAACGATATTTTAGGAATCACTTACATAAAAACCATCCTAAAACATAACTATAATATTAAACCATACTCTATAAAAAGAAATAATTCCTACCACGAAGAAAACCTAACAGGAACAATCAGTAGCGCAACCGCAATTAGAAAAAATATTGATAACTTAGAAAAAATTAAAAATACAGTACCCAGGAATACTTATAAAGTATTATCTACAAAACAACTTCATAAAAGAGAAGACTATTTTTCTTATTTAAAATACAAAATTATAACAGAAGACAACTTAGAAAAATATCACCTAGTAGATAAGACTTTAAGTGACAAACTAAAAAAAGAGATTCTAAACTGTAATAATTATGAAGAACTAATCCAAAAAGTAAAATCAAAACATCAAACTTATAGTAAGATATCTCGAGCTCTTATACAAATACTATGTAATAATAAATCAAATCAAGAGCACCTTACCTACATTAGATTACTTGGTTTTAATACAAAAGGAAAAAACTATTTAAACAAACACAAAAAAGAAATATCTCTACCAATTATTAGTAAAATAGATAAAGAAAAAGATCAAATATTAGAATTAGAACTAAATACCACAAAAATTTATACCCTTCCTTATAAAAATAGTAAAGAAGAGTTTAAAAAAGAATATCAAAACAAATTATATAAAGGAGCTAATTTATGATTAAGACAAAAAAAACAGGCCAATTAATTGTAATATCAGCCCCATCGGGAGCTGGAAAAGGTACCATCATTAATGAATTATTAAAAAGAAATGATAACTTCTATCTATCGATATCTACAACTTCAAGACCAATCAGAACTAATGATATTCCAGGAGTAACTTATAACTTTGTATCAAAAGAAGAGTTTGAACAAAAAATCAACGAAGGATACTTCTTAGAATATACCAATTATGTAGGAAATTACTATGGTACCCCAAGAAGTACTATCAAAGAAAAACTAGATCAAGGACTAGATGTAATTCTAGAAATAGAAATCGAAGGCGCAACAAACATCAAAAAATTAATACCAGAGGCAATCTTCATCTTTATCCTACCTCCTTCATTAAAAGATATGGTAACACGTCTGAAAAAAAGAGGAACAGATTCAAACGAAAAAATCATTAAACGCTTCCACACTGCTTACAAAGAAATCAACGAAGTAACAAAATATAACTATGTAGTAGTAAACGATATAATAGAAAAAGCAGTTGACAAAGTAGACGCTATTATAAAAGCAGAAAAATGTCGTGTAGATAGAATCGAAGAAGTCTTTGTAGACACTAAAGAAGAAGAAATCCATGAATTATTAATGCGAGAAGAAAAAGTATTTGAAAATGAAAATATTTCTGAAAAACTAGACGAAAAAAATGTCTAGTTCTTTTTATTTGTCATCTATTTTTTTAAAAATATGATAATATGAATATAAGAGGTATTGAGTATGAAAAAGTTCTACACCGATAAAAAGGAAATGACCAAGGATTATGAAGAAATGCGAAAAGACATAATCAAAGAATACAATCTAACTAAACAAAAGATAAAAAAAAGAAAACAAAAAAGAAAGAAAAATCTCATCGCTATTTCTATTATTATCATAACTTTTTTTATTGTTTTTAAACTAACAATAAAAAATATAACATTTACAAGTTCTCTACCAAGTAACGATTTAAAGGGCTACACGGTATCTATCAATAACATTCCTATTACCATTAATGTAGAAGATATAAAAAAAACAACTATCATTCCCTATTTTATATACAAACAAACACAAGAAGTATCTATGTATTATGGAGAAAACCTAGAAGAAATCGTTTACCCATTAGATAACACCTCAGATAAATATATATTAGATATCAAAACCTTCGATTGTTTCCTAAAAAAACACTATCAAACACAAACATCATGTACAAAGCAAATGAACTACACCAAGAAAGAAACAACCGATACAACATATAATTTAACAATTCAAAAACATGGCAAAAAAGAAAGTTATAATGGTCCTCTAATAAAAGATATTACCCCTTATGTAACTGAAGAAGGCTATTACAATTTTCAAATAACAGCAACCTATGATAATACCACTAGTACAATATTTTTTACTTTAAGGAGGGATAACGTATGAAAAAAAGAATAATAAACTATGTACAAGAAACAGATAAGCTATTAGAAAGTAATCAAAAACTAACAAAGGAAGACTTAGAAAATCATTTAAGACAAATAGGCTTTTTTCAACACGAAAGATTAATTCACTTAATTGTAACAGTATTTACGGGAATCATCGCTGTTTTATGTCTCTTATTTGGACTACTAACTCAAAATCTTAGTCTACTTCTATTATTTATTCTTTTACTATGTTTATTTGTACCTTATATCTTACATTACTATCTACTAGAAAATAATGTTCAAAAAATGTATGAACAATACGACAAACTAATCATGAAATTAAAATGATTAGTTTTTTTTAAACAAAAAAAGAAGATAATTAATCTTCAATTTGTTCAATCTTCATTAAGTTAGTAGGACGTGCAACACCAGTATTAGGGAAACTTCCTGTAATTAATAGAATATCTCCTTTTTCAAGTGGTGCCACTTCTCTTGCTTTCTTAACACTTTCTGTTAAGATTTCATCAGTAGAATGACAGATCTTTAAACGAACAGGTTCTACTCCCCAGTTTAAAGCAAGTCTACGTGCTGCCTTTTCATCTGGACATAAAGCAAGAATATCAGCTTTAGGTTTTAAGTTACTAATCATACGAGCAGTTGCTCCACTGATAGTAGTAGCACAAATTACCTTAGCATTTAACCATCCTGCAGCTTCTACTACACTTTGTGCAATTGCAGATGGTACAGAATCTGTTTGCTTATTCTTAGATACATAATCAAAAGTTGCATATTGTTCTGTAGCTTCACAAATTTTAGCCATAGCTGCAACTGTTTCAACTGGATGTTTACCAACGGTAGTTTCACCACTTAACATAACAGCATCAGTTCCATCTAAAACAGCATTCGCAATATCACTAGTTTCAGCTCTCTTAGGACGAGTATTTTCCATCATAGTTTCAAGCATCTCAGTCGCAACAACACAAATTTTTCCCATACGACGACATACTTTAACAATATCCTTTTGAATAATAGGTAATCTTTCACTAGGAACTTCAGTACCTAAATCACCACGAGCAATCATAGCTCCATCACTGACTTCAAGTATTTCTTCTAAGTTCTTAATACCTAATTCACTTTCAATTTTACAAATAATTTTTAAATCAAGACGATCATACTCTTTTAATATTTCTTTAATTTCTAATACATCTTCTTTACATGAAACAAAAGAAATAGCTAAAAATTCTCCACCATGAAGACAAGCATATTTTAAATCTTCTCTATCCATGTCACTTACATAAGGAATATTTAATTTAATACCTGGAGCACTCATACTCTTACGGTTACCTAAAATTCCACCCGCAACAATATTACATGTAACTCCATCCTCTTCCTTACTAACAACTTCAAGCTTCATCTTTGCATTCTCAAGTAAAATAACATCACCTACATGCAAACCATCTAAAGCCTCTGGATGATTAACACTAAATCTATCTTGATTACCAAGAACCGTTTCTTTAACGATACGAATTTGTCTACCTTCAACTAATTCAATAGAATCATTTTCTAACATACCGCTACGAAATTCTGGTCCCTTTGTATCCCATAATAAAGCAATATTTCTTCCTGTACGTTCTCTAACTTCACGAACTGTTGCACAAGCTTGATCTCTTTCTTCAATAGTAGCGTGAGTAAAATTAACTCTCGCAACATTCATACCTGCTAAAACCATTTTTTCCATAACATCAGGTTGATTTGAAGAAGGACCAATACTACAAATTATTTTTGTCTTTTTCATACATTACTACTCCTTTCGACCAGTTACCATTATACAACAAAACAAAAACTTTGTATACCCTAAAATTGCTAAATTTTTAGACCATAGGGGACGAAATTATTAATTTAATCCCCTATC
>CALVSH010000062.1 GCA_944358945.1 uncultured Bacilli bacterium
TGCAAGTATTAGGTTGGATTTCTCCTATTGAAAAAAGAAATATTTTAAAAGAAGCTTGTGCTAATGCACAGCTTCCTAATTAATATTTTTTACGACTTTTTGGTCTCACATCATTGACAACTACACAAAACCTCAAAAATTACTGACAACAGTTCGTAAACGTTTAATCACCTTCTTTTCAATTCGTGAAATATAAGATTGAGAAATTCCTAACTTTTCAGCAACCTCTTTCTGTGTTAATTCATCATTTCCTAAAAGACCATACCGCAACACAATAATATCTCGATCCCTAGGCTTTAACTTCATCACTTCTTCTAACATCACTTTTTTATCATTTTCTTCCTCAATCTCTCTAGTCACAATATCTGCATCAGTTCCTAATACATCCTCCAAATGTAACTCATTACCCTCACCATCCAAAGACAAAGAAGCATCAATACTAACTTCTGTCTTTATTTTCTTATTCTTTCGAAGATGCATCAAAATCTCATTATCAATACATCTAGATGCATAAGTAGCTAACTTAATATTTTTACCACTTTGAAATGTCTGAATTCCTTTGATAAGACCAATAGTTCCAATACTTACCAAATCTTCCAAATCGACACCCGTATTCTCATACTTTTTAGCCAAGAATACTACCAATCTTAAATTATGCTCAATCAACTTATCCTTTGCATCACTATCTCCCATCTGCATCTTTTCTATATATGCTTCTTCTGCCTCCCTAGATAAAGGTTCTGGAAGCATATCCGTAGCCCCAACATAAAAAATACTATAAACTCTACGAAATAACGACTGAATCCATTCAATAATTTTTCTCATAATTCCTCCTTAAATTGATTTGGTAATATACAATCTACTCCCCCTAAAGAAAACTTCTCCTTACTTTTACCAAGTAAACATTTAGAAAAAACAACATCATCAACAATTACCCTATCCACCTTACAACAAGGAATAATACCCTCCGTATTTAACGCCTTATAAGGAACATAAAAATACTTTGACATAGAAATAGGAATATCACAACTCACTAAAATTACACTTTTTCCAGTACAAGGATCCTTCAGTTGATTCCCTGTATCTAACATTCCTTTCAATCGATACATTTTTTTATTAACATATATCTCAACTGTATAAATATTAGAAATCTTTGCCTTATTTTTCTTATACTCTCTTACATAAAAATACAAAAAAACAGGTGATAACACCAAGATAGCAACCAAGTTTAAACCAAGTCCTTGATCAAAAAACAACACACCTTCATTTTTATAAGTAAAACTAATATCAAATAAATATAGAAAGCCACCCAGGATAATACTAATCAAATAAAAATAAATAAAATCAGTTAAAAAATTCCTCCTTCCAAAAGTAATTAAAATAATTCCCACACTAATCACAAACTTTATCAAAAATAACCTTAAATTAGAAAGTGACAGAAATAAAAGAAAAATAGACCCACTGGCAAACAAACTACCTAAAAAGATTCTCCATAAAGGAACAACCTCTTTCACAACAAGTTTTGTTGCTAGTAAAATAATAAAATCAAAGAAAAAGTTAATGAAAAAGACCAAATCTAAATATACTTTCATCCCTATCACCAACTAAAGTATAAAAAAAAGATCTGGCAAAACTTGTCAAATCTTCTACATACTATTAAATTTTTTTCTTATGGATAAATATCTTAACAATATAGCTTAAGAATATACACATAATAATAACAAAAGCCCATTGTAAAATAGTATTAACTAACCCATTACAATACTTATCAATAATAGCTGGAATACTCGCTGGAAAATACTTACCAATCAAGGCACTAACATCAGGTAATCCAATATTATTTTTAATGAACGCTAATATTCTTAAAAAGATATCAACAATAGCCATAAAAAAGACAAACGACGAAAAACGTTTAAAAAACATGATAACAATTACCATTAAAATAACTAATACTAAAACATCAATATACATAATCTACTCCTATCTTAAATATGGATTATGACTAAGTTCATAATCTAATGTAGTAATATCTCCATGTCCAGGATACAAAGTAATATCTCCAGGATAAGTTTTTAACTTAGAAAGACTTTCCTTCATTTCTACTTCACTTCCTCCAGGTAAATCACATCTTCCTATTGACTCTTTAAAAACAAAATCACCAACGAACATTTCTTTTTCTTCTTGAAAATAAAAACTAATAGAGTCTTTAGAATGACCTGGTGTATAAATTGCTTGAAAAGTAAAGTCTCCTATTGTATACTCTTTTTCTTCTACGCTACTCTTCTTAAAAATCTTTACACTTCGTTTCGTTAAAAAATTACGAAGTGCACCAATGTGATCAAAATGTGAATGAGTAAGAAGAACAGCCAATACTTTGCAATCTCCTACTACTTCTTTTATTTTTGTATAGTCATCACCAGGATCCACTACCAAGCAACAACCATTTTTCTTTAAAACATAACAATTTTCATCTAATAATCCTGTAACAATTTTTTCTGCTTCCATTCTATCACCTATTCTAATATAACATAACTTTTACTGACCTTCAATACTACGATTAACACCCGAGTTTTTCAATAGGACCAATTATTAATATATATCAAAGCCTTTTAGTATAAGGCTTTTCTTATGTCAATATTTTTACATTTTTATGTTGTGTAATTTAATGTAATATGATATTATTGTTATAGAAAGGTAGTGATTATATGTCTTTATTCCTTAAAGTTGCAAATTATAAAAATGGTAAATCCTATCTTTCTATAGTCGATGGCTATAGAATTAATGGTAAAGTTAAACAAAAGGTTTATAAGAAGTTAGGTTATTTGGACGATTTAGAAAAACAATATAATAATCCAATCATTCATTTTAAACAAGAAGTAGAAAATTTAAAAAAACAATTTGAATCTAAAATTACTACTACATTTGATACAACTTTAAATAATGATTTTAATGATGATACTTTTAACATTGGTTATGCATATTTAAAAAAAATATTTCAGGAGTTAAACATCACTGATGTTTTAAAAGATAAAAAAGATTCTATCAATATTGAATATTCTCTATCTAAAGCTTGCGAATTACTTACTTATTCAAGAATACTTGATCCAGGAAGTATTAAATATACTTATGAACATAAAAATCATTTTTTTGAACCCTTTGATTTAAGCCTTAATGATTTGTATCGTTCTTTAAAACCTTTATTAGATTGTAAAGAAGACATTTTTAAATGTATCTGGGATAACACTAAAGATAAATATGAACGAGATGCCTCTACTTCTTATTATGACTGTACCAATTACTATTTTG
>CALVSH010000063.1 GCA_944358945.1 uncultured Bacilli bacterium
TGGCGATTAACATCATTTAAAGAACAAATAAAAAAAGCACACATCAATCATGTGTATGCCTAAATTATAAATATATTTTTTCACTAATGTTTAGATTTTTTTAGGACATTTTCCTAAATTATTGACAGTTTTTATTCCACCTTTTTAAAAAAAGACATCCTTAAATAGAATGTCTTGTTATCTATCATGATGTAATTACTTTTGTTGTTCAAATAGGAGACCTTTATAATACTTCCAAGCAATGACTCTAAAAGCTAATTTGTCTATTAGAGATTCATCCATTATTTTATTTTCAATCGCTTCTTTTATTTCTTTTATGCTTTTTTCGTAATCGGTTGTGATGATTAAGTCATTACCAGCTAAAATAGCTTTTACTGTGGCATCATCCGTAGAAGTAATAGCTCCCATGTCTAGGTCATCGGTCATAATAATACCTGTAAAATTTAATTTATTTCTTAATAGATTGTGTATGTCGCTAGAAAGAGATGCTGGATTATCAGGATCAATACTGTTTACTACATTATGACTAACTAGGACGGCTTCTGCTTTGGCATTTATTCCGGCTTGAAATGGTGGTAAGTCATTTTCTATTATGTCTTCATACGTTCTATTATCTACTGCTGTTCCCGTGTGTGTATCCGTGTTATTTCCATATCCCGGAAAATGTTTTAATGTATAAGACACTCCAGTATTTTTACTAGCGTCAATTACTGTTTTAGCATAAATAGAAGTTAATTCTGTATTTTCTCCTAGAGTCCTTTCATACATATAATCATCTGGATTGGTGGAAACATCTACTACAGGAGCTAAATTTAGATTTAGTCCTAATTCCTTTAATAGCGCACTTTTTTCCTTGGTATCTTCTTCTATTTTGTCCATACCGCCTTCTAAATATAAATCTCTTGGTGATTGGAACCTTTCTTTTCTTAAGTTTTTGTTGCTGCTTACTCTTACTACGATACCTCCTTCTTCATCTACTGCTGTTAAAATTGGGATTTTTGATACTTGTTGTAGAGAAGAAATCATATTTGTTACTTCCTCTTTTGTCTTATCTTTAAAATCCTTAGCAAAAAATAGATAGCCTGCAAATTGATTTTCTTTTAATATTTCTGTTGCATTATTTTCTGGATAACGTACTAATAATAGTTGAGCAATTTTTTCATCTAAGGTCATGGTTTTTAGTTTTTTTGTTGCGAGAATATAGAAGTCACTGAAAATCCCATCATCCTTCCAACTAATTGGTACTCCATCTTCGTCAGTTTTTTCTTTTTCTTCTTGATAAGAGATTACCTTGTTTTCTTGCTTACTTTTATTCTTGTTGATGCTTCCTTTATATTCTAAGTTTATGGTATCTCCTAGTGACAACTCAGTATCTTCAACACTAAAAGTGTAAATGATATTATTACTATCTTGTACTGTTACTTGATTATTCTCTATTTTCATTACCGTGGCAGTTAGTTTTTTGTTTTTCTTGACTGAGTCTTTATGATTTTCTTGGTTAAATACTATTACTCCCGCTATTACTACACTTATTACTAAAATACTTAATATAATTTTTTCCTTCATATTTCATCACCTCATTAGTAATATTATATGTTCAATCTTCAAAGAAATGAACAGTTTTTTTAATTGCGAAAACTTTTTTTATCACTTATAATATCATTGAGGTGGTATCCTTGAATAATAATACAAAAACTACAATCGATAACCCTATTTTGGTAGAAAAAATTCAAAAGAAAATGCATCCTTATAATACGATTACTGATTTGTCTGACTTTTTTAAAATTATGGGTGATAGTACTAGACTGCAACTTCTGATGGTTCTTGAACATGGTGAGTTGTGCGTTAGTGATATGGCTTATTTGTTAAATATGTCTATTTCGGCGGTTTCTCATCAGTTAAAGTCGTTAAGGAATGCAAAATTGGTTAAAGTTAGACGTGATGGGAAAAATATTTATTATTCTTTGGATGATGAGCATATTAATTCTATTTTGGAAGTTTCCTTAAAACATATTTTAGAAAAGTAGTTGATTCTATTCTTGTTGTTGATTTTTCTAGTATCATTCGATATAGTGGTTATGAGGTGAAGTATGAAAAAAATAGTAATTACTAGTGTCATTTTTATGATTTGCTTTTCCTTGGCTGGATGTGGAAATAAAGATTTGCTTACTTGTTCACTCGATTTAAGTGATGATGGCATTCAAGGGAAACAAAAGATGATGATAACTTTTAAAGATAATACAGTTTCTACTCTTCAGATGCAGGTTGATGTAAAAATAACAGATGATGTTTCTGATGAGGACTGGGAAGATTATGTTTCTAATATTGATAATACTTATCCAGATACGGATGCAGAAGGTGTTCAGTTAACAAAAGAGAATGATCCTGAGAAGCAAACTTATCTGCTTACACTAGATATTGATGTGAATAAAGCAAATAATGAAGATGTTGCAAAATATGGTCTTGATTTGGATAATGTAGTTGGTAATTATAGTACTGTTAAAGAACAGGTAGAAAAAAGCGGCTTTACTTGTGAATAATTCACAAAAGTCGCTTTTTATTTTATGGCATAAAGGATAATTTCAGTTGGAAAGACTTCTGTTCCATAACAACGGAGATAAAATTTATAGTCAGGATTCATTTCGTCTATCATTCTAGGTATTTTCCATAAATCTTCATAGTTGTGGTAAACTGAGATTAATAATTTTGGGGAGTCTGTTTTGATATGATTTTGACAACCGATGATAGCTTTTGTTTCAGCACCTTCTATATCCATTTTTATAATACTTATTGGTTCTTTAATATCTTCATCAATGCTAGTTCCTTCTAATATTTCTTCTCCTTCTTCTGAAATTTGATTGGCAGATGATCCTTGGTCATTTGTTTTCATGTAGATTGTACGTGGAGCATCTAAAATAGCTTTTTTTCTAATTTCAATATTTGAATAATACCTGGTATTATTTTTTAATAACTCGATGCTTTCTGGTGTAATTTCATAGGCATATATTTTTTGATACTGATTTAGTCCATAATTATTGATATATGTTAAAATAGTATCTCCTACATAGGCTCCTAGATCTACTATTACTTCTGTACTACTTGGTTGTATTAGGTCTAGGTCCCAGTATTGATCGTAGTTTCGTTCTATGGCAGTCTTAGTTGTAGTGGTGTCAAAATTATACCAATTATTTAAAACTGCGTAAAGAAGCTTTTTAGAACGATAATCCTGTAGATGATTATATAACCATAAATAATCATCAATATGTTCTTTTAAGGAGGTTGCTCGTAGATAAAGTGATTCATACTCTCCTCTTATTTCTTCTAGTTTTCCCCAGTATGAAAATGTTTTATAATAGTTTTCTAATGCGTTTTTTATTTCTGGAGGCTGTTTGTTGTAATTTTCTTTTATTTTGTTGAATACTTCTTGTTTACTTTTTCTATTTATCTCTAATAACAACTCTTGAAACTTTTCATCAATTTGATTCATAAATTCTCCTTTTATACGATTCTTTTTCTTTTAGTGATTAGTTTTCTCAACCAATCTACAGGTACTACTGTTGCGGCTAGTAAGATGGTAATTAGTAATTCTTTTAATGATAGGCCATATGCCCTAAATAAGTTACCACCATAATATATGAGATATAGTTGTACAAATATGATAAATAAAATGATAATAATGAATACTTTATTTTTACCTAAATGGGATAGAAGATTTAGTCTTGGAGTTCTAGCGTTGAAGCAGTTAAATATGCCCATAAAAATAAATAAAGCAAAGAAAGCAGTCATTAAATATTTGTTAGATGAGTCTTGACGATACATGGAAGCAATCCAAGGACTTTTTAGGAAGAAAATACATAGAAGTGAAGAATAAATTCCTGTAAAGATAATTTCACTGTACATATAGGAATTCATTATTTTTTCATCCTTAGGCTTTGGTCGTTCTTTCATATATGATTTTAGTGGTGCTTCATAAGAAAAAGCGATTCCTGCTAGTGTATCCATTATCATGTTAATCCATAACATTTGAATGACAGTGACTGGGGACTCTATTCCTATAAATGGGCCAATGATAGATAAACTTACGGCACATAAGTTAATTGTTAATTGAAAAATAATGAACTTGCGAATACTTTTAAAGATGGTTCTTCCATATAAAATAGCACTGGCAATAGACATAATATTATCATCTAATATTACTATATCACTGGCTTCTTTTGCGACTTCTGTTCCACTTCCCATGGAGAACCCTACATCGGCCTTTTTTAAGGCAGGAGCATCATTTACACCATCTCCAGTCATTCCGACTACTAGATTTTCTTCTTCGGCAAGACGCACTAGTCTGCTTTTATCCTGTGGCATACTTCTCGCAACAACTCTTAAATTGGGAAGTATTTTTTTTACTTCATCGTCGGTTAGTTTTTCTAATTCTTTACTGGTTAATACGATGTCTTTACTATCTTTTAGTAATCCTACTTCTTTACTGATATTTACAGCAGTATCTTTATTATCACCTGTTATCATAACTGTTTGAATACCGGCATTTTGTACTAGTTCTATCCCCTCTTGTGCTTCTTTTCTTATCTCATCTTTAATATAAATAATTCCTATTAACGTTAATCTTTCTAACCTTGTTGGATCATAATTATCGTTATAGGCTAAAAGAATGGCACGAATACCTTTTTTTGTTTGTTTCGATATTTCTTGTTCTAGTAAAGTTTTTTGTCTTATAATTTCTTTTTGACCTTGATGATTTAAGTATGTTTTACATGCTGGTAATAATTTTTCTGGGGAACCTTTGATGTAGTTTATTTTTTTACCTATATCGATAATAGATGCTGAAAATTTATTTTTACTATCGAATGGTATTATTTTTAATTTTTTATATTTTTTTGTTTTATCTGACTGAATGAACTGTAGTATAGCTCTATCGGTTGTGTTTCCTCCTACTGGTTTTCTGTTTTCGTCTAAATAACTGCCGTTATTGTAGATACAGTTGTTTTTAAAATGTTCATGAAGAAATTTATGTTTTTCTATTTCTCTTTCTGTTTTATAGGTGGTACGTGCTCCATCTAGGAAGCCTACTACTTCTAGTTTTCCCTTGGTTAGTGTTCCTGTTTTATCCGTAAACAAGATATTTAGACTACCTGCTGTTTCAATTCCTACCATTTTTCTTACTAAAACATTACTTTTCAACATTCTTTTCATATTCGATGATAATACTAGAGTAATCATCATAGGTAATCCCTCTGGTACTGCTACTACAATGATTGTTACGCTTAAAGTTAAGGCATAGATTAAATGATTTAACATGATGGGAATATTGGTCAGTGTTTCTAGTATTTTGGACAAATGAAAAGAATTGGCTACTATTATTTCTGTAAAAAGATAAGAAATGGCTACTAATATAGCACTTATATATCCGATTTTACTAATAAACTTCGCTAATTCTCTTAATCTTAACTTTAAAGGACTTTCTTGCCCTGTCTCTTGGAGTTCTTGACTCATTTTCCCATAAAAAGTCTTATCTCCTACTTCGGTTACTTCCATACAAGCTTCCTCTGCATAAATGACGGTTCCTCGAAATAATTTTTCTCCTACTTTCTTTTCTACTTCTTTTGTTTCACCATTCATACTTGATTCATCTACTAGTACAGAACCTTCACGGATGATACCATCGGCTGGAATTTTATCTCCTGTTTGTAGAATGACTAAATCTTTTACTACTACTTCGTCTATTGGTATTTCTTTGATGATTCCTGAACGTTTGACTTTGCACTTCAGTTTTTTGGAATCACTTTGCAGTTTTTTGAATGCTTCTTCACTACCATATTCTGAAATTGTTGAAATGAGGGAAGCAATCAATATGGCTATAATAATTCCTAATGTTTCAAACCAATCAAAGTCATGAAACAAAAACATAGTCTTTATTCCTAGAGCAATTAACAATATCTTGATAATGGGGTCACCTAATGATTCTAAGAATAGTTTAAATATTCCTTTCTGTTTCGTTCTGGTTATTTCGTTACTTCCATACTTCTTTCTTTGTTCGATTACTTCTTTATCTGTTAGTCCGTTTAACATAAACTATCCTCCTAACAAAGTGTATGTTTGAAGAATGTTTTATAGACTAATTTTTTTGTTTTGGCTTGTTTTTCCTTATTTTATCTTATAATATATTGAAGAGGAGATTTTATGAAAGAGTTAGAACAATGTTTTTTGTGTCCCAGGAACTGTGGAGTGAATCGATATCGTACTGTTGGTGTATGTGGTGCAGGTAGTAAAATGAAGATTGCTCATTATGGACTTCATATGTGGGAAGAACCTATTATCTCTGGGGATAGTGGTAGTGGAACTATTTTCTTTTCTTATTGTAATTTGAAATGTATTTTTTGTCAGAATTATAAAATTAGTACTG
>CALVSH010000064.1 GCA_944358945.1 uncultured Bacilli bacterium
TGTAAAAGGTATGATAGAGGAGAAAAAACTATCTAAACAACTAACCAATGTAAGTCTGGGAGATATTTGTCGAGTCTTAGAATATAAGGCTAGAGTTTACGGAAAGAGGTATATTAAGATAGACAGACATTATCCCAGTAGTCAGAAATGTAGTAGATGTGGATATAAAAATGAGAAAGTAAAAGACTTAAGTGTTAGAAAGTGGACTTGTCCAGAATGCGGCAGTTATCATGATAGAGATTTCAATGCTAGTTATAATATAATGTTTGAAGGGTTAAAGATTTATATGAATCAATATATGTAAATGTGAATAAGGTACGTAAGATAGAAAAATTACGGTAGCGACTATCGGATGTTAAGCCTGTGGAGAAGTAGGGTTACCTAGTCTATGAAGCAGGAAGCTTGTAAGGAGACGAACAATCTGAATTAAGTAAACTTAATTCATTTGTTCTTGACAGTACCTTACTCCCGGGTTATATTCTTTTTCTATAAAGTTGTTGACCAAGATTTTATCTATTAGTATGATTAAGGTAAGAAGGTGTGTTGATGAAAGATAATGGTTTAGAAATGATTTATAGTGAAGATAATGCGGCGATAAAGAAAGATGATTGGCGATGTGTACAATGTGGTTATTGTGTTAAGGCATGTCGTAATGTGGGTGTTTTAGATAAGTATGATATTAAAAAGACGAATCAGGTTATTTGTGTTCATTGTGGTCAATGTACTAATTTGTGTCCAACGGAAGCTGTTCATGAAAAGTTTGATTATTTAAAACTTAGGGAATTACTGGAGAAAAGAGACTTGGTTAAGACGATTAGTATTGCGCCAGCGGTAAGAGTTGCGATTGGAGAAGCGTTTTCGTTAGGTGAAGAGAATTTAGAAGGGAAGATAGTTGCTGGTCTTAAAAAAATTGGTTTTGATTATGTTTTTGATGTAACATTTGGTGCGGATTTAACGATTATGGAAGAAGCTATGGAATTAGTGACTCGTATTCAGGAGAAGGAGCGTTTTCCGATGTTTACTTCTTGTTGTCCTGCCTGGGTAGAATATGTTGAGACTTTTTATCCTGAATTTATTCCTAATTTGTCTAGTTGTAAAAGTCCTATTACTATGCAATCTACTATGATTAAGACTTATTTTGCAGAAAGAGAAGGTATTGATGTTAAGAGACTTTTGAATGTTGTTGTGGCTCCTTGTACTGCTAAGAAAGCGGAAATAAAGCGAGGAGAAGTTAATCGAAGTGGTGAGTATTTTAGAGTTAGCGGTGTAGATGATACAGATTATCTTTTAACAACAAGGGAGTTAATTTCTTTATTTAGAGATAATGATATTGATTTTAGTAGTTTAAAAGAAGAAAATTTCTCGTCTCCTTTAGGTAAAGGTTCTAGTGCTGGGCTTTTATTTGGTAAAACTGGTGGTGTTATGGAGGCTGCTTTAAGAACAGCTTATTACTTTTTGAATCATAAAGATTTGGATAATGATAAATTGTTGTTTCAAGGAGTACGTGGTATTAAAGGTGTGAAATCTTTAGAGGTTGATCTGGGAGAAGTTTCGTTAAAAGTTGCGGTTGTGAATGGATTAAAGAATGTTTCTAGTTTATTGGATAAGATTAAGAAGGGGGAAGTGTATTTTGATTTTATAGAAGTTATGAGTTGTGATTTTGGATGTGTTGGTGGAGGAGGACAACCGAAATTGACATTACTGGAGATGAAGGAGAGAAAACAGAAGAGACTAGATAGTATTGAGAAGGAAGATGAGGAAAGTAAAATTAGACTTTGTCATCGTAATCCTGAAATTGTTGAAGTTTATGATAAGTTTTTGGAGAGACCATATAGTATTAAGGCACAAGGACTTTTACATACGAGTTTTCAGGATAAATCTTATTTGTTAGGAGGTAGTCGTGATGAGTAGTGTTTTAGATAAGGCTAGTGTTTGTGTTAGTTGTGTTACAAAACCTTGTCAGATGGGGTGTCCTTTTCGTAATGATATTACTTCTTTTATTCGAGATGTTAAGAGTAAAAATTATAAACATGCCTATGAAATTTTGTGTCAGACTACGGTTTTACCTTCTGTCTGTGGTAGAGTTTGTCCTTATGATAAGCAGTGTCAAGGTGCTTGTGTAAAGGGTGTTAGTTATGATGCAGTTCGTATTGGAGAGATAGAGGCTTTCCTTGGTGATATGGCAATTGATGAGGGTTGGCCTATTGGTCGTCGTGAAGATTTAAAAAGAGATAAACGTGTTGCGATTGTTGGTGGAGGTCCCGCGGGACTTGTCTGTGCTGCGTTTTTAGCTAGAAATGGTATTCGACCAGTTATTTATGAAAAACATGATTATTTAGGTGGTATTTTATATCATGGTATTCCAGAATTTAGACTTCCTAAAGATATTTTGAAAAAAACAATTGATAAGATACTTGAGTTGGGCGTAGATGTGGAGTTAGGTATGAGTCTAGGACGAGATATTTCTTTAGAAGAGTTGGAGAAGAGATATGATGCTATCTTTTTGGGAATTGGTGGTAATGTTTCTTCGATGATGCATATTCCTGGTGAAGATTTGGTTGGTGTCTATGGTGGAAATGAGTTGTTGGAAAGTGGCGTTCATCCTGATTATACTGGCAAGAGTGTTGTTGTCAGTGGGGGTGGAAATGTTGCGATGGATGTTTCTAGAACTGTTAAGCGATTAGGTGCTAGTCATGTTTATGTTATCTATAGACGAGGAGAAAAAGAGATGCCTGCTACACAAAGTGAGATTGCGGATGCTAAGAGTGATGGTGTGGAAATTTTATTTCAACATAATATTTTAAAGATTGATGGTATTCGTAATGTTAGAGGAGTTGAAGTCATTAAGACAGAACTCGTTAAAAAAGAAGGAGAGGCTAGATTAAGTCCAGTTAATATTGAGGGAAGCAATTATCATATTCCATGTGACTATGTAATGATGGCCATTGGTTCACAAGTTGATGATGAAGTTGTATCGCAATTAGGACTTGAAAGAAATAGTCGTGGTAAAATTAAGATTGATCCAGATGGTAGAACTTCTAAGGAAAATATTTTTGCTGGTGGAGATTTAACACCAACACCTGGAACTGTTGCGTTTGCTGGTAGAAGTGGAAGAGATGCGGCATTTTCCATACTAGAATATTTAGATAAAAAGAAAACTAGTTAGTAAGGCTGCTGAAAAAGTAGTCGAAAATAAAACTGATATGTAGAAAATAATTCTATTTATCAGTTTTTTATTAATTTATAAAATTGTAAATAATATGAAAGGTAATATTTATCCTATATTTTTGTTTTTTTCTTGGTTTAATTTGATTATTCGTTTCATATTAGTTAAAAAGAGCGTAGTTGCCCCTTGTATTGTAATGCCAATTTTTCCACAGGCATTTGCTTGACCATATCCGTAATTATTTTTTAATTCTGCATTTTTGGCTTCTATTTTATATCTTTCAGAATATAATTTTTTAAATTCATCTGTTTTCATATAATCCATTTGTTTTATATGGGTATCATCTTTAATTTTTACACTAAATGTTTTAGTCTTTGAACCATCTTTATAACAACCATCTTTAAAAGGACAATGTTTACATTTTTCCACATCAAAGAAATAACACTCCACTTGTGTGCCATTTTTCTTACTTCCACTTCTTCTTTTACTTATTGCCATATGTCCTGCCTTACATACATACATTCCGGCATCTTTATTATATTCAAAAGAATTATTCCTTTTACTGTTACCATGAGTGACAAATTTACTTAATTTACTAACATTTTTAATATTTTTTTCTTCACAATATTCTAAATTTTCTTTTTCAGAATATGCCCCATCACCAATTACTGCCTCTATTTCAATCCCATTATTTTCACTTTTCTCTATTAGATTAACTAGCTCTTTGCCATCATGTTTTTCACCACTAGTAATAGTTGCGGCAGTGATTATTCTCTCTGGTGTCATGGCAATATGTGTTTTATATCCAAAAAATGATGTATCTGCAGTTTTATGTCCTATTTTGGCATCTTGATCTTTTGAATATTCTAATTCTATCACTGTATCATTCATGGTTTCTTCTAAATAATCTATTTGTTCTTTTAGTCCTGGTAAAGAAGTAAATCTACCGTCATCTTTTACTATCTTTAATAACTCTTTTGTATATTCTATTTGATCTTCTAATATTCCTGATGCTTCACGCTTTTTTGGCATTTTGTCATGCATTGATTCGTCAATTTTATAAATCGACTTTCTTAATTCTTTTGCTTGTTTTATCAATTCTTCTCTTGGTGAAATATGATGAAACATCGCATTTGTATGAGTTGAATCAACTATAATTTTATTTTTTACTTCTATGAGTCCTTTTTCTAACGCAATTTCTACGGTTTTATTTATTAACTTATCCATTAAATTTTCTTCTTCATCTTTTAATCTTTCACGACGAAAAACAGTTAATAAACTCGGGTTTATTAGCTTTGTTTCTTCTGGATCATATCCTAAAAAATATTTAAATAATAAGTCTGTTTGAGTTCTTTCAACCAAACCTCTATCTGATAATTTAAAATAACTTTTTAATAATAAATATTTAAACATCCTTATTACATCTTCACAGGTTCTTCCCATTGTAGATGAATATTTGTCTTTTAATTCTTCATATACAAATAAAAAATCAACCATATCATTTAATTGTCTCCAAAAATTATCTGGTTTAATTACAATATCATATAATTCTGAATACTTACTGAAATTTAATTCTAATTGATTTTTTTGTTTTAACATCATACACCACCATTATTTCTTATATATAGTATACCAAAACAAAAAGACTACTGATATAGTTTACAGTAATCTCTGTATACTTTTTCAGCAGTCTCGGAGAAAATCCTTTCTTTTTTATGCAACAAAAAAATAATCAAACGATTATCTTAAAATACCCATATAATATTTCCATGAAATTATTCTTAAAGCAAGCTTATCTATTAAATGTGAAGAAATCCTTCCATTGTCAGTGGCTTCTTTAATTCCGGCCATACTGCTTTCCCAATCAGTTGTTATAATTAAATCATTACCAGCTAAAATGGCCTTAACTGTTGCTTCTTTAGTATCATATATTGCTCCCATACCTAAATCATCAGTAATAATAATACCCGTAAAACCTAAATTTTCTCTAAGCAAATTATGTACCTTAGCCGACAGAGACGCCGGATTATCTCCAT
>CALVSH010000065.1 GCA_944358945.1 uncultured Bacilli bacterium
TTCTTACGATGATTTATTAAAACAAATGAAAAGTTATTTAAACCGTTCTAATAACATTCCAATGCAAGTATTAGGTTGGATTTCTCCTATTGAAAAAAGAAATATTTTAAAAGAAGCTTGTGCTAATGTACAGCTTCCTAATTAATATTTTTTACGACTTTTTTGTCTCACATCATTGACAACTACACAGTCGTTGATTTATATTAAATTTTATCATATAATTTATTTAACGAGTGAGGGATATTTTTTTGATAAAAGGTTTAAAACCCTCTTATCAATCGCTCCATAAGTAAATACAAGAACTAGTCAACGACTGGTTCTTTTTTTATATCTCCCGTAGTTCAGCTTGGCGCCTTCCTACATAAAATCAAAATAATACGATTTTAAAAATGTCTACTTACGATTACGATAAAAAGCCATAACTTCAATAATATTATCCGGTAAAGCATACCATTTTACTTGAACTTGATTTCTACCAAATTCATATTTAGGATTAAAATTAAGGTTACGAGCCATTGGTTGTAATGTTAACAATGATATATGTAATGATGCTACTTCATCTTTTAAATGCTTTTGCATAATAAAGTAAACTTCTTCTTTAGCAATCCAAACAAAATCTTCCACAACACCATAAATAATAGCATCCACTTCATATAAAGACTTATTCCCTTGTAACACAAAATGATTAACAAAACTATTTATATATTTTTCATCATTAAAAACTTTATTTATCTCATCAATCTCATTTTGGTGTGCTTCTCTATAAGCAGAACTAGAAATACGTTTCTTACCAATTCCATTTATCGTACCATCTGCATACTGATAATATAAAAATTTCCTAATAATTTCTTCCTCAATACCAATTTCTCTAAAAAAAGTAATCAATGTATTAACAGACTCAACATGAACTGAATTTTTAATTCCCTTCTTTATACTAATTCCTCTAACATAACCATTGATCTTAATATAAATATCTGCCTTCCGCTTGGATTTATTAACCCAGCACTCTATATAATCATTAAAATCCAACTAACCATATAACTTATACAACAAATCCAAAAAATTAGGATAAACTCTACCCACTTGCTTCCCATTTAAATAAAAAGCAAATTCCTCTTCATTCTCATAACCAGTAATATCTTTATTAAAAACCATAACTCCTCCCTTCACTTATATTATTATCTATAAATAAATTTTTTCTTATCCAAACGAAAAAAATGCTAAAGAATATAACCTTAGCGTCTTTTTTTCATATATTGAGTATTTTTTAATTATTTTAATAAACTGATTTAGCATCATTGGAATATCATAATTATTAATTCTAAAATCATTATAACTTTACATTAATTTTTTAATATAGTAACAACAAATATCATTATAAATCTTGTCCATTATATAAGTATTCATCTGGAATATTGGGATAACCACCTATATAAAAATTAAAAATATCATTTAAGAATTGAATGCATAAATTGTATACTTCATCATTAATCTTATTATCTTTATACTCAGTATCAATCTTGTTTTTAGAATCAAAATATAACTTTTCATATTCACCAGATACCATACTTTTAATATTTACAACATTACCATAAATTTTACTAATTTCACTAATTTCCAATTCAATTTTTTTATCTACTAATTTTTCAATTTCTTCAAGCATTTCATATAACGAAAGTGCCAAATGATATTTTGATAAATCTTCATTATATATTTTTTCATATTTATCAAAAAACTTTTTTAATTTCTCTATTGAATAATTAGTTATATTATTTTCCCGCAAAGATGAGCAACAAGTCGAATCCAAAATGTAGCTTTTAAGAGATATTTTATTTAATTTTATTGTTTTTTCTATCTGATAATCATCCTCTGATAATTCAACAAGTTCACTAGCGTTAGTAATAAAATCAAACATTTTACTACTGATTTTATCATATATTCTATCTATCTCTACATATGATTCTAATATTTTTAAATTGAAATTTTCACTCATAAACTACCACCCAACTATCATATGAACAACCATAAATAATACTCCAGCAACAAAAATTACAATTAAAGATAACATAAGTACATTAGCAAAACCCTTGCTTGAAGCAAAATTTGATGGATGAGAACTTAAAGTTTTTACATTAGGTTTATCTCTTTGTTTTGTTTGTTGTTTTTGTTGTTTTATAATTTGGTTTTTTTGTTTAATCTGTCTTGCTATTTCAATCTCACCTTGGCTTCTTTGATCAAAAAATTTCTTTTCTTCCTTCTGTTGTAAATTGTTTTGTACTTTTTCTCCTTTTGTTCCTACCTTTAAACTCTTAATATTAGAAAATGTTGTTCCATCAGGAATTAGGCCGGCTGACATAGTTTCAATGAATCGTTTTTCTGATAATCCTTCTTTTTTTCTTTCGAAATTATCTTTTTGAATACTTATATTAGCTCGAACAACATTATGATCATTCTTTCCAAACAAAGACCAGTATGTACTTCTTTCAAATCTTACTCCATTCTGATTATAAGTTTTAGAAATGATATCTTGCATACCTCTTTTGATAGACCATAAATCAACATTATGACCACCTTTATTTAATATATTTATATTTTCTAAAAAAGGTTTTGTAAAATGAAAATCATGCTCGGTACATTCTGTTTTCTTAGGTTTTATTTCTTTCTTTTGACCATTGACAACTACTTTACCATCTTGAAATCTTTTAAGCATTCGTGCTGTTTCATTTAAATTTTGTAATCCTTCTTTTGTCATTACATCTTCATCAGACAAATGCATTTGATCTCCCATAACATCAATGAATCCAGATTGTTTTTGTTCTATTTGACATAATAAGTTCTCTACCATTGCTCTTTTTTGAGAACTTTCAGTTAAGGTTGTTTCATTATACATAAATTCAACACCAGTAGGTTTATTAATCCCATCAAAACAAGACATTATCTCATCAATCGTTATTCCAAAATATTTTTCCCATACCAGAGAATATAAAGACTCCTTATCTGATTTATTTTTCTCTACAAGTTCATTAAATACCTCAACTGTATTTATTAACATTGTTCCATCTGATAATTGCCTGTTATTTTCTTCAATATAATTTATAGACATTTTTACATATGCTTTCATTTCGGCAAGTATTTGATCATGATCTTGTAATCCTTTCCCCTGCTTTAATAAATAATCAACATTGGCTTGATCAAACAAAGAATGATATCTCATATGTTTATTATTAGTATAACAAAACTGTAATGCTTTACTTGTTAAATAGGGATCAAAAACCTTTCCACTCGTAGTTTGATAAATAGAGTTATCAAACTTACCAGTCGCAACAATTATCGTATCTATAGATTTATCACGTTTTAGCAATTCAGATAAACTTTTCATTTCATCATAAGATACACCTTTGACATTTTCAAAATCATCATACATAAAACGAGTAAACTTAGTTATAAAATCATCACCATGTTTTTTACCCAGATAATTAAATACTTCACTAGTTCTATTTTGGGATACTAAAGTTAAACAATAGTCTAATTCTTGACTATTAATTCCAAGTCTTTCTAATTTCACTTTTGCTTTTTGAACATCATTCATTCGTGCACTATCTAAATAACTAATTAATTCATCTTGATATTTTTGATACAAGGTTCTTTTTGCCTCTTCTAATTGTTCTAGTGACATTATGGAATCAATGTTTGAAATAACATCTTCGACTTTCATATTGGGAAACTGACCACATATATTTTCAATATAATCCTTTAGTTCTTCTTTTGTTTTGATATCGGTTATCATTAATAAATCAATTTGTTGTTGACTTAAATATATTCCATTTTGTTCTGTGTTTAAATCTAAAGTTGCTAACTCACTTAAGTTTTTTTCACGATTTATTTTTATAAACTCATCAATTTGTTGTTGAAATTCAAGAAAATCATTTATACCTTTTTTAGTCAATTCATTTATTTTAGGTATTATCTCAGTTTCTAAATCATCAGAGGAATCTTTAAACATATTGATTATTCTAAATATTTTATCATCATCTATCAAACCATTGTATTTATTATTTATTTGCAATGCAATATTATTAATATACTGTTCAATATATTTATTCTTTTGTTCCATATTCATAAACCATCACCAACTCTGATAAAGACTCCACACTACATATACCATAATTATAACAAATCCCTCAATTTTTTAATATAAAATTAAAATCTTCATACATAACCAAAAAGATTATTCATTATTTCTATTAAGAATTTCTTTTCTTTTTAATTTTTTCTAATTCAAATTGATTGCTTAATTACATCATTTAAATTTTCTTCACTTTCACATGTATATCAACAAATTTCTAGTTAACTTTAAAACATTTAGTATAAGCAAAGTATTTTTTAGACAACTCATCAATATATACTGTACACCTTAATCATACTAATGTCTTTTACTCATTTTTTATTACAACACACATAGAAGCAGTAAACTCTGGTATCTTGGTAGAAATCCATTTTTCTACTATTTTTAAATTATTATTTGCAATTTCTTTTTCTAATTCACTCCAATTAACAACCTTACAAGATGTTGCTGCAATATTTAATTTAACACCATTATTCATTACAGTGCGACTTACATTTTTAAAAGAATCTTCTACATTACTAGAATAGCTTTCTACACCATCACCTAAAACACATAATAAGCATCTTCCATTCTCATTAAGATGTTCTTTAATAAATTCTAAAAACTTATCTCTATGTTCTTTTGTAATAAACATATGTAATACAGCTACTGAATATATAAAATCAAACTTATCTTCCATTTTATCTTTTATTAAATCAAAGTTTCTAAATTTGTTCTTATATTTATTTTGAGTAATTTTATTACACATTTTAATAACTGTTTTTGAATAATCAACAGCAAAAATATTGTAACCTTTATCTAAAAGATAAATTGCATCTCTTCCTTCTCCACATCCAAGATCCAAAACCCTATTATTCTTAGAAATATTATATTTCTTAAAAAAATCCATAACATCAGGTGTCGGTTGCTTAGAAGACCACATCATTTTCTTATTATAAACTTGACAATATCTTTTTTCATAAGCCATATAAT
The DNA here is from genome assembly GCA_944358945.1 of uncultured Bacilli bacterium. Lineage (GTDB taxonomy): Bacteria > Bacillota_I > Bacilli_A > RF39 > UBA660 > Faecimonas. The sequence goes on from CALVSH010000065.1 coordinate 5,099, forward strand.
AATTAAACTCATCAGCAACACCATTCGATACATCAACTATCTTATTTTCTTTATCATGTTTTTTAGATTGCATATTATTGCTTATTAATTCATTACACATTAGTTTCCTCCAATTATCCGTATATCCAACACTTCATCAACGACTAGCAAATCGACATAATCAACCGTCATATAATAATTATTATAAATACTTTAACAATTCATAAAACTCTGTATATCCACTTTCAGAATTTAGATGACCACCACCTGAAATCACAATCTGATTTTCAGTTATGGTATCAGCAAATTCCTTTTCCACATCATATTTTACATAAGGATCATTATCAGTGTAAAAACATACAATATCATCGCAATACTTTTTAACATCTATAAGATTATCAAAATACATACTTTCATTAACTGCATCATAATCTTTATCTATTCCAAAATAATTATTAAAACCACAGACAAAAATTAGTCTTTTCACTTTAATCTTATTTTCAACTAGGAATTTACAAATAAAGATAGGCGCTATTGAATGAGCAAATATAATTGTATTTTCATTAATGATATTGGCTTCTACATAAGTCTTAAAAACTTTAGACCAATTTGCATAATTTTGATAATTAACTCCTGTCGGAAGGTCAGGTGTATAAACTTCTAAATCTTTATTTTCAATTTCTTTTCTTAAATATGGAAGCCAATTTGAAAATGGACTTCCAAAACTTCCATGTACTAATAAGTAATTATTTTTCATAATCCTCCTCCATTAAATTCTTTTTTAAAATTGAAACAACTTCTGAATGAACTTTTTTGTTACTTATTACAGCACCATTTATACTTTCATCATACCTTTGCTCATTACCAAATAAATCAGTAACTTTACCACCAGCTTCTTCTACAATAACTTTAGCTGCTGCTATATCGCAATTTTTGTGTTTTGTTCCAGGAAATATTGCTAGATTAAAATCTCCATTTGCTACACACATACATGCTCTAATAATACTTGCTATTCCGACAAAATATGTTTTTTTGCCTAATTCTTTAATTGAATCATATAAATTATAATCTGCTTCTGGCCACATATCAAAATTAGAAACACTTTTCATATCATCTAATTCAATATCATTA
>CALVSH010000066.1 GCA_944358945.1 uncultured Bacilli bacterium
GTCAATTTTTTCTGCTACTATTTTTCCGTTTTCTGATGAGGCTATTGCTTCTTTTTCTTCTTTTGATAGATTGACATCTTCTTGCAATCTAATATCATTCATCCACCATAGAAACAGTTGTGTATAATATCTATTCTCGTTGAAGTCTTTACTAAAAATTGGAATTGGAGATAAACTTTCATTTAGTTTCTGTGTTACTACTCCAAAAGATGTATTATTTCGCTTATATATTAAGGATGTATTACTTAGTGTATCTCCACTTGGTGTTTTTATAGTTAAAGTCTTAGGTAGCGAAATGCCTGGTACTAATGCTAAGTTATCTTTTGACTCTGTGATAATTATTTGTTCTGGACAATAATTAATTTCAGGAGTTTCTCCTGCATAAGATGGTTTGTTGATTATTAGTGTTAGTGATACAATTAAAATTAGTATTGATACTATCATAACTCCATATTTTTTCTTCATTATTATCCCTCTATTCTATACTTTTATGTTATAATGCAACTATCTTATTCGTCAATTTACATCTTGTTTACATTTTTAGTATGTAAAAAGAACTAAGCTTTTATCCTTAGTTCTCTTTGCTTTTTACTATGTAGTTGTATGCGTCTTTACACATATCTTCTATCGTTTTGGTTGCTTGCCAACCTAATTCTTCCTTGGCTTTTGTTGGGTCTGAGTAACATTCTGCAATGTCACCTGGACGACGAGGAGCAATCTTATAATTTACTTTGATATTATTTACTTTTTCAAAAGCCTTTACAATATCTAGTACACTATAACCTATTCCTGTACCTAGATTATAAATATATAGACCACTTTGTTCTTTTTCTAGTTTTTCTAAGGCTTTTATATGACCTTTCGCAAGATCTACTACATGGATATAATCTCTTACTCCTGTACCATCCTTGGTAGGATAATCATTACCAAATACTGATAGACACTCTAATTCGTTACTTGCCACTTTCACAATATATGGCATCAAGTTAGCTGGTATTCCATTTGGTTCTTCACCTATTAATCCACTTTCATGTGCTCCTATTGGATTGAAATATCTTAGTATGGCAATATCCCAACTGTTATCAGATTGATATAAGTCCTTTAAAATTTGTTCTACAAATAATTTTGATGTTCCATAAGGATTGGTTGTTCCACCTGTTTTATCTGTTTCTTTAATTGGTACATGATCTGGTTGTCCATATACTGTTGCGCTAGATGAAAAGACTAACTTTTTTACATCATGCTTTTTCATTACTTTTAGTAATACTAAAACTGTTGAAATATTATTTGTATAATATTCAACTGGTTTTTTTACAGATTCTCCTACTGCTTTATAAGCAGCAAAGTCTATTACAGCATCTATTTTTTCTTCTGTAAAAATCTTATCTAATAGGTTTTCATCTATCATATTTCCTATATATAACTTTATATCTTTTCCAGTAATTTGTTTTATTTTGTCTTTTACTTCTTCTTTTGAATTAGATAAATTATCTAATACTACAACTTCATTATCTTTTAATAATTCTACGCAAGTATGACTACCAATATATCCTAATCCACCTGTTACTAATATTTTCATATTTACCTCCCTGAATATTTTTCTCTATACTCTTTCATTACTTCTAACATTTCTTTTCCTATTACAGTTTCAATTGATTTGTTGTTGATGCTTTCTTTTATAAATTGTTCCATATCTTTTAATGGTATATAGAATAAATTAAAATCTGTTTTTCTTTCTAGTCTTGATAGACTCATCTCTTGTACTTTTGGATTGTCATTACTATGAACTACATAATAATATATTTTATTACATCTTGTTTGACCCGTATTTAAGTAGTTTTTATAATATTCTTCTATTACCATAAATGGTCCAAAATCTATGATACAGTTAATACCTGTTTCTTCTTTAATTTCTCTTGTTAGACTTTCTTCTAATGATTCATAACTTTTCCAATGACCTCCTGGAAATTGGTAAGTATAATTATTATGTACTACTAGTAATTCTTTTTTTTCGTTTATCATAAGAGCTTTTACTCTTACTACGGTACTTTCTACATCTTTTTCCTCTATATTATCTTCATTAATTATTATTCTTTTCATATTTTCCCCTTCCTAATTATATACGTATCTTTCCCAGTGTTCTGTTACAGCTGGCGATACTGTCTGAAATACAGCATCTATTTGTTCACACATGTATTTTGATTTTTTCCAAATGGTTGTTCCTGTTACTAAGCAACTTGCTTCTGATGTAGACATCATATATTCAAATGTTGAAGCTCTATCTTCATATTCATCAGTTTGGGCATAGTTGTTGACGAAAGAAGCATTGGGATTATTCCCTGTAGTGTAGGATAGACTGGCATTGGTACTACCATAAGTAAATCCTGAGGGATTTAGACCATTCCAGGTGGTGTAGTTTGCTCCTTTATAATACATATATTTTTCTATATAATGATAAACTTCATGATGCAGACTTTCTACAAAACTATAATCTGTTGCGAGTGATATTACTACATTCTTGGTTGTAGAATCTGTGATTCCTGTAACATTATCTTGGGAATATTTTTTTAATAAGTAAATGGTTAGTGTATATCCACCTTGTTTCGTTTCGTTAAAAAATCCTGAGGGATATAACGATAAGTTATAGTTTAGAGAACTTAAAATCTCGTTAATTCTATTGGGATCTGATAACATTATACTGGATAGTCCGGCTACTGAGTAGCCATTTGTTTCTACCCCATATCTTACCGTAATACCATAGGTATTTTGAATTGTGTTTCTTAGGTTGTTGTTGGTTGTCTCTATTGATGGTGCCTGTGCTGTTTGTGGTGGTTGTTGTGATTGTTGCTTATTTCCTGGACTTGGTGTTTTTGTGTTGTTGCCTGGTGCTGGGGAGGAACCTTCGTTAGTTCCTGATTCTGACTCTGTCTCGTTTTCGGTTTCTGTTTCTGTGGTATCATTAGGCGCTTGGTCGTCTTCAAATGTATCTATTGTAGTAATACTAATATTGCTGTCATTAGAATTGGCTACTACATGGGTATCTGTTACGGGATCTAGCAGTGACTTACTTTCTAATTCTATACCGATTCCTGCAAGTATTAGGACAATTGCTAAAGATATTAAGACTTTTGCAAATTTTAACCGTTGTTCTCTTGTCATAAGCGTCTCCTACTCTCTACTATATTGTAACAAATTTGTACTTAAAAAAAAAGACCTATTCTATTATTGATAGAAAAACACTATCTATAGAATTGGTACTTTTTCTTCTTTAATTTATAAACATTAAACTTATGATTACTGTTCCTACTACTAGTAGACTTATGATAAAACCTAGAGTGTTACCTACTCCTTTTTGATCACTTTTTGCTTGAGAAGTTCTAGCAGTTTTATTATTTTCTTTTTGTCTTATTTTTTCTGATAGTCTCATAGTGATACTTTCTTTTAAACCTATGATGTTACACATATCATTTTGTTCACTTATTACTTTTAAATTACTTGTATTATTTTTAGCTGGTTGAATAGAATTAATTACTATTTTATGGTTTGTTGAGAAGTTTTTTAAAAAAGGTTCTAGGAGGTCTGTTAGAACTAGTTCTAGGTCTGAGAATGTTTCTTGTTCTAATTCTTCTTTAGAGCCATCTACTTCGTATTTAATTACTTTACAATGACAATAATTGGCATCCATTTCAAAGTTGAAGATAATAGAATTTTCCTGGGTACTACATTTAAAATAATTGACGATTCGAGCTAGATAGGCCTTAGGTGTTGTCTTATCTTCTAAATCTAGTATTTCCACTTTGGCATCTATCACATGAATCACTCCTTTATTGATACTTCAGGTTTAGCTCTTTTATCTTGTCATATAGTTCTTGTGCCTTGTCTGTTTCTCCTTCATTATAATAAATATTTGCTTTTACAGTTAAATCTTCAATTTCTCTTTCTACTTCATCCGGTAGTTGTCTTGGTCCTGTCTTTTTTAGCTGTGGTTTTTCTACTTCTGTTAGTGCTTCTTTAAAAATTCCCAACCTAGCTAATTTTTGTTCTTGATAGGAATGTGATCTTCTTAAGTTTTCTAGTTGATTGGGTCTTACCATAATTGCTTTTGATAGATTCTTAGTTGTCTTTTTAAATTTCTTTCTTGGTACTTCTTCTTCTCTTGGTTCCTCTTCGGTAGTTGATTGTGGTTGTTCTTCTATAGTCTTTTCTTCTTGTGGAAGATTTGTTTTTTCGACTTTTACTTCTTTTCTTGGTTCTTCGCTTGGTGCTTGGTTGTGTTTTTCTTGTTTTATTTCTTCCTGTTCTTTTTTTTCTTCTGGAATTGGAGTCGCCTCACTTGGTGTTATACTTGGTATCACTGGTTTTGTTTCCGCTTTCTTTTCTACAACTTTTCTTGGTATAATCTCTTCTCTTGGTTGTTCTTCTATGACAGGATTTTCTATTTTTATTGCATTTTCTTCTTTATTTTCTGTTTGAACTGGTGGTATTACATTCCTTGGTTTTTCTACTTGAGGTTTTTCTTTTTTCTTTTCTGGTGTTTTTTCTATAATAGTTTGAGAAACACTTGGTCCATCTTCCTTAGTTTCTGTTGGAAGTTGTTTTTTTACTTGATCTACTATCTCTATTTGATCTAGATTTTGTAGTTGTTCTTCTAAGGAATCTGTTAGTTCTATAATCTTGTCATTGATAGTAGTTAATTTTGTTAGAAGTTCCTCTTTGTTTTCTACTTCACTTTTCATTAATTCTTGTTTTCTTCTGGTTATTTCCGTTATCAAATCATAGGCAATTGCTTTTACCTGGGTTGAGGCTAGACGATATGCACTATGCATAAACTCAAATATATCATCCACTAGCAATCACCCCTATCCTACTTGGGACTGCGCATTGGCAATTTTTTTTAATAGACGTTGTACATCCATCCACTCTATATCATCTGTAATTTCTTCTAGCTTGAAAGATGTTTCCTCTGGAATAATCTTGGCTATATAGATTACTTGATTTCCTGTTTGTTCTTGGATTTCATCCTTACTATAGACAACATATTGTCTTTTGTTATCTTCTGAATTTAAATATGTTACTACTTCTATTTCAGATGATAATCCATCAATGTCTATTAGTTCTGCCATTTCTTTCTTATCCATAGCGCACCCTCTCTATTCTATTTTTAATTATACACGACTTTTTTTCGTAAGTAAATATTTTTTAGATAAATATAATTAGAGCGATTGTAGAGTTACAATTGATGTGAAACCATCAATATAGAAAAAAAAAAAAATAAGTAGTATAAAATATTAATTGAACACAAAAATTATACGAAAGGACTTATTGCTTATGACAAGTATATCACAAACTCAACGTTATATTCCACATGAATTAAACACAAAATATTATTCTGTTAAATTATATAGGAAAGGTTATCCTGTATCCTTTGTATGTAGAAG
>CALVSH010000067.1 GCA_944358945.1 uncultured Bacilli bacterium
AACATACAAATCCCCCACTTTTCACCACCAGTTACCACTGATTACTTATATATTAAACTATAGAAAGGTAATTTGTAAATATTGTGAGAAAAATTTTTCTTTTGTTTACAGATTTTTGACAAAAAAATAAATCTTGTGCAGACTTATTTTTTTATTTATTCTGTCTATTAGATTTTGGTGTTTTTGATAATACTTTCATAGGCGGTTGAATTAGTTTCATATTTTCTTGTATTGTATTGGCTCTTGAGGTTGTTCAATTATATGCATCGTTAAAATTAAATCCGTGTTGGGAAGTGTTGTTACTTCTAAGAGTCTTGGTTTTTTTCTTGATGTTTTAATTATTGATGGAGGTGAAATTACATATTTATCTGTCATTCCATCTATCCATGGTTCTTCTTCTTGAATACTTATTTTAGCAGCATCTATTAATCGTTCTATTCTCTTAGTAATATTTACATTAGCCGGTGCTGAAAAATGTTTTTCTATATGTTTTATCGCATAATCTTCACTGTAGTTTATTAATTGTTTTTCAAAGTAACTACTTGGCTTTTGTTCTTTACACGCTTTATAATCTAGATAGAATCTTATTCGTTTTAAATTTTCCAACCCTATTTTATCTAACATTTTATCATCTATTTGTGATAAAGCTTGTTTACAACTATAGTAGTGACCATCTCTACTTGCTAGCGCTGCTATTGTTAGATAGTCATCATCGTTTAGTAGTTTCTTGACTTCTTCTTTATATAAAGGAGAAGCATTTGATAAGATTTCTTTGTAGCATTTTAATGATTCTTGTTTGTTTCCTAACTCGTTATCAATTTCTGCCTTCAAAAATAGTAATTTATTTTGTGCTACTCCTTTATTTTGTTCGATTTCAGAAGATATTAGGACGGCTTGTTCTATTTTATTTTGTTTAAGATATACTCTAGCTATTTCATACTGTGTATCCCAATAAATAGAATCTTTTTTACTACCTAATTTAGATTTCAAAACTGATAAAGCTTTCCTATATTTTTCCTCTTTTATAGCTGCTTGTCCTTTTAATAATGATAAAGTTCTTAGGACTTCATTATTTTCTATTGGTCTTGGAAATGTTTTGATACAGTATTTTGCTTCTTCTATATTATTCATTTTTAAATCTAATTTTATTAAATCTAGTAAAATGTAATCATTATTTTTAAAACTGCTTGCTCGTAGTAATATATTTTTGGCTATCTCGGGGTTGTTAGTTTTTTTATACTCCCTGGCTAAATTCATTATTGTTGTGACTTTATCATAAGGTGTATTTTTTAGTAACTCTGAAATGTGTGGTATTACCTCTTCTATATTACCTTGATACTCTTGATTCTTTTCAGATTCTTGTAGGTCATTTTGAACCATCATTTCACCTTTGTCATAGGCATTTTTTAATTCTTTATAAGCAGCAATTAAAAGTTCAGGAGTATAATTTGGATTACTTTTTGTTACTAACTTTTTAAATAGGTCATCATAATAATCTATTTTTTTATTATTAGGACGCATTCCTTTATATTGTTCAAATTCTACTAAAGCTTTACCTAGTTGATGATTTTCTATTAATTTTTTTATTTGTTGTAATCTTTCACTGTCATAATTTGAATTGTTTGATTTCGTATGCATATATTCTCCTTTTGTACCGAGTTATATTCTTGGTACATTACTTTCCCTATTGGCTATTTTCTTAATTCTTTATTTTCTATTTCTTGTTTTAGCAAGTTTATAAAATCATCTTGAGATAAGGTTGTTGTTTCTTTTTTACCATGTAGACGATAACTTATTGTGTTATCTTGTTTTTCTTTGTCTCCTAGAATCAAAGTGTATGGAACCTTCTTAGTTTGTGATTCTCTTAGTCGATATCCTAACTTTTCATTTCTATCATCTAGTTCAGCACGTATTCCTGCTTCTTTTAGTTTTTCTGTTACAACGCTAGCATAATCTCCTTGGAATTCAGAAGATACAGGAATTACTTCTACTTGTGTTGGCGCAAGCCATGTTGGGAATGCACCTTTTGTCTCTTCAATTAAGAAAGCTGTGAAACGGTCAAATGTTCCAAATATTGCGCGGTGAATTACTACAGGAGTTTGTTTTTCTCCTCCTTTATCTACATAAGTTAATTCAAATCTTCTTGGTAGTAAGAAGTCTAATTGGCAAGTAGAAAGGGTTACTTCTGGGCCTACGGCTGGCTTTACTTCTACATCTAATTTTGGTCCATAGAAAGCAGCTTCTCCTTCTGCTTCAAAGTAATCTACTCCTAATTCATTTAATACTTCACGTAGTTTACCTTCTGCAGTATCCCACATTTCGTCATCATCAAAATATTTTTCTTTGTCATTTTTATCTCTTAAAGATAATCTAAATTTATAGTCTTTAATTCCAAAATCCTTATAAACATCTAATATTAAGCTTACTACTTTTTTGAATTCTTCTCCTATTTGATCTGGTCTTACAAATAGATGGGCATCGTTTTGACACATACAACGAACTCTTTCTAATCCTTTGACAGCACCACTTGCTTCATATCTAAAGTCGGTTGCGAATTCTCCAATACGGATTGGTAGGTCACGATATGAGTGCATCTTATTTTTATATACTAGCATATGATGAGGACAGTTCATTGGACGAAGTACTAATTCTTCTTCATCTACTTTCATCATTGGAAACATATTTTCTTTGTAGTGATCCCAGTGTCCTGAAGTTTTGTATAAATCAACTGTTCCTACGCATGGAGTGTAGACATGATTGTAGCCCATGTCACGTTCTTTTTTGTAAATATAGTTTTCTAACTCATGGCGAATAAGAGCCCCGTTTGGTAACCATAAAGGCATACCTGAACCTACTAATTCGTGTGTCATAAATAATTCTTGTTCTTTACCTATTTTTCTATGATCTCTTTGTTTTGCTTCTTCTAATTCTTGTAAATAGGCATCTAGATCTTCTTGGTTTTCAAAGCAAACGCCATAGATTCTTTGTAACATTTTATTTTTAGCGTCACCTTTCCAATAGGCACCACTGTGTTTAATCAATTTAAAATATTTCAACTCTTTTACAGTGTCTACATGAGGCCCTCTACAAAGATCTGTGAAATCTCCTTGTGTATAACAAGAAATCGTTGTCTCAGCTTCATCCATTCTTTCAATTAAATCTAATTTGTATGGATCATCTTTAAACATTTCTAGAGCTTCTTCTTTTGTTAATTCATGACGAACAATTCTTTTTCCGTCTTTTGCAATTTTTTTCATTTCGTGTTCTATTTTAGGAAGATCTTCATCTGTTATCGTTTTATCTCCTAAATCAATATCATAATAGAATCCTTCTTCTATTACTGGACCTACCCAGAATTTTGCTTCTTTATATAAGTGTTTTACTGCTTGTGCTAAAAGATGAGCACATGAATGATTCATTTTATTTAATCTTTCATTTTCTTTTATGTTTATCATTTTACTTTCCTCACTTTCTTTGTTTTTTATAAGCAATACCTAATTCTTCTTTCATATATTCTACACTTGATGGTAAAGGACATAAATAAGGAATAATTCTATTAGATTTTTTTGTGTTACTTTTATCTCTTACCAATACCCATTTAGAAGTAGCAATATCCTCATATCCAATGTGTTGAAGACTACCTCTTTTTGGTATTGGTATATTATTAATTCTAATTATCTCTTCCATATCTTGATGAGTAATTTGTTCTGGATTTTGACATTCTATGTCGTAATATCTTTTTAAAAACATATTAATAGGTATGCTATTATTCAATAAATCTTTCTTTGACATTTTAATTGTTGAATAATCTTGTTCTTCTGGAATAGCGTAATCTAGTAACCATTTTTCATACTCTAATTGACTTAGACCTAATTCTTCTTCTAATTCTAATTGTTTCTGATAGAAAAGCTCATTTGCTTTTTCTTTCAAATATTTACTAGAAGCTTCTTCTGAAAGTCTGGCTAGATATTCAATAGACATTTGTTGAATAACATGATATACCTTCTTTATTTCTTCATCTTTTTCTTCTTTGATAAAGCGAATGCTCAAAACACTCCAAATTATATTTTTTTGAAATTCATTGCTTGATTTTTCTAACTTTGTTACTAGGCTATCTAAGGTGATTTGTTTATTTAAGTATCTTCTAGTTAAAATTGCTTTTATATAACTTGAAAATTTTTCACTATTCTTGTGTTCCTCTAATAACAAGAGTTCTTGATCACGTAACAATTCCAATCTTTTTTGGTATTTACTCATTTTCCATCTCCTTAAAATAAAAAGAACACTCCTTACTTGGAGTGCTCTTTGTTACACGGTACCATCCTTTGTTTTTCTTGATTTTGATAACGGTTTCCCGGGATTACTTTTTATAATCCTACTCGAAAGGGAGTAACAAATTAGTCTTTTCTTCGTTTTCACCAACCACGAAGTCTCTTTGAAAAAGGTTCTAATTTATCATGTCCTTTGTCAGTGTATTTCTTCTTATGAATCTATCATAGCACTTTTTTTTCATTTGTACAAACATTTTTATCTAGAATTCCAAGATGGTGGAACACTCATTACTGATTCTAACCCTAGGAATCCTTGTTGATACCTTGCTTTTCCATAACGGAAGAAGCCATTTAAGGTAGAACAATTGGTATCATTTGGATCAAAAATACTACAATCTAGTAAAGCAATATGTAGGTGAACTCCTGTTGCGATTCCGGTTTCTCCCATGAAACCTAGGTAATCATTAATGGTAACTGGTTTTCCAACGTATAAATCAGGTGCGTAACTAGATAAATGAACATATTGAGATGTATAATTTTGACCATTAATGTTATGGTTTACGGTTACAATCTTAGCTCCAGCGTAGTCTGTATAAATACTTGATATAATCCCATTAGCAACAGGATAGATTGGTTCACTAGATTTTCTTGGACTGGTAATATCTAGAGCAAAGTGTGAATAATTTACAGTAGATGTAATCTGGCCCACTTCGGTTGGAAGATACCAAATTCGTCTTGGCGCTTCCATGGTTGCCACTGTATTGTTTTTACTTGGTAAAGATACCGCTACTGGAGACTCTTTTTGTTGATAAGTACCACTTTGCATTTGTTTATAGATCTGAAAAACATTATTTGTTTCTTCTGCATTCGTATTTTCTTTATCTTTTTTTTCGGGAACTTCTACCATTGCCATATCCTTAGTATTAATTAGTTCATAGTCTAAGGTAAAGGCGGATGTTGTGATGTTGTATTTATAATATACTAAAGAAAAAGAGGCTAGAAAGATAGCGAAAGATAATTTTTTGACATTTTCTTTGTTGGATAAAAACTTTCGCATCTTCTCTGCCCCCTTGAAATTGAGTTTATTTTAACACTATTTTTTGGGGATGTAAAGAAGAAAAGCAAAACTGCGTTCTGCTTTCAGTTATTATAACTTACTTTTTTATGGCAACCTATTAATTTCTTCTGTTTTTACCAATTAACTCCATTTGGATACTTAGTTGTTTTATTCTTTCAATTATTCTTCTAGCTTTTACTTTGTCTACTCCAGATGATGTGGTTGCAAGGGATGATTCTAATTCTTCTAATGTTAAGTTTGAAGTAAAGAAAGTTGGTAAGTGATTTTGCATACGATATTGAAGAATGGGACCTAGTACTTCATCTCTTGACCAGTTACTTTCGTTTTCAGCACCTATGTCATCTAATAATAGAACTGGTACCTTTTTGATAAAGTCAAATTTTTCACTATAATCTGTTTGGAAAGATGATTTTAGACTTCTTAAAAACTCTGGGTAATATACTAGGGCACAAGATATTTGTTTCTTAGCCATTTCATTTAACAAAGCAGCGATTAAATAAGTCTTTCCACTTCCAAATGATCCAGTTAGATATAGTCCTTTAGGATTTTCTTCCTTTTGAAATTTTTCTCTAAATTCTTTAAAATATCTAATAATAGGTAATCTAGATTTATCATCAGTATATACATTTTTTAAAGAAGCTTCTTTTATTTCTTTAGGCATATCAAATAATTCTAAGTTCTTTTTATAGGCATTTTCTTTTTCTGATTTTTCTTGCCATTTGCAGGCAACGTATGAAAACTGAATGATATTTTTCTCTGGTATAGGAGTATAACAATACCCTACTACTTTATTTTTACAATGTTCTAAACCTTTACAATTTTTACAGTTTTTGCATTCTTCTTTTGCATCTATTAAACTCGATGTATACTTCATTAAAACTTCATCACTAGCATTAATCCCTCTTACAAATTCTTGAAAGTCTTTCTCACTACAAGCATCTTGGTAAGAATGAATTAATTCTAATTCATCTTCTTTTCTTGGCAGTACATTATTAATATTTTTCATGATAGTCACCCTTACTTCCATTTTATTGTATCTTTTTTTAGACAAATTGTCTATTGTATTTTTCAAGGGATTTTTTTGTCTTCTGTTAGTATTTGTGTTTTGGGATAAATTGTAATTGTTCCTGATTGTATTGTTGTTAGATATGAAATATTTTGATTCGTTAAGTTTTCTAGGACTTCTGGACTAGGATGGTTATAATTATTATTTTCTCCTACAGATATTATGGCAAGTGAGGGAGATGTTTCTTTTAAAAAATTGTTACTGGTACTTGTGTTAGAACCGTGATGACCTACTTTTAGAATATCGACTTTTAAATTATAATTTTCTATTAAAAAGTTTTCTGTTTGTGTAGTAGCATCTCCCATCAATAGACCAGTTAAATTTGAATGATAAAAATAGTAGACAGCACTGGATGTATTTTCCTCTTTCCAGGATTTATTTAATTGAAATAGAGAAAAATTACCAAGTATTAAGTTTTGCCCTTCTTTTATTCTTTTGGTATCTGGTCTTTCTTTTATAATTTGTTCTTCTAATAATGAAGTTTGTCCTAGATTAAGATAGACTTCAGATATTTTAAAACGATTATTTAAATAGAAGAACTCTCCTACATGATCTTGATCGCCATGAGTTAACAAAAGATAATTTATTTTCTTAATACCTAAACTTTTTAATAGAGGAATAGTTGTATACTTAGTAATAGTTTCACTTGTTTTTTTATCATAGGATAATTTTCCTCCTGTATCTATTAAAGCTGTTTTTCCTTTAGAATGAATTAATATAGAATCTCCCTGTCCTACATCAATTATTTTAATGAAGTCTTTATTAAAATATGGACTTAGATAATGACCAATAAATATTATTATGGTAATTATTAGAATGAGTTTTTTATGGGTTTTTAGATAGTAAATCATAAATAGTAATTCTAGTATGTAGATGATTATATTTACTTTTTTAAAGATTAATTTCCCTATAGTAATCGTTGATAGTATTAATGATGAGTTTTCTAGGATGTTGATAAAAAAATTATATAGAAAATCTAATATTGGAAAGAAGAAAGATATTATTGTCATAGGAAATATAATAATATTTACATATGGAATATAGAATAAATTATAAATAATACTAAGTAGATTAACTTCATAAAAGTAATATAGACTAATTGGTATACTTAGTAGAAATGATAGGACGGAACTTGTCCACAATGTCTTAAAAAAGTTAGTACTTGGTCTCATAAAATAAAGAAGTCCAATACTTATTAGAAAAGAAAAATAGAATGATGATTCTGTCAAATAGTAAGGATTGATTAGTAAAGTTATTAATATCGTATAGGTTATTATTTTGAATTTTTTTAGATTTAGATTCCATAGTCTATTTATTGAAAATAACAAAAAAGATAGAATTCCTCTTAAAATAGATGCTGAAAGTCCTAATATGGATAGATAACTTAGTAAAAAAATAATAACAATAGTATAACTAGTTTTTTCTTTTAGATTTAGTTTCTTGGTTAATTTTAAGATAATATTTGATAAAAAATAAAACTGTGAACTACTAATAGCAAACAAGTGGGAAATACCATTTGCTTGATATGATGTTATAACTTCATCGGATATAGAATTATCATTACCTAGTAGAAAAGCTTGTTTATAAGGATGCGTTATTTTTTCTTTGAGAAAATTCTTTATTTTGTAATAGATGTTTTTAGATGTTGATAAGACTTTTATTTGATCTATCTGCATTAGGTGATATATTTTTTGTTTTTTTAGGTACTTGGAATAGTCAAAGAGATTTTTTGTACTTGGAGAACTTGGTTTTTTTATAGTTCCTGTTAGTTTTACATAATCTCCTAATTTTATACTTGGAAGTGTTTTTTCACTTTTAAAGTAATATGTTCCTCTTATTTTTTCCTTCCCTTTTATTATCAAGGTTAATTTATCAGTGGATTCTATTATCTCTGTTACCACTCCTGATATTTCTTTTGTACCTGTGGAATAAACTACTCTTGGTGGTTGTATAAGTCTTAATATGGATAGAATTATGGTAAGAAAAAGCAGTATATAAAGAAAATAATTAGACTGTAATAGAGTCTTTAATCTGTTCATAGATAGAATCTCCTATACCAGAGACATTTTTGATATCTTCAATTGTTGTGAATGGTGTTTGTTCTCTATAGGCGATAATCGAATCCGCTTTTGCTTCCCCTATTCCATTTAGAGTCATCAATTGATCCTTGGTTGCGGTGTTGATGTTGACAATAGACGGGGTTTGTGGAGTTGTGGATGAAGAAGATTCTTTTGTATCTGAAATGCAGGCATCGTTTTTTACTTGCCCTTCCTGTGGCTCAATACATTTTTCTTGTAGGTAAGATTCTTGTTCTTTAGTTTCTAACCAATTAGTTACCTCTTTTTTACTATAGATGATAATTACCATTTCGTCCTCTATCTTTTTGCTTAAATTAATAACAGTTGTGTCAGCATTTTGAGTCAGTCCACCAGCGGCATTAATTACATCAATTACTCTAGATGTACTTTCTAGTTCATAAATTCCAGGATTAGCTACCTCTCCCTTAATATCAATCATATACTTTTCTTGGTCTTCATCAGGTGAGTTTGATTCAGCGGTTGTTGCGGTTGCTTCTTTTTTTACTTTTACCGATGATATCGTCTTTTTCTCCTTAGGTTCATAGAAATAGATAGTTGTTCCCGCTATTGATATTAAAATTAGGACAACAAAAGTCACAATGATAATTTGTTTTCGATAACGATAATGAAATGTCATGTTTACCTCCTCTTTTTTATTATTATTAAAAAGTAAGAAGGTTCCGAAAAAATAAAAAAATTAGGCAGTTACGATTGTTGCGGTATCGTTACTACCTAATTTATCTTGCATCCAAACTCTTGCATCTTCATCTTTTACGATAACTTCTAGATTAGAAGTACGATAAAACATATTGGTAAAAGTTGCCACTGAACTAAAGTCTGCCTTTCTAAAATCAATTCTTTTTAGGCTACTACAATTGTAAAACATTTGTGATGTATCGGTCAGACTCGAAGTGTCAAAGCTACTTAAATCTAATTCTGTTAAGCTATGACAATTATTAAACATACTATTCATACTGATTATCTTAGAGGTATCAAAACCAGTTAAGTTTAATGAAGTCAAGTTACTACAATTATTAAACATATAGGCCATATCTGTTACTTTTGAAGTGTTAAAAACGGTTAAATCTAATTCTGTTAATTTACCACAACCAGCAAACATACTGTTCATATTGGTAACATTTGCGGTAGAAAAGTTTGGAGAAAATATAATATTACTTAAATTAGAACAATATTGAAACATCGATTGCGTCGTTGTCACCTTTGAAGTATTAAAACTAGTTAAGTCTAATTCTACTATATTTTGACAATTATTGAACATATATCGCATATTAGTAACATTTGAAGTATCAAAACTGCTGATATTTAAATTTGTCAACGAACGACAACCTTGAAACATTGTAGATATATTTTCTACTTTTGGAGTATCAAAATTATTTAAATCTAACGAAATAAGATTGGTGCAGCCGTTAAACATATTTGACATATTTATTACTTCTGATGTTTTGAAACTACTTACATCTAGGCTAGTTAAACTACCACAATTGTTAAACATACCATTCATATTTGTTACCTTAGAGGTATCAAAACCGTCTAAGTTAATACTCTGTAAACTATAACAATACTGAACCAAGCCTGCTGTATTAGTTATATTTGATGTATTAAAACCACTCAAGTCTAATTCTATAAGATTTTGACAATTAGTAAACATATTCGCTATTGATGTTGTATTTGAAGTATCAAAACTGCTTAAATTAATAGTGGTCATATTTGTAAATCCGTAGAAAAGACGACTTGCATTATTATTAGCAATGACTCCGCCACGTCCTCCTATAGTAACTTTATAAGTACCATTTCCACTTCCATCATCTTCTAGATAGGCTATGACACTTCTATCTCCTGCTACTGATGCATCCCAGGAGTAAATGGCAGTATCTGGTATATCGGTATTGGTTTTTACTTCAACACTAGTAACATTCGTTTCATCATATGTAGAATCCCACCAATCTCTTCCTTTCATAATGGGATCTCCTTCTTCACTTACTACACCATCCATACTTTTAGCTAATTCTACCTTAGACCATTTTGTCCTTAATACTACATTCTCTTCAGGCATGATAAAATAGTCACTACCTACCTTCTTAACATTATCTGTAACTATTTCCCATCCTTGAAAAATATAACCATTACAAGTAGGTTCTTCTTCTGTAATTTCAACAGTACCAAAAACTGATTGTGCCTCACTATCAGGAATATTTTCTACACTACTTCCTTCCAGTGCGTTTCCATCATAGATAACTTGGTATTTTTCTGCTAAAGTAGGAGTTAGATTACTATTGACATCTTCACTCTGATTTTCTATTTTACTTATTACTTCTTCGCCTTTGTTAGTAGGATATACTCCTCCTTGTCCAATGTATTCATTATTTAAAGATATATCCATCGTTAATTTTGCTTTTCTACCAGATAAATAATTGGGAATTGTCCATGTTACTTTTTGTGTACCATTTTCTTCTGTTAGTTCTACTTCTCCATCGCTAAATTTAATATCATCGACACTGTTCAAAGTATAATAATCATTATCTATATAATCAATTATCTGAAACTCTTCATAAGGAACTGGTGTGATACTAGCTTCTTCTAATATTTCTCCTAAATTATCTTGAAATGCTAAATACTGATTATCACTTACTTCCTTTAACGGATTTATAATTGTATCTCCCATTTCATACTGAATAGCGTTTACTGTTAAATAGGGATAAGTTTCTTTTAAATATTTATATTCTGTTACCTGATTAGGATTTCCTTCATAAGGATAACCATCTGTTAGAAACATCATCACTACTTCCCTATTATCTTGTTTTTGATAACCTTGTAGAATCTCTTCTACTTTAAGAAAAGCATTATAATAGTTTGTTGAGTCTCTTACTTGTAAGTTATTCATTTCATTAGTTAATAAATCTTTATCATTGGTAAAATCAGATAGTATACTTGCATTAGAATTAAATTCAATTAAGGCTATATGATTATTAGAATTTGATAAAATTGTATTTATTAAATTTACCGATTCTGTTTTTACCTGATTTAATTTATTTTCGTCCATAGAACTTGAAGTGTCTACAACGAAGATAATGTCACTAGCCTCTTCTTTAGACATTAAAGTAGTATCTACATCAAATGTTACTCTAGCTCTACTTTTACTTATCCACTTGGCACTCTTCTCTACTTGCCATGAACCTGGTGCTTTTTCTTCATAACTGGTATTTTCTGAAGATATAATAACACTAGGAATTGGTGCAGACATAGCATAGGCATATGACATTGAACAAATAAAAATCATTATTATCAACAGCATTCCCGCCGTTATCTCTTTTTGATACCTTCTTACCATTTTAAACTCCTTATAAAACAAGACTCTCAAAATCATAAAGGTATATACTTTATGATTTATACTTGAAATATAATGGTTTTAGATAGTTTGACCAAAAGTTTGACTAAGAATCCTTTGACAAATTTCTTCCATTTTCGTTGTTTTAATAAGCAATATTTGTAAAATTTTGACTAATTATAATATAGATTTATATTCATTTTGAAAGATTTTATTAGTTGAAAAGACTAAAACAATTGAAAAAAACATCAATTTGTTATATATTTACTATAGAGAAGATAGAAAAAGTAAAGAAAAATGTAATCATAAAGTATATACCTTTGTGATTCTTTTTTTTAGAAAGTTGTGTTAAATTTTATGACTGACAAATATAAAAGTTGTGATATAATGGTTATGGCAAACAAAATGTAGAAAGGAGTACCCTTAATCAGCTAGTCTATCTACATTTTTGTTTGGCGATGAAAATTCTGATTTGGACTAGCTGATTAAGGGTATTTTTTGTAGTATGAATATAAAAGAATTAATTAAAGATTTAGATCCTGTATCAATTATTGAATTTAAAAATTATTTGTTAGAAAATTTAACCAAACTTTGTTCTGAAAAAAATTCTAATTCCAAAATAATTTCTCATCATAGACATGATGAATTATATTGTAAAAAATGTGGATGCAAGTTTCATAAAAACGGAAAAACAAAAAACGGAGTTCAAAAATATATTTGTTCCAGTTGTGGACTTACTATCTCTGAAACTACGAATACCATAATTTATCATAGTAAACTTTCTTTTGAAGTATGGAGTAATATTATCGATAATTTATTAGACGGTTTTAGTTTAAGAAGAATAGCTGAGGAAAATAATATTTCATTATTAACTTCATTTAGAATCAGACATAAAGTTCTATTTGCTCTTGAAAACTTTATAAATAATATTACATTATCTGGCGAAATCCAATCAGATGAAAAGTATTTTGCTATAAATTTAAAGGGAACTAAACCAAATAACATGCCAAGACACTCTAAAAAAAGAACTTCTACATCATCACCTTACAGAGGAATTAGTCACCATAAAATTTGCGTGGTATCCAGTATTGATGAAAGCGATAATTTATTATTAAAAATTACAGGACTTGGAAGATGTACTACACAAATGTTAGAAGATAATTTGGGTCATAAATTAAATAATGCAAAATCTATAAATGCTGACAGTGCAAGTGCATATCAAGATTTTTGTAAAAATCATAATCTTAAATTACAAACTGTACCATCAGGATTTCATAGTAATGGTAGAATCAATATAGCTGAAATTAATGGAGTTCATTCTCAATTGGAAACTTGGTTTAGTAAATTTAGAGGTGTATCCACAAGACACTTACAAGAATATTTAAATTGGTTCACTTATATATTCATTATGAAAAAGAGATTCAATTTAAGTAAACTTAAAACTGAATCGTATTGTAATATTGTACTTGATAACAATTATGTTAAATCAAACAAAATTTTTTCTATTGATATGCCTATCGATTTAAATGTTGCGTATGCTGAATACATTAATCAGTCATAAAATTTAACACAACTTTAGAAAAAAACAACAGAAAAAATTCTGTTGTCCTTTATATAATCACTTTAAACACTCATTAATATAATCTATATCAATACCAGTAAAACTTGATATCTCACTTGGTGTTAACCCTTTTTGAGACATATTTAAAATGATTCCTGCTCGTTCTCGTTCAACACCTTGTTTGATTCCCTGTTTAATCCCTTGTTGTATCCCTTCTTCCGTTGCTTCTCTTAACAAAGAATTTTCTATCATTTGATTATCTTGTTCTGCACTCATATATTCATGAAATTCTGGATCTTCATTCACCCTTTTTACTTCCTTCATATACTTCTTCACCATCCTATCATCTTTAGATAAATCTACCAAATCATCTAAAGGTAAATCCAACATAATAATACCTTTATTTTCCTGAATCTGATTTTCAT
>CALVSH010000068.1 GCA_944358945.1 uncultured Bacilli bacterium
AGTCTGCATTGCTATAGGTAAAAATAATGAAAAGAATATGAATTAGAGAGTAAATCATTTAATTGACTTACTCTTTTTAAATATGTGAAATATTTTGTTGTTATGCTAGTGATATGATCTCAACTTAAACACTTTTTGGAAACCAAAAAGTGTTTAAGTTGAGAGTATAACATTATATTATTACAAATAGGGCAAGTAAGTGGATCTATTTCAAAATTAGTTAGAATAAGAGTACACCAAGAAGTAAGTTTACTAAAGAATTCTTTCTTTTCTTTAGAAATAATTTTTGTAACTTCAATATCTATTTTAGTTGAATTATGATAAGCACCATAAAATCTAATTTGTTTAAAATTATAATCAGGAATATGAATGATAATTCTAGAAATAAACTCATAAGCATGTATTTTTTCGATAACAATTAAATTATCATTATGTCTTTGATACCAAAAGGTAACAAATGTGCCATCATAATCAATAATTCTAGATTCAGCCGTAACAGGACGAGCGACATATCTACAAACATATTTAATTAAATCAATATAGGATTTAAACTTAGAAGGAGGGGCATAAACATAGAAACCTTCTTTGTGTTCAAAATACATTTTATTTTTAATTTTTCTAAATTCATCTTTGCCAATATCTTCTTCTAATAAATCCAAAAGTACTTTCATAAAACGTTTACGAAATGAGGGATAAGCAAAGTAATCAACTTTAACAAACTCTTTACATTTATTAGATATACCACCATCCATTAAAATCATATGAATATGAGGATTAAAAATAAGACTTCTGCCAAAAGTATGAAGAATAGAAATATAAGCAGGAATAAGTTCTTTCTTTTTGTACTTGTTTTCAAACCAAGAATTGACAGTAATAGAAGCGGCTTTAAAAAGATAATTAAGTCTTTTTCTATCTTCTCTAAAATATATTCTTAATTCATCTGGAATAGTAAAAACAACATGGCGATGTTTACATCTAAATAGTTTAGAAAAGATAGAAGATTCTCTTTGTTTATTATATTTGTTACCACAAGAAGAACAAAGACGAGATTTACAGGTATGAGGTACAACTTTTTCTTCGCCACAATTAGGGCATTTATAAACAGCATAACCTAAATCCCAAGTTTTGCATTTTAACATTCTCTTAACATTAGAAAATACAACATCTCTAATATTAAGTTTAGGATATGTTTCTAGAAATTTATTCCACCAATCTTTAAAAATTTCTTTAATTGTAAATATTACCTTTTTATTTTTAACTTTATCTCTATATTGTTCAAATTCTCTATCTTTTTCTGTACATATTATCATATTACCACCATAATAATATTGTAGTATAAAAGAAAACAACCGCAAAGCGGTTGGCGAATGAAATTTATTTCATTCCTTTTTTATTTGGTAATAGTTAAAAAAGTTGTTGATGTGTAAATAAACGTATTATATAATATTTTCATCAGGTTAGTTGATTTATAGGAATATTTTCGTATATATCTTACATTAGTTAGATTAAGTAAGATTACTTAGTCTATGGAGTAGGAAACTTAGTTGTTATAGCATGGGAAGTAGTATGAAGGAAGGTTTAGAATATGGTTGATTCTTTCAAAAAAACTAAATATTTGGTGATTGATAAAAAGGGAAATGTAGATAACTCTTCACAGGAATTTGATGAATTTATTGGAAATAATCAAGAATTGTCTTTTGATCTTGTGAATCTATATGTAGCAGTTAGTCGTAATGTTTTTCTTTATCATAATCAAGATGAGTTATCTATTTATATGGTTTTGCCTAGATATTTAACCTTAGAACAACAACTATGTGTAAATAAATATGTAAGTATTCTAAATGGTACGGGACTTTGTTTATGGGAAGCTTTTTATGAAAATGAGGATACTAGGGAAGTGGTAAGTAGACCTGTTTTAGAAGTTGGAATGGATGGTAATAATGCCTCTAAGTTATATCGTTTTCTTGATAATAGAAAGAGATAGATTTTGAAAGCAAGATGCTTTCTTTTTTTTGACTTTGTAGTCGTTTTAGGATATAGTAATCATAGATATTAATTTTAATATTTAGAAAGAGGTATGTATGAATTTTAATGAATTAAAAAAGTTTCCATATTTAGTAATTGATCGTGATGGAAATGTTAAGAATTATGATAATGAATTAGCTGAGTATTTAGGTGAAGAAGATAACTATGTTTCTTTTGATAAGGCACTATTATATGTTGCGGATAGTAAAAATGTTTTGTTTCGAAAAGATATTAGAGACAATGATGATTTTATGACTGTAACTTTACCTGATAGTTTTACGGATGAACAAAAAAGAAGTGTTAATGATGTTTTAGTTGCTTTAGAAGGAGTCCATCTTTACGCTAATATTGCTTATTATACTAGTCTTACAAAAAGAGATGTTGCTTATGATTATATTAGTACGAGTGGATATTATCATGATGCTACTGATAAGATTCGAAATTTTATGTATATTTCTGATTTAAATCATGGTAACCCTTTAGTAAAAAGATAAAATGCAACCGAAATTATACAAAAAAAACTAAAAATTGGTGGAGTGCAACTGGTTAACATAGTATGATTTTGGACGAGGTGATGAAAAAGTGAAGTTTGGTGAAAACTTACAGAAATTGAGAAAAGAGAAAGGGTTTTCTCAAGAACAATTAGCAGAGAAATTAGGAGTAACCAGACAATCTGTTTCTAAATGGGAGTCTGGAGCAAGTTATCCTGAGATGGATAAGATTGTTAGTCTTTGTAATATGTTTCATTGTGATTTGGATGTTCTTATTAATAAAGATGTAACAGAAGAAAGACAAAGAAAAGATGCTAGTAGTATTGTTAAAAGTTTGTTTCAAGGTGCTACTGATTATGTAAAAAAGACTATCTATTTATTTGAACATAAAAGTATAAAGGAATTAATTAAAATTTGTAGTCAGATTATCATTATTGTCTTGGTGATTTTGTGTTTTTCTATTCCTTTTATGTTATTAAAAGAGATTGTTGTTGACTTGTTTTATACTGGTGATAATTGGTTTAGTTTATTCTTTTCTAAGTTTTGGGGATTTTTGTTTAATGCAAGTTATACAATACTAGCAATTATTACTTTTCTTTATATTTTTAAGGTTAAGTTTTTAGATGGAGAAGAAATCATTGTAGAAGAAGTAGAAGAAGATTCGTCTGAAGATAAAGAGGAAGAAAGTCATGCTAGTTTAGAAAATAAGAAGACTAAAGTAGTAAGAGTTAAACATCATAATGATTTTAGTTTGTTAGATTTATTTTCTAAGGCCATTACTGTTTGTATTAAAGGAATATTATTATTTATGTTAATACCTGCAGTGGTTGGTGTTATTATGTTAATTATTGGACTTGTACTACTTATAGTTTTAATTTTTAAAGGTTTATTGTTGATGGGTCCTATTTTATTTGTGTTAGGAATTAGTGTTTTCTCTATTGTTGTGATTGAGTTAATTCTTGATTTTATCTTTAATTTAAATTTTAGTAAACGTCGTGTTATTATTACTATTTTATTTTCTATTGTTGTTAGTGCTATTGGACTGGGGTTATCTATTTGGTACTTTTTAAATTTAAATATTGTAAGTGATGTTCCTAGTCGTTTTAAAAGTGCAACTGTTGAAGAGGATTATACTATGAATGATAATTTCTTTGTTTATTATTACGATTATGGTTATACGAAGTTTGTCTATGATGAAAGTTATAGTGATAAAGTTCGTGTTCGTGTTGATTATTATCCTTTCGCTAATGATATTTCCTTGGATCAAAATGATGATGGGGTTTATTTGGATTTTGATGTTGTCCGTGGCGTTAATCTTAAAGAGATTACGGATAGTGTTATTGATGATTTGAAAAATGGTGAAATTCATACTTATGATAAATTAAATCAAGTTACTATGACGATTACTTCTAGTAAGGCAAATATTGATAAAATGAAAGATAATTATCAGAAATATTTAGATGTTGAAGAGGGGTATTAAACTACTTCTCTTTTTTTTTGTTGCATCTGCAACAGTAGTTTTTCTTTTTCCTTGATATAATTACAGGGTAGGGAGGATTTATGATGAAAATAGATGTTGATTATATTAATACAAAGTTATTGGAAAAAGGGGATCGTCCTTTTAAACTTAGTGAGTTAAGTTATCCTGAGGTTAAGACGAATGGTAGGTATCTTTTAGATAGTCAAGGGAGAGCTATTGGTACTAAGGGGGATATGTATACTAAGGTAATTATTGATCAGATATTAAAAGAGGGTTGTTATGATGATGATCCTAGACCTAAGTATGAAAGTGATGGTAAACCTGCTAATACATTGTCTTTAAATAATAGAGCTTTTTTTAGTTATGATATTTCTAAGGGAGAATCTCCTATGATTACGTTAAGACCTATTGCGGTTAAGAAGAGTATTGGGGAAGTTTTATGGATCTATCAGGATGCTTCTACTGATTTGGATTTATTAAAAGAAAAGTATGGAGTTACTTGGTGGGATTTATGGGATTTGAAGGATGAAAATGGTCATTTTCTTCGAGATCTTGGCTCTACTTATGGTAGAATTATTTTTAATCATGATCAGGTGTTTCGTCTAATAGAAGATTTAAAGGAGATTCCAGATAGTAGAAGACATATTATCGACATGTGGCAGTTTGAAGATTTCAAGAAGCCTCATGGATTAAAGCCTTGTGCTTATTCTAGTGTTTGGAATGTTAGACATGGTAGAGATGGTGTTGATTATTTGGATATGAAATTGATTCAGAGATCTAGTGATTTTATAGTAGCAGGATGTATTAATCAAATGCAGTATTTAGCATTGATGATGATGGTAGCACAAGCTACCGGTTATCAACCAGGAGTTTTTACCTGGGATGTTGAAAATATTCAGATTTATGATAGACATATTAGCCAAGCTATAGAGCTTTTAAGAAGAGAACCTGTTAATTGTGTTGATAAGTTGTCTCGTGAACCATATTTAAAGTTAAATCCTGAGATTGATAATTTTTATAACTTTTCTTTAGATGATATTAAGGTTAAAAATTATCCTAGAGAGTTGATTAAGACTAAGAATCCACAAATGACTTTTGATAAGGGAGTTTAGTATGGAAAATGTTACGATTATCGCAGCTATTGGAAAGAATCGGGAACTAGGTAGAGGAAATCAATTGATTTGGAAATTTCCTGGTGATATGCAGTTTTTTAGAAAACATACCCTTGGTAAAGTTATTGTTATGGGAAAGAATACTTTTTTATCTTTACCTGGTGTTTTACCGGGGAGAAAACATGTTGTCTTGACTCGAAATGGTGATGATTTACCAAGTGAGATAGTTGTTTATTCTGATCTTGATAGTTTACTAGATTTTATTCGTTGTTATGACGGAGAAGTTATGGTAATTGGTGGTGAAAGTGTTTACCAACAAATGCTTCCTTTTACAGAGAAGATGTTACTTACGGAAATTGATGATAGTTGCTTGGATGCGGATAGTTATTTTCCGGAGTTTTCTTTCGATGAGTTTGATAAAACGGTTTTAGATAGTAATGTTTATGATGGAGTGAGTTATAAACACTTGGTTTACCAAAGAAAAAGGCTACAAAAGTGATGTAGCCTTTTAAAATATTAGTGTATGTAAGATTCTATCTGTATTTTTAAAATTATATTTAGCGATTTCTTTTAATTTTTCTTCTCCATATTTTTCAACGATTTCTTCACCGATGGTATCTACGTCACGTCCTGCACCCTTTGGTAAAGGTATATGGATAGAATCAGATAATTTATCAAATTCTTTTAGAAAGATATATCTACTAATGATAGAAGCAGAGGCAACGGCTAAGTTTTTATCTTCTGCCTTTGTCATAAAGGTGATATTTCTTTGAATGTTTGGAACTCCTTTTAAGTATTCATAGTATCTGTTTTCTCTAGCAAATTCATCTACTATAATATAGTCAATACTTGGCTTTTCTTCGGTTATTAATTGGTATAGTACTTTATTATGAAGAATTGCTTTTATTTTATTCATGTTGAAGTCTTTTGTATATT
This sequence comes from uncultured Bacilli bacterium, assembly GCA_944358945.1. Lineage (GTDB taxonomy): Bacteria > Bacillota_I > Bacilli_A > RF39 > UBA660 > Faecimonas. The sequence goes on from CALVSH010000068.1 coordinate 6,045, forward strand.
TCTCATTATACTCTTTGTTAGTTAGAATCATACTACGATATTTTACTATTTTAATTAATTCTGGAGTTATTTTTTTTATTTTGTCATCGGTTATTTTTTTGGAATCACCAACACCTAGTTTTTCTAATTTTTCGATATCTTCTTTTTTTACATAAGCGGCTGTTACTACAATAGGTCCAAAGTAATCACCTGTTCCTACTTCGTCACTTCCTACAGAAGAACAGTTATGATATTTTTGGTCTTTTCTTTTTTGCTCTTCTTTTTTCTCCTTGGTATTATCTAATACTGTTCCCCACATGGCAGCATCTACATCAGCGCTAGTTCCTTGAAACATAGCTTTTCCAGATTCATATAAAGTAATTACTGTATCTTCTTCCTGGGCTTGAAAAATAGCGTATGGTATTTTTTTATCTCTTACTTTGTCTTTATAATATTCTATCATTTTTTGCTTGGTTTCTTCATTTACTTTAATAACAATGTTCATATTTACACCTCAAAATAATTATAGCATAAATAGAAAAATAAGTTTATAATAAAAGAGTAAGGAGTTGATTATTTTGAATGTATTAGATATTGCGTTAATTTTATTTTTGATTATGTGTGCCATAGTGGGATTTAAAAGAGGGGCAATTAAAGAGATTGTTTCTTTAGTAGGTATTATTGTTGTGTTTGTTATTTCCTTTTCTTTAAAGGGAGTAATTGGTAATGTTTTATGTAAGTGGTTACCATTTTTTAATTTTGCTGGTAACTTAGAGGGGGTTAAGGTATTAAATATTTTACTTTATCAGTTGATTGCATTTTTAATTATTTATAGTTTGTTATATAGTATTTATGCTATTGTGTTAAAGGTATCTGGTATTGTCCAAAAACTTGTTCATATGACTGTTATTTTATGGCTTCCTTCTAAAGTGATTGGAGCGATTGTTGCAGCCTTGGTTGGGTATGTAGTAGCGTTTGTAGTGTTACTTGGATTGTTAATACCACTTAGTAGTAGTGATGTTTTTCAGGAAAGTTCATTTGCGAAATATATCGTGTATGAAAGTCCTGTTTTAGCAGCTAGTTCTAAAGATATTAGTTCTTCTATGCAAGAAATTTATGAGTTAGGAGAGGATTTATCTAAGGGAGATATCAGTACGGATGAGGCTAATGTTAGAACTTTAGATGTTTTATTGGAATATGATATTGTTAGTCCTGAAACAGCTAGAGAGTTAGTGTTGTTGGATAAATTGGATGGTATTTCAGGACTAGATGCTGTTATTGATAAATATGAATAGGTGATTTTATGTTTGATTTACATTATGATTTATTAAGTGTTTGTTATGTCTGTTATTTAAAGGGCGATTATTCTTATTTGGAAGAATGGTGTAAGAGTTATCGAGAAGATAATGTTAAGGGAGTTATTGCGAATCTTTATTTCATGAGTTTAGATGAGATGAAGAGGGAATTACATCCTAATTATTATCAGGAAGAGGTATCGGTTGTTGAAATGTTTCGTATTTCCACTAGTATTGCGAAGAATTTTTTACCGGATACGGAGTTGTTGTTTAGTATTGAAGGTTGTGACTATATAGAAGTTAGTGATTTATATGATTTATATGATTTAGGTCTTCGTAATATTTTACCTGTTTGGAATTGTCAAAATAAATATGCATCTGGTAATCGTAGTGATGGTGGTCTTACGGAAGAGGGTAAGAGGTTATTAGATAAAGCGATTGAACTTGGTATTTCTATTGATTTATCTCATGCTAATAAAAAATCTTTTTATGATATGACTAACTATCTTGTAGAAAAGAAGAGACAAGGTTATCAATTTTTAGTTATGGCAAGCCACTCTAATAGTAGAAGTTTATGTGATAGAGATAGAAATTTAGATGATGAGCAGATACTTAGATTAAAAGAAGTTGATGGTCTTTTAGGAGTGTTTTCTAATCGTAATTTTATTGTTGATAATGAGAAAAAGAATATAGTTGGTCAGGAAGAAAAAGAGTTAGATTACTTGGCACATGTTTCCCATATGGTTGATTTACTTGGTGTTTCGTTTGTTGGTGTTTCCTCTGATGATATGGACTTTTGTAAAGAAAGTGATAGTGAGTATGGAAAATTATCTATCTTTTCTTATTCTTCTATTGCTTCTAGGCTTTCTTCTTTGTTAAAGGAAAAATATGATGATTCTACAGTTTATCAGATTATGTATGGAAATATGAAAAAAAGGTATGATATACTTAGTAATGAAAATATGAAAGGAATGAGAAAGTAATGAATTATATTAAAAGTGAAAAAGAATTTAATGATGCGATAAAGAAAGAGAAAGTAATAGTCGATTTTTATGCTGAGTGGTGTGGACCATGTCAGATGCTTAGCCCTATTTTGGAAAAAGTAAGTAATGATCTTAATCTTGATACTTATAAATTAAATGTAGATGAAGTAGAAGATGTTGCGAGACGTTATGGTATTATGTCAATTCCTACTGTTATGGTTTTTTCTAAGGGAGAAGAAGTACGTAAACATGTTGGATTTATGAGTGAGGAAGAGTTGAAGGAGTTTGTAAAATAACTCTTTTTCTTTTGAAAAGACAAAAAGTTACCCATTTTTTAATTTTCTGTGTTATACTTAGGGTGTAAATAGAGGAGAATAGGAGGCAATAAATGAAATACGTCTATTTATTTACTGAAGGCAGTAAAGATATGAGAAATCTATTAGGAGGAAAGGGTGCTAACTTAGCAGAGATGACTAATATAGGGTTACCGGTACCTCAAGGTTTTACTGTAACGACTGAAGCTTGTACCAGTTATTATGATCATAATCGTAAGTTAACTGATGAGATTTTAGGTCAAATTGATGAGAAAATTCATGAATTAGAAAAGATTACTGGTAAAACCTTAGGTGATAAGAAGAATCCGTTATTAGTATCTGTTCGAAGTGGTGCACGTGCTAGTATGCCTGGTATGATGGATACCATCTTGAATCTTGGAATGAATGATGATGTTGCAGAGGGATTTAGTGAAGTTACGAATAATAAGCGATTTGTTTATGATTCATATCGTCGTTTTATCCAAATGTTTGCTGATGTTGTCATGGGATTTCCAAAATCTTCTTTTGAGAGAAAGTTTGATGTAATAAAGGAAGAAAAGGGAGTAGAATTAGATACAGATCTTACAGCAGAAGATTTGGAAGAAGTTGTTAAGATCTATAAAGAAGAATATAAAAAACATGCCGGGGTTGAATTTCCACAAGATCCTAAGGAACAGTTAATGGCGGCAGTAGAAGCTGTATTTAGAAGTTGGATGAATGATAGAGCGATTACTTATCGTCGATTAAATGATATTCCAAGTAGCTGGGGAACTGCTGTTAATGTTCAAGAAATGGTTTATGGAAACCGTGGAGAAACTTCAGGTACAGGAGTTGCATTTACTAGAAATCCGGCAACTGGTGAAAACAAATTATTTGGTGAATATCTAATGAATGCTCAAGGAGAAGATGTTGTTGCTGGTATTAGAACGCCTCAATCTATTGATACATTAAAAGAAGTAATGCCAGAATGTTATGAACAATTTAGTAAGATTTGTAAAACACTTGAAAATCATTATAAAGATATGCAAGATATGGAGTTTACTATTGAAGATGGAAAACTATTTATGTTACAAACTAGAAATGGTAAACGTACTGCAACGGCAGCTTTAAAGATTGCTGTTGATATGGTAGAAGAAGGAATGATTACAAAGGAAGAAGCATTACTAAAAGTAGATCCTAAACAATTAGATCAATTACTTCATCCAATGTTTGATGATGAAAGTTTAAAGAAAGCTGAATGTGTTGCAGAAGGTCTTGCTGCATCTCCTGGTGCTGCAACTGGTAAGATTGCCTTTACTGCAGAAGATGTAATTCGTATGCATAATGATGGTGAAAAAGATATTATTTTAGTTAGATTAGAAACATCGCCTGAAGATATTGAAGGAATGAATCTAGCACATGGAGTTTTAACACTTCGTGGTGGTATGACATCTCATGCAGCAGTTGTTGCTCGTGGTATGGGAACTTGTTGTGTATCTGGTTGCGGAGAATTAGTAATTGATGAAGAGGCAAAGACTCTAACATTAAAAGATGGACGTATTTTAAAAGAAGGAGACTATATCAGTCTAGATGGTAGCACAGGTAGAGTTTACGCAGAACAAATTAAAACAGTAGATGCTAGTATTACTGGAAACTTTGAAACATTTATGAACTGGGCAGATGAATATAGAGTGCTAGAAGTTCGTGCTAATGCAGATACACCAAGAGATGCTACACAAGCTAGAAAATTTGGTGCAGAAGGAATCGGACTTTGCCGTACAGAACACATGTTCTTTGAGGAAGAGAGAATCTTTAATTTCCGTAAAATGATCACAGCCTTAGATGTAGAATCTAGAGAAGCTGCACTAGAAAAAATATTACCATACCAAAGAGAAGATTTTGAAGGTTTATTTAAAGCAATGGATGGCAAATGTGTTATTATCCGTTTCTTAGATCCACCACTACATGAATTTTTACCAAAAACAGAAGAAGAAATGAGACCACTTGCTGAAAGTTTAGGAATTACTTATGAAGCATTAAAAAATAGAGTAGATTCTTTAAAAGAGTTTAATCCTATGATGGGACATCGTGGATGTCGTTTAGCAGTAACTTATCCAGAGATTGCTAGAATGCAAACAAGAGCGGTAATTGAAGCTGCGATTAATGTTCAAAAAGAAG
>CALVSH010000069.1 GCA_944358945.1 uncultured Bacilli bacterium
TTTCAGGAATTATTGGCTTTATAATAGGAATGAATGTTAAAGAAAGTAATGGAATAAATTCAAGTTCAGTAAAAAACGAAGAACAGAATCTTGTTGGAACATATAAAACAAATACGTGGAATGGAAAGGAAGCTATTATTGCATTAAAAAGTGATAAAACAATGATATGCCCAAATGGAAGTGGAACATGGTCATTTGAAGATGGTAAACTTTATATTGAATATGATTACGATTTACCACAGATTTCAGAAGATGGACGACAAGAATATGAAAAATCACATAAAAAACAAGAAGTTACAATTGTTGAAAGTGGTTTGATGCTAAGTGGTCATTTCTTTGAAAAAATAAGTAAATAAAAATAGTAGTATACTGGATTATTAAAGGTGATTTTATTTATGTCAGATAAATTAATTAATAATAAAGAATTAATGAAAGAATGGAATAAAGAAAAAAATATTTTATATAATCCAGCCGACTTAACATTAGGTAGTAGTAAAAAAGTATGGTGGAAATGCAAAAATGGTCATGAATGGGAAGCTGTAATCCATACAAGAGCTAAAGGTGTCGGCTGTCCTTATTGTATGGGAAAAAAAGCGATTCAAGGAGTAAATGATTTTGCTACTTTGCATCCACAAATGTTAAAAGAATGGGATTATGAAAAAAACGATGAGTTAGGAATTAAACCAAATGAAATGTTAGTTGGTTCAGTAAGAAAAGTTAATTGGATATGTAGCAAAGGTCATAAATATGATAGAAGTATTTATGATAGATTACATGGTCGTGGAAACTGCCCATATTGTGGAAATAGAAAAGTTTTACAAGGTTATAATGATTTAGCAACAACTAATCCAGAATTATTAAAAGATTGGGACTATGAAGAAAATGATAAATTAGGAATTAAACCGACAGAAATTACTAATGGTGGTAGAGAAAAAGTATGGTGGAAATGCGAAAAAGGTCATAAATGGAATTCTATTATTAGAAGTAGAATTACAGGAAGTGGTTGCCCATACTGCTCAAATAATCTTGTGAAAAAAGGCTATAATGATATAACTACTACTAACCCTGAATTATTAGAAGAATGGAATTATAAAAAAAATGATAAATTAGGAATTTTTCCATTTCAATTAAGTCATGGTTCAACCAAATTGGTCTGGTGGAAATGTAAAAAAGGTCATGAATATCAAATATCTGTAGCTCAAAAAACAAATAGAAATGTTAATTGCCCTATTTGTGCTAATCAACAATTATTGAAAGGTTACAATGATTTTGCAACAAAACATCCAGAATTATTAAAAGAATGGAATTATGAAAAAAATGATAAGCTAGGAATAAAACCAGATGAAATAGTTTTAGGTGGTAAAATCAAGTTTTGGTGGAAATGTGAAAAAGGTCATGAGTGGCAATCAACTATACCAGCAAGAATAAGAAATGATAAACTTTATAATCGTTGCCCTATTTGTTCTAGTTATTTAAGAACATCTATCCCTGAAAAAATAATTTTTTATTATATTAATAAAAAGTTTCCTAGAACTATAGCAAATTATAAACCTGAATGGTTAAAACCAAAAGAAATAGATATATTTATCCCAGAGTTAAACATTGGTATAGAATATGATGGATATTATTATCATAAAGATATAAAGCATGATATAGAAAAAGATGAATTGTGCTCAAAAAATAATGTAAAACTAATTAGAATTAGAGAAAAGAAAGCAAAACCTATTAACTCAAGTGCTATTATATATAACATAAAAATAGATAATAATGCAGATTATACATATCTAGAAGATGCTTTATCATTTTTAAATATTTATTTTAACATAGATTTAGATTTTGATATTAAGCGTGATTTAGATGATATTATTAAAATGATTAACTTTATGGAAAAAGAAAACTGCATATCAAAAACCAATCCAGAAGTTCTGCGAGAGTGGAATTACGAAAAAAATGATATACTAGGAATTACTCCAGATAATATAAGTAGTGGAAGTTCATTAAAAATATGGTGGAAATGCGAAAAAGGTCACGATTATCAAGCTATTGTTTCAAATAAAGTAAATCAACAAACAAAATGTCCATATTGTGCAAATAAGAAAATTATAATAGGATTTAATGATTTAGCAACAACTAATCCTGAATTAATAGAAGAATGGGACTATGAAAAAAATGATAAGTTAGGAATTAAACCAGAAAATGTTGTTTTGAATTCAACTAAAATGATTCATTGGAAATGTAAGAAAGGTCATGAATGGATAACAACACCAAACAATAGAGCTAGAGGTTCAAATTGCCCATATTGTTCAGGAAGATATGCTATAAGTGGTGAAAACGACATTGCTACATTATTTCCCAAATTATTAAAAGAGTGGGATTACGAAAGAAATGACAAATTAGGAATTAAACCACAAAACGTAAAGAAAAATACAGATAAAAAGGTCTGGTGGATATGCGAAAAAGGTCATGAATATCAATCTTCAATTGTTAATAGAACAAAATCGAATGGAACGTGTTGCCCATATTGTTTAGGAAATAAAGTACTTATAGGTTTTAATGATTTGGCAACGACAAACCCAGAACTATTGAAAGAATGGGATTATAGTAAGAACATTATTAAACCAAATGAAGTAACTAAGGGAACTCATAAAAAAATTTGGTGGATTTGTAGTAAAAATCATAGCTATGAAGCTACTATCCCAGCTAGAAGGAGTGGAACTGGTTGTCCATATTGTTCAGGAAACAAAATCTTAGTTGGTTTTAATGATTTAGCAACAACTAATCCTGAATTATTAGAAAAATGGAATTTTGAAAAGAATAATGAATTAGGAATTACTCCAGAATCAATTAGCAAAAGTTATAGTAAAAAAGTCTGGTGGAAATGTAAAAATGGTCATGAATATCAAAGACATGTGTATAATGAGAGAAATGGTAGTGGTAGATGTCCTATTTGTAAAAAGTTAAAAATGTAATCTAGTTATAGAGTGGTATATGAAAAATCACTCTATATTTTTTTCTTAAATACTTGATTTTTATAAGATGATTTGATATTATATTGACAACTTGAATGACTATTTAGTTATTCGTCAAGAGAGCTAACGAGTTGTAAACGTCTACTTCGTTGGCACCAAACAATAAAAAACCTGCAAAGGATTGAAATTTCAATACTTTGCAGGACTTTTTTTGCTAAAAGTATGCAGTAGAAATTTTATATTTTTTATTAACTTTATCAAACCATGAATTTATTTCGTTTCCAAATACAAAAGTATTATTTTTATGATTCCAAAATAACAATTTGTAAATATTATTTTATTTTTTGTGAATTCCGCTTCTAAAATTTCTTTTAACTCAGAAGATAAAGTAAAAAATATTTTATTATGGAAAAGTATTTTGGAGTTTAGAAGATATAAGGAACAGAGGAGCAGATTGGAGAAGAGAATACAATGATTTTCCAATGAGAACGTTAGGATGGCTTAGTCCCAACGAGTTTTTGGTAAAGTATAAAAGTCAAAAAGAATCGGTTGGAACAATATAAGGTACTCA
>CALVSH010000070.1 GCA_944358945.1 uncultured Bacilli bacterium
AGAGGAAAGTCCATGCTCGCACAGTCTGTGATGATTGTAGTGTTCGTGCCTAGGGAAAAAATAACCTAGGGTAGTTTTTACTAACGGCGGAAGATAATCTAAGTCTATGATATGATTTATTCCATAACGTGCCGCAGTGACGATGCTTTTGGAAACATAAGAGTGAAACGTGGTAAACCCCGCGAGCGAGAAACCCAAATTTGGTAGGGGAGCTCTAACGGAAGAAACGAATGAAGTTAGGGACCGATATCGGTAGATAAATGTTTGTCGCCTGGAAACAGGAACAGAACATGGCTTATTTATATTTTTTGTTTATTATAGTGAGGTGTTTTCATGAAAGAACTGGGAGAGTATTTAAAGCATACTAGAATTAGTAATGGTGTTAGTATGGAGGAAGCTGCTGAGGATTTGGAACTTTCTGCATCTCAACTTGAAAATATAGAAAGTGGTAATGTACGAGCTTTTAAAGATGTTTACAGTTTAAAAGAGTATGTTCGTCAATATGCTAAGTATTTAGGACTTGATCCTGAGAAAGTTGTTGATGAATTTAATGGCTTTTTGTTTGAACACACTTCTAAGATATCTTTAGATGACATTAAGGCTGCACAAAGAAAGTTAGATGCAAAAGAAAAGAAGACAGTTCGTTCTCCTTATACGATTGAGCATAAGAAGAAAATGTCTGTATGGCCTTTTATTTTTATTCCTGTTGCGATTTTATTACTATTTATTGTTATTTATTTGATTGTTAGCACCATTAATAAGGCGCCTGTTGTAGATACAGAGTTGTCTGTAAGGAAGGAGTATATCAATGAATTTACCTACTAAGATTACAGTTGTACGTTTAATTTTAACTGTAGTGCTTATTATTTTCTTATGTTTTCCATTTTATAATGTGGGAGTAGTATTTCCAACTTATAATGTATTAGGTGGTGTTTCACTACAATATATTATTGCTGGTGTTATTTTTGTTATTGCTAGTCTTACTGATTTTTTAGATGGGTATTTGGCTAGAAAAAATAATTTAGTTACGAATACTGGTAAGATGTTAGATGCAATTGCTGATAAGGCTTTAGTAAATAGTGTATTAATTATTTTAGCTGGTCAGAATATGATTTCTGAAATTATTCCAGTAGTTGTAGTTCTTCGTGATATTGTAGTTAATGCTATTAAGATGGAGGCTGCTGGTCGTGGTAGAGTTGTTGCTGCTATTGGATCTGGAAAGTTAAAGACTGCTACTTTAATGGTTGGTACAACCTTAGTTTTCTTCTATAATGCTCCATTTGAATTTATTAATATTAGTGTTGCAGAAATATTACTTTATATTGCGACTATTTTATCCATTGTTTCTGCTATTCAATATTTTAATATGAATAAGGCATTAATCTTTGGTCAAGAAGAAAAAACAAATTCGTAGTTTTGATGTTGTTAATTCCTCTATTTTGATAGGGGAATTTTTAATTTTGGGATAAAAAATTCGTTGTAAAACAATTGTTCGAAAAAGTGTTGCTTTTTCTTTTTTTTTATTATATAATGGATTTGTAAAACGAATTGGATATTAAATAGGAGGATTTATGAAAAATGTAAGTAAAGGAGTTTCAAAAGATAAAGCCTTAGAACAAGTATTAAACGATATTGAAAAACAATTTGGTAAAGGTTCTATTATGAAACTTGGAGATAGTCAACATATGAAGGTTGATGTCGTTTCTAGCGGATGTTTATCTTTAGATATTGCGTTAGGAGTAGGTGGATATCCTAGAGGTAGAATTATTGAAATTTATGGTCCGGAATCTAGTGGTAAGACTACTTTTGCTTTGCAAGCGATAGCTGAAGTACAAAAGACTGGTGGACGTGCTGCATTTATTGATGCAGAGCATGCTTTAGATCCCGTTTATGCAAAACGTTTAGGGGTTAATGTTGATGAGTTGTTGCTTTCACAACCAGATACTGGAGAACAAGCTTTAGAAATTTGTGAAGCTTTAGTACGTAGTCAAGCTATTAGTATTGTTGTTATTGATTCTGTTGCAGCGTTAGTTCCACAAGCTGAAATTGATGGTGAAATGGGAGATTCTCATGTAGGACTTCAAGCTCGTTTAATGTCACAAGCTTTGAGAAAGTTATCAGGTACTATTAATAAAACAAATACGATTGCCATATTTATCAATCAATTACGTGAAAAAGTAGGAGTTATGTTTGGAAATCCTGAGACTACTCCTGGTGGACGAGCATTGAAGTTTTATTCTACCATACGTTTAGATATTCGTCGTAATGAACAGTTGAAAATGGGAGATGGTGTTGTTGGTAATAAGACTACTATTAAGGTCGTAAAAAATAAGGTTGCTCCACCATTTAAAACTGCTGTTGTTGATATTATGTATGGTGAAGGTGTTTCCCATGAAGGAGAAGTTATAGATTTAGCAGTTGAAGCAAATATTGTGGAAAAAACAGGAGCTTGGTATTCTTATCAAGGTGAAAAACTAGGACAGGGTAAAGAAAATGTTAAATTACTTCTTAAGGATAATCCTGAATTGTGTAGCGAAATAGAGGCGAAGGTTCGTGAATATTATGATATCAGTTTAGATCAGAAGACTAACTCAAAGAAGGAAAAAGAGAAATAATATTTTTCTTCTTTTTTCATAGTATTAAACGAGGTGTATATGAAAAAATTAAATCAGTTAGTAGAATGTAATTATGATGTTGATATCCTGGGAATAGCTACGGATTCTAGAAGTGTGAAACCTGGTGATTTATTTATTGCGGTTCATGGATTTTATGTTGATCATTATGATTTTATAGATGATGCTATTAAAAAGGGTGCAGTAGCAGTTATTGCTGATCGTGAAGGAGACTTTTCTGTACCTTATATCGTGGTTTCTGATGTTGATCATGCATTGGTTTCTATTTGTGAAAAGTTTTATGATGTCTCTAGTAAGGATTTTTCGTTTATTGGTATTACCGGAACTGATGGTAAGACGACAACAGCTACTATTACTAGAAATTTATTAAATTTATATATTCCTACTGCTTATATTGGTACTAATGGTCTTTTTTGTGGTGATGATATATATCCTATCGGTAATACCACACCAAGTGTAGAGGAACTTTATCGTTTGTTTTCTGTTGTCAAAAAGCACAAATGTAAAGTTATAGTTATGGAGGTGTCTAGCGAAGCATTACTTCATCATCGAGTAGATTCTATTTCTTTTGATGTAGTAGGGTATACAAATATTACAGAGGATCATTTAAATGTTCATAAAACTATTGAAAATTATAGAAATTGTAAGTTTCGATTGGCATCTCTTTGCAAAAGTGATGGAATGATAGTTGTGAATGGAGATGACGAAAATTGTCAATTATTGACTGTTAATCGTAAAGTGACATTTGGTGTCAATAATGACAATGATTGTGTCGTTTCTGAAATCAAGGAATGTAAAGATAACGTCAATTTTGCACTTGCTTATCATGGCTGTAATTACTCTATTACTAGTCCTTTTTTAGGAATTTACAATGTCTATAATGTAGCTCTTTCCTTTCTTTTAGTAAGTAGTTTTTCTGTTCCATATGAAAAAATAGTTCATGATATACCTAGTTTGCCTAGTGTCCTGGGAAGAAGAGAGGTATTTCATGATAGTAGGGGATTTGATGTGTTATTGGACTATGCTCATACGGAAAACGGTATTTTAAACCTTTTACGCAGTTTATCTAATTATTCTAGAATTATCGTGGTTACTGGAGCCGCTGGTGGAAGAGAAATGGAAAAAAGACCGAGAATAGGTAATATTTTATTTCGTTATGCTGATTTTATAGTTTTCACTATGGATGATCCTAGATACGAAGATCCAAGTGAGATTGCTAGTGACATGATTGGGAATCATAAGGAGAAAAAATATACTTTTATTCGTAGTCGACAAGATGCGATATCTTATGCCTTTCAATATGCTAAAAAAGGTGATGTCGTTGCAGTAATTGGAAAAGGAAGAGATAATTATATGGCAATTTTAGATCAGAGATTACCTTATTCTGATTATGCTGAGATTATGAAATTATTAATAGAGTAATTTGTTTTGTTCACCTATGGTGGACTTTTCTTTTTCTTGACAAGGCATAGAAATGAATCTAAAATAGAATTAGATTTAGGTATTATCCTTAATCTAGATGGAGGGAATTTATGAATAGTTCTATTTTCTCCATTTTACTTATAGTACTTGGATTACTTATGGGGCTTTTTATAGCGTTTGTTATAAATAGTATCAGAGTTAGTGTTGCTTCTAAGAAAGTTGCAGCTCTTAGAGAACAAGCAAAAAAAGATATTGAAAAGATGAAAAGAGATGCAGCATTGGAGCAAAAAGAGGAAGCACATAAATTAAAGATGGATTTAGATAAAGAAATCCGTGAAAAAAAAGCGGAGATTAAAGAATCAGAAAATCGTTTATTACAAAGAGAGGCGAGTATTGACAAAAGAGATGAATTATATCAAAAAAGAGAAGCTTCTTTAGATGAGCGTGAAGAAAAACTTTCTCTTAAACAAGTTGAAATCCAAAATGAAAAAAGTAAAGTGGATGAGATTAAAAAACAACAATTAGAGTTACTAGAACAAATTTCTGGCTTCAGTAAAGAAAAAGCTAGAGATTTGATTATGAGTCAAGTAAAAGAAAATATGAGTAAAGAAATTGCAGAGTTTGTTCGTGAAAGTGAGAATGAAGCTAAACTTACGGCAGATAGAACTGCTAGAGAGTTGATTGTTACTTCTATGCAAAAGTATGCTGCTGATATTGCTGGTGAACAGACAGTTACTGTTGTTGATTTACCAAATGATGAAATGAAGGGACGTATTATTGGCCGTGAAGGTCGTAATATTCGTACGATTGAAGCTATTACAGGAGTTGATTTAATCATTGACGATACTCCGGAAGCAGTTGTTTTATCTAGTTTTGATCCGCTACGTCGAGAAATTGCTCGAGTTACTTTAGAGACATTAATTAAGGATGGAAGAATTCATCCAACAAGAATTGAAGAACTTTATGATAAAGTATGCCAAGATATGAGACAACAAATTATTGAATATGGGCAGGATGCTACTTTTGAATTAGGACTTACAAAGTTTGATCCTGATTTAATTGAAATAATTGGTAAACTTCATTTTAGAACTAGTTATGGTCAAAATGCCTTACAACATTCTTTAGAAGTTGCTCATTTATCTGGATTACTTGCCGCAGAGCTTGGTGAAAATGTTACTTTAGCTAAACGTGCTGGTCTATTACATGACATTGGAAAAGCAATTGATCATGAAGTAGAAGGTAGTCACGTAGAAATCGGTGTTAATATTGCGAAGAAGTATAAAGAAGACGCCATTATTATTAATGCGATTGCTTCTCATCATGGAGATACTAACCCTACTAGTGTTATTGCTAGTATTGTAGCGATTGCGGATGCATTATCTGCATCGCGTCCAGGAGCTAGAAATGATTCTTTGGAAAATTATATTAAACGTCTTTCTCAACTTGAAGAAGTGGGAAATCATATTGCGGGTGTTGAAAAAACATATGCTGTTCAAGCAGGTCGTGAGTTACGTGTTATTGTTAAACCTGATGAGGTTGATGATTTAGAAGCACATAGAGTTGCGAGAGAAGTAAAAGAAGAAATTGAAGCTAATATGAAGTATCCTGGAACCATAAAAATTACTGTTGTTCGTGAAACGAGAGCACAAGAAGAAGCAAAATAGTTTCTTCTTTTTTTGTTGAATATATTTATTTATAAAAAAATTCCACTTATTTTATTTGTGGAAAATTTTTCGTTTTTATATTTTGTTTATTATTTTCTTTTGTTAGTTGTTCTTGTCTAATTTGGTATAAATAAGTTTTACTCCATTCTGGACAATCATCGATTTTTATAAATATATGCTTGAAAATCTCATCTGTTTTTTCATCGTTATTATCATAAGAGCAATTATTGTAGGTGTAATAGTTATTGAGACTAAATAGATATTCTTCTTGGTTTTCTGGTGAATTAATATGAATACTAGTATAGTTATCTTTTATATTTACAAGGAAGTTGGAGTTTGTTGATGGGATATTGTATTTGTTTTGATTTATAAATTTTGAGTAGTTTAGGAGTTCATCATAAAGACTAGATAGTTCATTTTTGATGCATGGATAGACATTAGTAAAATAACTATAATTGTTCATTCGATAATCTTTTTTGACTATATATAGGTTATTATTTTCTTTTTTTAGTACAATATCTTCTCGATAATGGTTTGCATCAGGTTTAAAAGTTATATGCATTAGTTTTTTGTCGTTGTTAAGTGGGTGAATAAAAAATAGAGGATTATCATATCTGGATTTTATTTTGCTTTTCATAGTATCTTCATATTTCTTTTTCATTTGTGAATAGTTGTTTTTCATTGTCATAATAACTTTTGTCACATCATACAAAGAGATACAGTTTTGATTTCTTGGTAAATCTGCTGTTAATATTGTTTGTATCTCTTTTAATATTTTTGTTTCCATTCTTTTGATTTTCTCCTTTCAAATTAGGACTATTATACTATACATTATAAGAAAATCCAATTTAAAACTCTAATAGAGGATTTTCCATTAGAGTTTTATTTATCTTTTTTTATATCTAATATAATTGGTAGAATAATTGGTTTTCTACCTGTCAATGCATTAATGAATGGATATAATTCTTCTGTTATATCACTCTTTAATGATTGGAATGTTGTTTTAGGATTTTTTAAATCGGATTTAATAATTGTTTCAGCTTTGGATTCTATTTTATGAATTAATTCTTCGTTTTCATTTACTAAAACAAATCCTCTTGTTGTAATGTTTGGTTTGATTAATAGTTCTCTTTTTTTTATGTTTACATTTACGATTACTACTAAGATTCCATCATTAGCCATAATCTTTCTGTCTTTGATTACGGCACTACCAATTTCTCCAATTCTATTTCCATCTACATAGACATCGGCACCTGGCATACTTTTTCCTTTTGTGATTACGTGGTCTTTTAGAATTAGACTATCACCGTTTTTAAGGATAAAGGTATTTTCCTTTGGTATACCACAACTGATTCCTATATCTGCTTGTCTTTTTAACATTCTATAGTCACCATGGAATGGCATTAGGTATCTTGGTTTAATTAATCGAATCATTAATTTGATTTCTTCTTCATTGGCATGTCCTGATGTATGTAAGTCAGCAAGAGAACTATTGGTATATACTTTAACACCTTTTAAATATAGTTTGTTAATGGTTTTTGAGATGCTTAAGGCATTTCCTGGAATTGCACTGGATGAGAATATTACTACATCGTCAGGTCTTAATTTTATTTGTTTATGAGTACCATTAGAAATTCTTGATAGAGCTGCTAATGGTTCTCCTTGACTTCCCGTACATAGAATTGTTACTTCTCCAGGTTTTAAGTTGTTAGCTTCTTCTGCGGATACTAATAATTCTTTATGATTGATATATCCAGCATTGGTAGAGATATTAATGTTATTTTCCATACTTCTACCAAAGATACATATTTTTCTATTATGTTTATAGCAAGTCTCAAAAATGTGTTTGATACGGTAAATGTTTGAAGCAAATGTTGCGATAATAATGCGGTTTGTCTTACATTTATCAAACATTTCTCCTAAGGTTTCATCTACTACTGATTCACTGGTTGAAAAACCTTCATTTAAAGCATTTGTAGAATCTCCTATTAAAAGATCTACACCTTTTTCTCCAAGAGAGGCCATTTTATATAGATTAGCCATTGGACCAATTGGTGTTAGATCAAATTTGTAATCACCTGTCGTTACAATTCTTCCATCTGGTGTATTAATACTAATACCATGAGAATCTGGGATTGAATGGGTGATTCTAAAGAATTCTACCTCTATTTGTTTAAATTTTAATTTTGTGTCTTCCGTATATACAAATAAATTATCATATCTTATGTTTCTATCTTGTAATTTTACAGCGATTAACTCTTTAGCATGATTTGGTGCATATATAGCTGGAATATTAATACTTTGTAGTAAAAAAGGTATTCCTCCAATATGATCTTCATGACCATGAGTAATTAGAAGAGCTTTTATTTTGTCTTCATTTTCTTTTAAAAATGTAAAATCTGGTAAAACATAATCTACTCCCATTAGTTCGCTTTCTGGGAAACTAACACCGGCATCAATAATTACAATTGCGTCGTTATGCATTACACAATACATATTTTTTCCGACTTCTCCGAGACCACCTAAAACAACAATACGTGTTTCATTTGGTTTGTTCATAAAATCTCCTTTCTTTTTGATTTCGTTAAGCTGACGAAAGAATTATACTATAATTTTTTTGATTTGTCTACACCTTCTAATTTTGTGTATTAATGATGCTTGTCAATATTCTTTTATTAGTGTATGATATATGAGCGATTGAGAAGAAGATATTAGTTAAGTACTAAGTTATAATAATTTAGGAGAAATACAAGGATATCTATTCTTTAAGAATATGTAGCTGGTACTAAAAATTATGCTGATAATCGTGAGTTATATAAGGAAGTTTCACAAAAGGTATTAACTCTTCGTAACCAGGGGAGAAAGAAATAGATTTGTAATATCATTAAAGTGTATTAAAGCGGGTTTAAAAGTTATCTGCTTTTTTCTTGGTTTGTAAAGATAATTTTTCTATGTTAAAATATTTTTGTTGATATAAGAAAGGAGATCAATAAGTTATTACTTATTGTTATTGTGTATATGGGATTATTTAATAAGATAAAGACAATGTTTCAGTCTAAGAATGAGACAGAAGAGAAAGTTGAACAAGAAGAAGTAAAAGTTTATGAAAAAGGACTTAGTAAATCTAGAAGTGGTTTTGTATCAAAACTTGCAGATTTAACAAATAAATATAGAACGATTAATGATGATTATTTTGAAGAATTAGAAGAAATTTTAATTATGGCAGATATTGGTGTTAATACTGTTATGGAGTTTATTGATCGTTTGAAGGATCGTGCTGTGAAAGAAAAGATTAGTGATCCAGAGTTATTGAAAGAAATTATTGTAGATGAGTTATTTATTATTTATGTTAATGACGAAGTGTTGTCTAGTAAGATAGCTTATCAAGAAGAGGGACCAACGGTACTTTTATTTGTTGGGGTAAATGGTGTAGGAAAGACTACAACAATTGCGAAGATTGCTTGGAGAATGAAGCAAGAAGGAAAGAAAGTTTTACTAGTAGGAGCTGATACTTTCCGAGCTGGAGCTCGTGAGCAATTGGAACTTTGGAGTGAAAGAATAGGTGTTGATTTCTTTGGAAAAGAAGACGGAAGTGACCCTGCCAGTGTTGTTTATGATGGTTGTTCTAAGGCAAAAGAAGGAGATTATGATGTTGTATTGATTGATACAGCAGGAAGACTACAAAATAAAGTTAATTTGATGAAAGAACTTGAAAAGATGAATCAAGTTATTGATAAGATAATTGCTGGTGGTCCTCATGAAACTTTATTAGTTATTGATGCTACTACGGGACAAAATGGAATTAGTCAAGCAAAGTCTTTTCAAGAAATTACCAATATTACAGGAATTGTATTAACAAAATTAGATGGTACGGCTAAAGGTGGAATTGTTTTAGCAATTAAAGAACAATTAGGCTTACCTGTTAAATTTATTGGATTAGGTGAAGCAAAAGAAGATTTACAGGTATTTGATATTGAAAAATATATATATGGTTTATTTAAGGATATGATGTAATATGATAAAAAAGAAAAAACGTGATAAAGTAAAAAATGAACCTAGAAAAATTACCAAATTTAATATTGTTTTTATTGATATTCAATTAGTTTTTACCTTTTTAACAGCAGGGTTATTTGTTTGGTATATTATAGATTCATCTATTATCTATTTGTTTCAATTATTCCTGGGACTTACCTTGTTAGTTATGGCGTATAATAATCAGATTATTTATCGAAAAAAGTGGACGACTATTATTTATAGTATTATTGGTATTTTTCTAATTATTTTAGATGGTATTATGTATTTAGGAGCTTAGTATGGAAGATTTTGTTTATTATGGAGAATTATATGATTTATATCAAGGGTTGTTTACAGAAAAACAAAGACGGTATTTTGAAGATTATTACTTTCAAAATCTTTCTTTAGGTGAGATGGCTGAGAACTATCATGTTAGTCGTAATGCTATATTTAAACAGATTCATATAGTGGTTAATAAATTGAAGGAATATGAAGAGTTGTTGAAATTGTATAAAAAAAGGCAAAAGTTACTTGATATTATTGAAAAAGTTGATGAAAAAGAAATAAAGAATAGTTTGATTGATTTATTGTAGATGAAGTATTATATATAGTGGTTAATAAAAAGTAGAGATAACGCTTGTCAGGTTTATCTCTTTTTTTGTGTTTCATAAATTCTTTTGTTCTAATACTTATAAATTAAAAAAAAACAGGATATAATCCCGTTTTAAACACTTTGAGTATATAAAAACTCTCTTATTTCCTTATATATCAAGGATTAAGAGAGTTTTCTATTGCCTTAAAAAACTGCGTACAATTTCTAC
>CALVSH010000071.1 GCA_944358945.1 uncultured Bacilli bacterium
TTAATTTTGGACACTACTTAACACTATTTTTTTATTTTTTATATGCCTATTTATTCTTTTAGTCTTACAATAAATATGGAGGTATGATATGGAAGCAAAAGATATAAAAAAAGTTGCCTGTGTTGGAGCTGGTGTTATTGGCTATAGCTGGGCATTGTATTATTCATTGAAAGGTTTAACTGTTAATGTTTATGATTTAACAGATGAAAAACTTGAATTAGCTAAAAAAAGAATTCATGAAAGTTTACTTAATTTAAAAAATAATGATGTAGTTAACGAAAGTGAAATCACTGAAATTGAAGGTAGAATTTATTATACTACTTCTATGGAAGAGGCAGTAAAAGAGGTTCAGTTTATTACTGAGTCTGGACCTGAAAGTTATGAAATAAAACAAAAAATGGTTGAAGAAATGGAACAATATACTTCTAAAGACACTATTATTTCTTCTTCGACTTCTGGATTATTGATTACTGAAATTGCTAAGAACGCTAAATATCCAGAAAGATTTATAGGAGCACACCCTTATAATCCACCTCACCTAATTCCACTTGTAGAACTTACTAAAGGTGATAAAACTGATACTCATGTATTGGATGTAGCGAAAGAATTTTATCAAATGATTGATAAAGAACCTGTTGTTTTGCAGAAAGAAGCTTTGGGATTCATATGTAACAGAATTCAGATGGCCGTTTATCGTGAAGTTTGTGATTTGGTCATGAATGGTGTTTGTACAATTGAGGATGCTGATAAGGCCGTTACTTATGGACCTGGTCTTAGATGGGCGATTATGGGGCCAAGTTTAGTTTTTGAACTTGGTGGTGGCGAAGGTCATATTGATGGCCTTATGAAGCATCTAAACCCTTCTATCAGTTTATGGTTACATGATATGGCAGATTTTAAGGATTTCCCAGAAGAATTTCCAGAAATTGCTAGAGAAGGTGTCGAAGAAGCTATGAGAAATCGACCAAGAGAGATTGGAAACGACGATCAAAGCCTTGCTGAATATCGTGATAAGATGTTAATTTCTTTATTAAAGTTACATAAAAAACTATAATAATTATAAATATATAAAAAAGAAACTACTATGTAAATCAGTTTACTTTAGTAGTTTTTATTTACACTCTTACTTGTCAGTTTATTTAATTATTTATTTAATTCACTATTATTTAATTGACGATTATTACTATCTATAGTATTATTCAAAATGGAGTGGTTAACGTGACTAAGAAACAGCAAATTAAGTTATATTTTTTCTTGACAACTAATACTGAATATTATGAGATTGTAAAACCTATTATTGAACATTCAGAAATGATAAAGAGAAAAGATTTTGTTCATCATGAAAGTTGCAGTGTTTTTGAACATTGTCTAATGGTATCTATTCTTTCTTATTTATGGGCTAAAAAATTGAATTGGGACTATCGTAGTGCTGCTATCGGTGGGCTATTACATGACTTTTATGATGAACCTTGGCAAAATTCTAAACATAAATTAATACGAAGAAAGAAAAAATTGTTTGAAAAACATGGCTTTATTCATGCCAGACAAGCAGCTAAAAATGCTTCTGTTTATTTTCCAGATTTGGTGGATGAAAAAATTGATAATATTATTAGAAGACATATGTTTCCTCTTAATATTACACCACCTAAATATAGAGAAGCTTGGCTTGTTACTATGATAGATAAATATAGTTCTATGGATATTTTTAAATCTCCTAAGGAGTTACCTAAATATTTAGGATTAACAAAGAATAAACATATCTAGACAAAAAAACAAGATTTCTTTCTTTTTCATATGAAAAATCCACAGTTTTTGTGGATTATTTTTTATGAATTTGATTCCTGTGATATTTCCTCAATTGTTTTATTGTTGGCGTTTAACAAAGCCATACTTGTCCAATTTGAAGTTAATCCATAATCAATGTAGATTAACTGACCAGACATATAAGAGCAAATATCACTTCCTATTACTACCATTGGATATCCCATATCTTTAGGTTCTGCTGCATAACCGTTCCAACTTTTTAAGAAGATATTCTCAATCATCTGAGCTCCCTCTTCTGCATTTCCGGTTGGACTGGTTGATTTATTAAAATCATCTGTTAATCCTGTTGTTGTATCACCTGGATTAATTGCATTAATTCTTATTTTTCTATTGATAAATTCTGGACTCATACATTTATATGTTACATAAGAAAGTAAGCATTGTTTCGCAAATACATAGGCACTTTCTATTTCTTTTGGATGATCATCATACCATTTCATTGCCTCATCCCAGGAATTTAGATTAATAAGTTCTACGGCTTTTGGATATATTTGTTGCCATCCAAAACCTCCTACTGAAGCAATATAGGTAACTGATCCATGATCGTTAATTCTGTCTAATAATTGTTCTGTCATATATTTCTGACTGTAGAAATTTACTTTTTGAACTAATAATTCTTTTCCTTTGAATCCAGCAATACCATGACACAAAAATAAAGCATCAATCTTTTCTGGTAAATCTGCTAGAACTTTATCAATTTCTTCCTTCTTACTTAAATCTGCTTGATATGCTTTCTTTACCGGTAAGTCAATTTTATTAATATCAATTGCATATACTTCTGCACCTAAATCTAATAATAATTCAGTTGCTGATTTACTCATTCCAGATGCTGCACCTGTTATCACAACCTTTTTTCCTTCATATCCAAATAGTTTCTTTAAATCCATCTCATCATATCCTTTCTCGTTTTATTATACCACTGTTTATTTTTTCTATTTGTTAAAGTTAGACTCTTTTCCTTTTATTTACAAGGCACTTTACTTTTTGAAATTTGAAAAAGATGGTACTTTTCGCTATAATGATAGTGAGGTGATGCTATGAAAATATGTCCTGTTTGTCAGACAGAAAATGAAGAAGAGGCTTTATATTGTAAAAAGTGTGGAAATTCATTTATAGAAGATAATGATGAAAATAATAAAAAACAGAAAGATAAAAAAAGTAAAAGAGGTAAAACTAAGAATAAAAATAAAAATAAAAATAAAACTAAGACAAAACACAAGACTAAAGTGGTTAAAGAAAAAGCTCCTAAGGAGAGGCAGAAATCTAGTTTCTTTTCTAAATTTTTAGTTTTCATTCTACTAATTCTTGTAATTGGTATGGCTGGTGTTATTGGGGTATTTGGCTATCGTTATTATCAAGAGAATAATATTGAAGTACCTAATGTCCTTGGTTATTCTTATGAAGAAGCAACGGCAATTTTGGATCAAGCAAAACTTAGTTATCAACAAAAAACTGTATTAACTACAGAAGAAGATGAAGTTGGTGTCGTTGTTAAACAAAGTAAGAAAGCTGGTAGTAAAGTTCGTGAAAATGCTGTAATTACCTTGACCTTTGGAGTATTAGACACTAGAGTTGAGGTGCCCGATGTTCGTGGTATGACTTTAGAAGAAGCAATTGAGATTTTAAATGAAGTTGGTATTTCTTATCAAGTTGTCTATGAAGAAGATGAAAACGAAGAAGAAAATATTATTTTAAAACAAAGTGTTCGTCCTGGTAAGGAAATTAATATGGCTGAAGGATTGACTTTAACTGTTTCTGCTTTACCAAGTGATGATGCTAGTTCTGATGATGCAACTGAGGATATCACTGATAATCCAGATGAGGGAAAAGATAATAATGTTGATAGTGAAGACAATGCTAATAGCAACGACAATGAAAATTTATTCTAAAATGGGATGCCTTACTTATTAAAAAATCATTTTTGATATTGATTGTATTCTGATAAATTATGAATTAGAGTTTTCTACTTTAAAGAAAGCTCTTTTTTGTTTCTGCTAAGATAGTTATGATGATATGATTATTTGTTAATTTTAGATAATAATTTGGAAAAGTTTTGTTCTTTTTTTACATCATAAATAATTTGTTCTAATTCTTCTATAAATATAGAGGGATTTTTTTTAGGTACTAATAAGTAGACATAATTTTTTGTCCTGGTTAAAGCTACATAGAATAATCTCCGCTCTTCACTATATAGATATCTGTCTTCCTCCTTGGTCACTAGTCTAGTTAGTGGTTCTTCTTTTAACTGGTTGGGAAAACCATTTACTTTATTTTCTAAATTAATTATGATTACATTATCACTTTCCAAACCCTTTGCTTTATGCACTGTCATATAAGTAATGTCTAATTCTTGATATTTTTCTATGATTATTTTTTCTTCTTTATATTTAATTTTGTCATTTAATATTTTGTTTATATCCTTATTATTTCTACCTAGTACTAAAATTTTATTTTGAGGATATTCAGATAATTTGTCTATTATATTTAAAAATTGTTCTTGTATGTTTGCGTATTTTATTATTTTTATTGGTTCTGTTAATACTTTATCAGAATACAAATTCTTTTTCATTTGATTTTTATTCTTCATAATGAATTTTCCGGCTATTTTTATTAATGTTTCACTGTTCCTATATGTTTTTTCTAATTTTTCTATTTTTGCCTCTTTAAAGTATTTGGAAAAGTTAGTAAATAAGGATACATCACAACCAGTAAACTTATAAATCGATTGAAAATCATCTCCCACTACCATTAAGTTGGCATCCGTTATTATTAACAATTCTTTTATTAATTGAAAGCGAATATAAGAAGTGTCTTGATACTCATCTATAATAATATATTTTATTGTTGGAGAATATTCTTTCTGTTTTAAATAATTGGTGGCTTTTATTAACATATCATCAAAATCTATTTCTTGGTTTTCTTTTAAATAAGACTCATACTTGATATAGATATTTAAAATTAACTCTAACACAATCTTTTCTTTTCTATAACGAAAGTAATTTAGAGATTTGATTCTTTTTAAAAATTTTGTAAAGTCTGATAAATTATAATCGTTACATTTCATCAATCTGGTAAAAGTGATACATAGATGTTTTAATTGATTTAGTTGAAGATACTTATTTTGTTTTATTTTTTGATAAGACTTTTGAAAATTTTGTTTTCCTTCTTTAAAATACGTACATATTTCTTTTAATAAATACGTTGATGTAAGAATATCTTGTTCAAAAAACTCTTCTGTTATTAAATCCAATAAATCTGGATCACTTATTTCATATGACTTTTTTGATTCTTTTAAAATTTCTAAAGATAACTTATGAAAGGTATAAGTTGGAATATCTAAGTTGAGTTCTTTCTTTAATTTATTCTTGAGACTTGTACTAGCAGCCTGCGTAAAGGAAATACATAATATTTCACTTGGCATTATGTTTTTAACGTTCACTAAATACGCAATCTTTCCTAGAATTGTTAATGTTTTTCCTGATCCGGCTCCTGCTGTTACTAATAGATATTTGCTAGTATCTCTTACAATTTTTTCTTGTGTAGTATCCAGTTTATATTTTCCTATTTGCATATTGGTATATTAACTTACTTTTTTTGATATTACAAATCATCATTTCTAACAATTCTTTTATTTTGTATTATGAATTTTCTCTATTTACAGTTGGAAGTTGTTTTTTTATAATTACATTAGGTGATGATTATGGAAATTGTTATTTCTATCCAATCTATCAAAGACTTAGAGAAGTTTGAAAACAAATTGTTTTTTTATCGTTCTTCCCTGTGTCGATTTGTTCATTTTTCAAATTATAAGAGCTTTATTCCTATTGACTTTGTTTTAGATGCCTTAAATATTAAATCTAGAAAAGCGAGAATTGAATACATTTATGATACTTTATGTTGTCAAATAGATAGTTATTATCGTGATAAAAACCTTTGCCAATTTCATAAAAATCAATGTCTAGTTCAAAGAAAAAACAAAAAATACGAAAATGGTTGTTGTCGATTATGTAAGTATGCTAGTAGACAAGGATGTACCACAAGTAATTTTACTTGTAAGATGTTTTATTGTGAAAGTGCAAAATTAGGTAACTCGACCTTAAAAAACGATAATTTAATTTTACTTAAATGTCTTGGTATTAGACAGCGTATTCTTTTACAACATGATTTTTTCTCTAGTCGAGAAGAGGTAATTCAAGATTTATGGTGGGAAAGTTTGTTTATTAATTTATTTCGGATTTTTCCCCGTTTTATTTCTAATATTGTACTAAAAAAGAGATAGTTGTTATCTCTTTTTGTTTGATACTTTTAATGTTCTCATAGAATTAAGGATGGCAATTATAGAAACTCCTACATCAGCAAAGACTGCTTCCATCATATTCGCTAGTCCTAAGGCACCAAGAAGTAAGAAAAACACTTTGATACCAATGGCGAAATATATATTTTGTTTTACTATTCTGATTGTTCGCTGAGACAAGGAAATAGCTGTACTAATTTTAGAAATATCATCATCCATAATGACTACGTCTGCAGCTTCTATTGCGGCATCGCTTCCTAAAGCCCCCATGGCAATTCCAATATCTGCTCTTGTTAATACTGGTGCGTCATTGATTCCATCTCCTACAAAAGCTACTTTTTCTTTTGCTGTTTGCTTTTTTAAAATTATTTCTAGTTGTTCTACTTTATCCTGGGGTAATAGTTCTGAATGCACTTTATCAATTTCTACTTGTTTTGCTATATCGTCGGCAATTTCTTTTTTGTCTCCAGTTAACATTATGGTTTGTTTTACATGACTTTTCTGTTTTAATTCACTGATTGCCTGCTTGGCGTTATCTTTTATTTTGTCTGCTATCACAATGTAGCCTAAACATGTTTTTTCTTCTGCAACATAGACAATTGTTCCTAATTCATTTGTACTTGGTACTTTTATTTTTTGAGATTGTAATAGTTTGTCATTTCCAACATAAACTTTTTTTCCATCTATTTCTGCTTGAATACCTTGTCCAGCGATTTCCTTTATTTTCTTTACTCTCTTTTTATCTAATTTTTTTGAAAATTTTTCTCTAATTGCCTCTGCAATAGGATGGGTTGAATATGATTCTGCAAGAGAAGCTAATTCTAATAATTTTTCTTGTTGTTTAGCATTTACTTTTACTACTTGAAACTTTCCTTCCGTTATCGTTCCTGTTTTATCAAAAACAACTGTCTTGGTGTTTGCTAGTGTTTCCATGTAGTTACTTCCTTTTATTAAGATACCTTGACGTGATGCTCCACCGATTCCACCAAAGAAACCTAAAGGTACTGAGATTACTAGAGCACAGGGACAAGAGATTACAAGAAATGTCATAGCTCTTTTTATACATTCTAAGACTGTTACCTCTGGAATAAAGATGGGAGGTAGAAACGCAAGACATAGTGCAAGTATTACGACAATTGGCGTATAGTACTTTGCAAATTTACTGATAAAGTTTTCTGCTTTAGCCTTTTTGTTACTAGCATTTTCTACCAAGTCTAAAATTTTAGATGCTGTTGACTCTTCAAACTCTTTTGTTACTCTTGCTGTTAACAAGCCTGTTTTATTGATGCAACCACTTAGTACTTGGTCATTTTCTGTTACTTTTCTTGGTAGAGACTCTCCTGTTAACGCAGAAGTATCTAGTGTAGATTCTCCTTTTTCTACAATACCATCTAAAGGTACTTTTTCACCTGGTTTAATAATAATTGTTGTTCCTACTTTTAATTCTTCTGGATCAGTTTTTATTACTTTTCCGTCTACTTCAATGTTTGCATAATCTGGTCTTATATCCATTAACTCAGTAATTGATTTTCTAGATTTTCCAACGGCATATGACTGAAATAGTTCACCTATTTGATATAACAACATAACAAGTACTGCTTCTATATATTCTCCTGTTATGAAAGCACCTATGGTTGCGATACTCATTAAAAAGTTTTCATCAAATACTTGGCCTGATAATATATTTTGGATGGCCTTTATTACTACAATATATCCCACTATTAAATATGCAATTATATATAATATAAATTTTACTTTCATATCAAGTGGTAATAGTGTTACTATGAATAAAATTATTATAGTTATTAGAATCTTTGTTAGCTCTTTTTTCTCTTTCTTTGTCATATATTCACCTATTTATCCAATATTTTACAATCTGGTTCTACCTTTTTACATACTCTTTTTATTTCTTTTATGATTGTATCATAATTTTCTTCATTCATGTCTATTTTTAGTTTTTGTAACATAAAATTGACAGATACATCGTTTACTCCTTCTACCTTTTTAATTGCCTCTTCCATTTTAGCAGCACAAGCGGCACAATCTAAATTTTCTAACTTATAACTTTTTTTCATATTACTCTCCTTTTCATTTGAATGATTATTCAATTGATAATATCATTATATTTGAATATTTATTCAAATGTCAAGTTTTTATTCCACCTTTTTAAAAAAAGACATCCTTAAATAGAATGTCTTGTTATCTATCATGATGTAATTACTTTTGTTGTTCAAATAGGAGACCTTTATAATACTTCCAAGCAATTACTCTAAAAGCTAATTTGTCTATTAGAGATTCATCCATTATTTTATTTTCAATCGCTTCTTTTATTTCTTTTATGCTTTTTTCGTAATCGGTTGTGATGATTAAGTCATTACCAGCTAAAATAGCT
>CALVSH010000072.1 GCA_944358945.1 uncultured Bacilli bacterium
AAAATTCTCCAACAGTTCTTTTTTATACAGAAATAATCGCAGTACCATTACTTCCTAATCTATCCTGCATCCAAACTCTGGCAGCTTCGTCCTTTACAATAACTTCCAAATTAGAAGTTCTATAAAACATATTTACAAAACTTGTAACAGAACTGAAATCTGCATTTCTGAAATCAAGATTTTTTAGATTAACACAACCATAAAACATCTGTCCCATACTAGTTACATTACTTGTATTAAATTGACTAATATCTAAATTTATTAAACTGCTACAACCTTGAAACATTTGATACATATCAATAACCACTGATGTATTAAACTCTGTAAGATTCAAATCTATTAAACTACTGCACCCTAAAAACATACCAGACATAGTAATTACCTTAGAAGTATTAAAATTACTAACATTTAATTCTGTTAAACTACTACAACCACAAAACATATAACTCATATTAGTTACATTTGATGTATTAAATCGACTAACATCCAAACTTATTAGACTACTACATCCATTAAACATATTAATCATAGTTGTTACACTAGAAGTATCAAAGCTATTTAAATTTAAAGACTGTAAATTATTACAAGAATTAAACATGTAACTCATATTTGTAACTTGACTTGTTATAAAGTTGCTTAAGTCCAACTCTACTAAACTAGAACAACTTCTAAACATAGCGCCCATATTTGTTACTTTTGAAGTGTTAAAGTTACTAACATTTAATTCTAGTAAATTACTACATCCATGAAACATACTTTGCATAGTTGTTACACTACTGGTATCAAATCCACTAACATCTAAATATGTTATTTTATTACATCCTTGAAACATACTGGTCATATCTCTTACATTAGATGTCTTAAAATTGCTAACATCTAACTCCGTTAAACTTCTACAATCCAAAAACATAACGTACATGTTTGTAACATTATCCGTTTGAAAAGAACTTACATCTAATTTTTCTAAATTATAACATTGTTGAAACATATGAGACATATTAATAATTAGTGAAGTATCAAAATGACTAACATCTAAATCAACTAAACTCTGGCAGTTATAAAACATATACTGCACATCCCATACTTTTGAGGTATCAAAACCACTAGTATCTATAGTTGTTAAACTATGACAGTTTGAAAACATAAACGACATATTAGTAGCATTAGACGTATTGAAATTCCCTAATTCTAAATCAGTTAAATTATGAGCTTCTCTAAACATAGAACTCATATCTTTAACTTGACTAGTATCTAAATTTATCAAATTTATACTAATCACATTAGAAAAAGGATCATTTAAAGAACCAAATAACGCATTACCATTAGATGCAATAACTCCACCTCGTCCACCAATAGTAACTTTATATGTTTCATTACCACTTCCATCATCTTCTAGGTAAGCAATGACACTTCTATCTCCGGCAAGAGAAGCGTCCCAGGAATAAATTGCTGTATCAGGGATATCAGTATCGGTCTTAAACTCTATACTAGTAACACTTGTCTTATCATAGTCATCTGTCCACCAATCACTACCAGCCATAATAGGATCACCTTGTTCACTGACAACGCCATCCATTGATTTAGCTAACTCTATCTTAGACCATTTTGCTCGTAAAGTAACGTTTTCCTCTGGCATCACAAAATAGTCACTACCTATTTTCTTTACACCCTCAGTAACTATCTCCCATCCTTGAAAGATATATCCACTACAAGTAGGTTCTGCTTCTGTAATTTCTACTGTATCAAAAACGGATTGTGATTCGCTATCAGGGATATTCTCTACACTACTTCCATCCGGTGCATTACCATCATAAATAACTTGATATTTCTCTGTGAGTGTTGGCGTTAAATTACTATTCACGTCTTCATTCTGATTTTCAATTGAAGATATTACTTCTTCTTTTTTATTAGTCGGATAGACTCCTCCTTCTCCAATATATTCATCTTTTAAAGATAAATCCATCGTTAGTTTTGCACCTCTTCCAGATAGATAATTATCAATAGTCCAAATTACTTTTTGTACACCACCTTCTACTGTTAAAGATACTTCCCCGTCACTTACTTTAATATCATCTACAGAATCTAATGTATAATAATCATTATTTATATAATCGATGATTTGAAACTCTGCATAGGGAATAGCGGTAATACTTGCTTCTCCTAAAACCTCACCTAGATTATCTTGATGAGCTATATATTGATTATCACTAACTTCTTTTAATGACTCTATTATAGTATCTCCCATTTCATATTGAATAGCGTTAATAGTTAAATAAGGATAAGCCTCTTTTAAGTATTGATATTCTACTATCTGATTAGGATTTCCCTCATAAGGATAGCCATCTGTTAAAAACATCATAACGACTTCTCTATTATCTTGTTTTTGATAACTTTGTAAAAGTTCATCTACCTTAAGGAAAGCATTATAATAGTTTGTTGAGTTACTTACTTCTAATGACTGTATTTCATTAATCAATAAGTCTTTATCATTAGTAAAATCCGTGTGTATTGTTGCATAAGAATTAAATTCTATTAAGGCAACATGGTTATTTGTATTAGATAGTACGTCATTAATAAGGTTAATAGAATCTGTCTTTACTTGGTCTAGTTTACTACCTTCCATAGAACCAGATGTATCTACAACAAAAATAATATCACTAGCTTCTTCTTTGGCCATTAAAATAGTATCTACATCAAACGTTACTCTAGCCCTACTCTTACTTATCCACTTGGCACTCTTCTCTACTCGCCATGAACCTGGTACTTTTTCTTCAAAACTTACATTTTCTGAAGTAATAATTACACTAGAAACTGGGACAGACATGGCATAAGCATATGACATGGAACAAACTAAAATCATTACCACTAATAAGACACCTGCCACTATCTCTTTTCTATACCTTTTCATTACCAAAACTCCTTATCAAATCTAGATATCAAAATCATAAAGGAAGATACTTTATGATTTTTCTTTATATATCAACAATCTTAAAGATTTGACCAGAATTTTGACTAAAAATTCATAACCAGT
>CALVSH010000073.1 GCA_944358945.1 uncultured Bacilli bacterium
TCATAATACGTTCAACTTCTCCACCAAAATCAGCATGTCCTGGTGTATCTAAAATATTGATACGTACACCCTTATAATCTAAAGCAGTTGTTTTTGCTAAAATAGTAATACCACGTTCTTTTTCTAACGCATTAGAGTCCATTGACACATTAGAAACATCTTCATTATCACGAAACATACCAGAATGTTTCAAAATACCATCAACTAATGTAGTTTTACCATGGTCTACATGCGCAATAATCGCAACATTTCTTTTATTCATACTTCACACCTCTTCTTACGTCGCTCCCAATTATATCACACAATAAAAAAAAATACTAGACATTTCTAATATTTTTATAATCAGGATTCACTATAAATTTATTTACTAAACTTCAACACTTTATCATAAAATTCATCACGATTTTTTCCATGATATGACAAAGTAGAACCATCAGAATAATTCACAAAAACAGAAACACTATCATCATTTTCAACTTCACTTACTTCAGTCATATCTCCATGAATTCTACGTATTCTTTTATTTAATGAAGAAACCTGATCCACATCAAAATGAAATCCTACAAAATAAAACCCCTTACCATCTACATTATCATAATCAGGACTTTGATAAATCAATATATCATTCCAATAATAATTATTTTGATAAATATAACCAAGTTGATTCTTACGAGAAAACTTTACATAAGTCTCAGAAGACTCAAAAAAACTATCAAAGTCATATACCTTTAGATTTACTACTTTACGCAACATAATATCGTCCTCTTTCTTTTATATCTAACTATTGTAAAGGAAAATCCTTGATTTTTCAACACCCTTTTTATGCATAAGAAAAGATGTAAACAAATAAATTTACATCTAATCAATAATTCAATAATTATCTTAAAGGACTACCATCAAGAAGGTTAATATAATAATATTAGCAATAGCAATAGTAAGTACAACTTTTCCTGCCCATTTTACCCAGGTAGTATACTCAACCTTAGCTAAAGCAAGTCCACCCATGATAGCTCCACAAGTTGGTGTAATCAAGTTTACCAAACCATTAGCAGCAACCATAGTCATAATAGTAGTTTCAACACTATATCCTACTTGATTAGCAAGTGGTCCAATAATAGGTGCAGATAACGTTGCTAAACCTGAACTAGATGGAACAAGTACAGATAATACAACATGTAATAAGTAATTCAATGGAGCAAATATAAACTCAGGTACAAGTTGTAAAATATTAGCAGCATTATAAATAATATAGTTATCTAAATATGTACTTTGCATTAAAACAGAAGCACCTCTAGCGATAGCAATAATTAAAATTACTCCTACCATATCATCAGCACCATCAATAAATGTATCAACAAATTCTTTTTCTCCAGTACGATTAATAAATCCAATAACAACAGACATTATTAAAAACCATAAAGCAGCCTCATAGAAATACCAACTACCAAGAGGAGTACCTGTTAACCATCCTGTTGTTCCACTGAAGAATGTAATTCCAAATTCTTCCCATGGAATAAATCCAATAATCATAATTACGAAAGTTAATCCAAATAAACAAAGAGTAATAATTTGTTTTTTTGTTAATTTAACATTATCTTGCTTTTTAGCAACATGGCCACCATATTCCATTTCCACATTTTTTCTTTCTCTTAAAGAAAGAATCGTAGAACCCTTTTTCTTAATAACCTTTTTAGCATAATTCATAACAAATAAAATGGAAATTAATAAAGTGGTAAGCCATAAAATAGCACCAATAGAAATAATTAAACCTTGATTTACCTTTACATTATCAGGTAAAGCACTAACAGCTGCTCCAACAGCAAACGGATTAATAGTAGATCCCAAAACTCCAGAACCTGCTCCTAATAGTACGATAGCGGATGATACTACCGTATCCATCCCTGCCATAACCATAGCGGCAGCTAACAAAGCATAAAAACCTACTGTCTCTTCCAACATACCATAAGTAGTACCAGCAATAGAAAAGATAAACATCAAAATTGGAATCAATGCCAACTCATTACCTTTCAACTTTCTTACTAATACTTGGATACCAGTTTCCAATGCTTTTGTTTTTGCAACAACCGCTAAAAACCCACCTAAAATAAGTACGAAAATACAAACATCAATTGCATTTTCAAACCCTAAAATCGGAGACATCAAAATATCAGATAAAGATGCTCTTACAACACCTGTACCATTAACAATATTTCCTCCATCAAATTGAGCTGCTGGTAATACATACGTTAGCAAACCCAATAGAAAAATCAAAATAAAGATAATCGAAAAAGCCGTTATAAAACCTTTTCTTTTTTTCCTCGTAGCCATAATTAAATTTCCTTTCTACTAATTACTGTTCCAGTTTTTCCATCTAAAGCTTCCTTCATTTTGTCCAACGAAGTAATTAATGCACAAGCATCACGTCTATTATGTTCAACAAAAGTAAGACAAGCTTCAATCTTAGGTAACATACTACCCTGTTTAAATTCTCCCGTTTGCATATAATAACGTGCCTGTTTTGGTGTTAAAAAATCAAGCCCTTTCTCATTCGCAGTATTATAATTAATACAAACTTTTTCAACTGCTGTTAAAATCAAGAAAACATCCGCTTTAATATCAATAGCGATCCTAGCACTAGTTTTATCTTTATCAATAACAGCATCTATACCTTTTAATTTATGATAATGATAAACTACTGGAATACCACCGCCACCACCTGCAATAACAATATTTCTATGATTTAGCAACATATCAATTGATTTTGATTCCACAATTTTTTTAGGTTCAGGAGAAGGAACAACTCTTCGATATCCTCTTCCTGCATCCTCTTTAAATACATATCCTTTTTCTTTAGCTAACTGATCAGCTTCTTCTTTCGTATAAAAATTTCCAATAGGTTTTGTTGGATTAGAAAATGCCGGATCTTTCTTATCAACAACAACCTGAGTTAACAAAGTAATACAATGTTTACGCATCTTTTTTCTTAACAATTCTTCTTCAATCGCCTGTTGTAAATGATAACCAATATAACCTTGACTCATAGCACCACATTCCGCAAAAGGAACCTTAGGCATTTGTAACTCTTCATGAGAAACTTCCATAGCCATATTAATCATTCCAACCTGTGGGCCATTCCCATGAGTAACAACAATATCATAAACAGAAGACAATTCTACAATTTTCTTTGCTGTTTTTTGAACTAATCTCAATTGATCTTCAGGACTATTTCCTAAAGCATTTCCACCTAAAGCAATTACTATTTTCTTTTTCATTCCTCTTTCATCGTCGCATACATGATAGCTTTAATAGTATGAAGTCTATTTTCTGCCTCATCCATTACCTTAGACTGTTGTGATTCAAAAACTTCATCAGTAACTTCCATTTCGGTAACTCCAAACTTATCACATATTTCCTTTCCTACTCTAGTATTTGTATCATGAAAAGAAGGTAAACAATGTAAAAATATTGCATCAGGTGCTGCTTTCTGCATTAGTTCTTTTGTAACTCTATAAGGAGTTAATAATTCAATTCTACTCTTCCATAAACTATCATCTTCTCCCATAGATAACCAAACATCCGTATAAACAACAGAAGCATCTTTTACACCTTCATCAACATCCTCTGTCAACAAAATCGTAGAACCTTGCTCGCTAGCTATCTTCCGACATTCACTAACTAATTCAGCATTAGGAAAAAGTTCTTTAGGAGCACAACAAGCAAAATGAATTCCTAACTTAGCACAAACTACCATTAAAGAATTAGCAACATTATTTCTAGCATCTCCTAAAAATACTAACTTTCTACCTTTAACTTCACCAAAATTTTCATACATTGTCATAATATCTGCCAACATTTGTGTAGGGTGAAACTCATTAGTTAAACCATTCCATACTGGCACAGAAGAATATTCAGCCAATTCTTCCACAATCTTTTGATCAAAACCTCTATACTCAATACCATCATACATTCTAGCAAGAACACGAGCAGTATCCTTAATAGATTCTTTTTTACCCATTTGAGAACCAGTAGGACCTAAATAAGTAACTCCCATTCCTAAATCCATAGCACCTACTTCAAAAGCACATCTCGTACGGGTAGAATCTTTTTCAAATAATAATACTACATTTTTTCCTCTTAAAAAATCATGTCTCTTGCCATGTTTCTTTCTTTCTTTAAAGTTCATAGCCAACTGAATCAAATAAAGAATTTCTTCTTCTGTATAATCTAACAATTTCAAAAAATCTCTACCATAAAAATTCATACTAATCCTCCCTTATCAAAGGCATACTCATACATCTTGGACCACCACGACCACGTGAAATTTCAGCACCAGGAATCTCAATTACTTTTAATCCATGTTCACGAAGTACTTGATTAGTTTGAACATTTCTATCATAGACAATTACTACACCTGGAGCAATACACAACGTATTAGAACCATCATTCCATTGTTCTCTCTCAGCTGCTACTTTATCTCCACCAGCACATGGAATCAATTCAACAGGATATTTCAAATAAGAAGATAAAATATTTTCTAGACTATCATTAATTTCAATAACATTTAAATCTTCATCGCTATCTTCAATATTACCCTCTGTAATTTCAAAAACCTGTAATGTTTCCATAATTCCAGGATGATAAGTAAATTTATTACGATCAATTTGTGTAAATACAGTATCCAAATGCATAAATGCACGACTATTAGGAATATTAAAAGCAAGTATAGTATCTATTTTACACTTTTTATCCTTGAATAGATTTTTTGCTAATTGATCAATAGCCTCTGGTGTTGTTCTTTGAGAAATACCTACAGCTAAAATATGATCATTCAAATTTAAAATATCTCCACCTTCAATATGATAAGGTAAATCTCTATCATAATATTTATCAACTTTACCTTTAAAGTCAGGATGATATTTAAAAATATACTCTGCATAAATAGTCTCTCTATTTCTTGTTACAGAATACATCTTATTCAAAGATACTCCTCGACCAATACTAGCAAAATTATCTCTAGTAAAATATAAATTAGGCATTGGATCTGCCAAGAAATCAGTCTCTTCTGTCACTAAATCAACTAAAGACTTTTCATCTTTTCTTTGATTACGATTAATTTCATAGATTTGAATTCCTTCCATCGTTTTTAAAACTAATTCCAACTCATCTTTAAAACTATTTAGATATTGAAAAACTAAATCACGATATTTTGGAGTTCTAATACCTGCTTCATAGATAAATTGTGTAATAAATTCTTCTCTAATTTTTTCATCTTGAGCAAGTACTTCTGCCATTAAATTTTCTAGATAAACAACCTCTACCCCATTTTCTTTTAATACTCTAGCAAATTCATCGTGCTCTCTTTGAGCAACAGGTAAATAAGGAATATCATCAAATAATAATTCTGATAATGTATTTGGTGTTAAATTCAATAATTCATTACCCGGACGATGCAATAATACTTTTTTTAGTGGTTTTATTTCACTAGTAACATTAATTGCGTTCATATTTCCTCCTATTTCATATTATCTAAAAATTGCTTTAATCTTTCTGTCTTAGGATGTTTAAAGACTGACTCCTTATCTCCATCCTCCACTATTTTTCCTTGATCCATGAAAAGTACTCTAGTAGAATAATCATATGCAAATTTTAATTCATGAGTAACAACAATCATGGTAATGTTTTGTTTACTCACCTCCATCATTAATGATAAAACCTCGCCTATCATTTCGGGGTCCAAAGCACTAGTAGGCTCATCAAACAAAATAACACTTGGTTCCATTATTAACGTTCGAATAATAGCCACTCTCTGCCTCTGACCCCCTGACAAATCCGCTGGATAAGATTTTTCTTTATCTTCCAAATGAATTTGTTTTAGATAAGACCTGGCTTTCTTATATGCCTCATCTTTTGACATAATTTTATTTAAAATTGGAGCTAATGTAATATTTTCAATAACTGTCATATTATCAAACAATTGAAAATTTTGAAACACCATCCCAATTTTGCCTTGAATTGCTTTATATGTTTTTTCTGTCAACTCTTGTCCATGATAAATTATTTGACCAGATGTTGGTTTTTCTAACAAATTAAGACATCGAAGAAATGTACTTTTTCCACCACCGGAAGGACCAATAATAACTATTTTTTCATTTTCCTTAATTTCTAAGTTAATATGATTTAATACAACATTATCTCCGAACTTCTTAACTAAATCTTTAATTTGATAAACCATGATTTAACTTCCTTTCTCCAAACTTCATCACTTTAGACAATATAAAAGTCAAACATAAATATACAATTGCTGAAACAATCAAAGGAAAGAAATAATCATAAGTTCTAGATGAAATAATATCGGCTGCTTTAATTAATTCTACAATCCCAACATATCCAGCAATAGATGTTTCTTTTACTAAAGTTATCATTTCATTTCCTAATGCTGGAAAAATTTTAGCTAAAGACTGAGGAAAAATAACATAACGCATAGTCTTAAAATAATTTAATCCCAAACTTTTACAAGCCTCACGTTGTCCTTTATCAATTCCCTCAAATCCAGCTCGAAAAATTTCAGCAACATAA
The DNA here is from genome assembly GCA_944358945.1 of uncultured Bacilli bacterium. GTDB lineage: Bacteria > Bacillota_I > Bacilli_A > RF39 > UBA660 > Faecimonas. The sequence continues at coordinate 6,577 of CALVSH010000073.1, forward strand.
GCACCAGAGTTAATACCAAAGGTCAAAATACCAACAATTACTGGAGATAAACTAGAAGTCCTAAAAACTACATAATATAAAATCATTAATTGAAGTAACGTAGGAGTACCTCTAATAACATATACATAAATATCTGCTATTTTACTCAGCAACCACAATCGCCCTGTTTGTTTATGATAATCACGCACAACACCAACTAAAACACCTAATGTAATTCCTAATAAAATAGCAAAAAAAGCAATAATAAGTGTATACTTTAAACCTTCTAAAAAATAAAGGTATCGATCTTCGTAAATAAAAGTCTTATAAAATGTTTCTACTAAATCACTCATAATACTACAACTTCCTTAACTAGAATGTTTTAAAATCAATTCTTCTATGGTACCATCTTCATTCAATCGTTTTAACACACGATTAATATCTTTTCTTAAAGAATCATTTCCTTTTTTTACAATCATTCCATATTTATCTTGAAATAAAATACCATCCATAACCTTTAATTCTGGATTCTCTTTAACTATTTCTAAAGCAGGCAGTTGATCCATAATAATACAATCTGCTTTTCCACCTTTAACATCTTCAGCTGCAGACAAATACTTTTTATGGGTAACCAAGGTAGCATCTTTATAATTCTCAGTAACATATAAATCAGCAACAGTTCCTAATTGAACTGCAATCTTTTTATCTTTTAGTTCATCAAAAGATTGTATATTACTATCTTTTCTAACAACTACAACTTGATTTGACGTTGTATATTCATCAGTAAAATCTACTTCTTCTTTTCTCTCTTCAGTAATACTAATTCCAGCCGCAGCAAAATCAGCTTTACCACTTTTTACTTCATTAATTAAAAAATCAAACGATACATCTTTTATTACTAGTTTTTTATCCAGTTCCTTAGCAATTTCTTTCGCAATATCAATATCTACTCCAACAATTTCACCATCTTTATAATATTCATATGGTGCAAAACCTGCTTCCGTAGCTAATACAAGTTCATCCTCATTTTTACTAGCACATCCTGATACTAAAAAAAGAATAATTAATAATAATAAACTAACTTTAATTCGTTTCATATTAAAATACACACCCTACAATACTCTTTATCATGACCCAATTGTATCATCATTTACAAATAAAGTAAATCAAAATAAAAATTTTGTCAAAAAAAACAGCTAAAAAATGACACATAAGAAATAAAATCATAATATAATAAGAACTATAAATTATTATGAATCATAAAAAGCTATTTATCATCTAATATTTTCTTTTTTATTTTTCTATAGAAATAATAAATAACAACCAAGGCCAATAAAATTTTAATAGGTGTTTTTAACCACGATATTTTAGCACTAACATATATCCAACCATTTCCTAAAGTATATCCTAAATAAACAAATAAAAATGTCCAAGGAATAGAACCTATAATAGTAAATAATAAAAATTTAAAGAACGGAAGTCTCATTATTCCGATAGGTAAAGAAATAAGCGTTCGAATAATTGGAAAATTTCGTCCTATTAAAGCCCCAAACATGCCATACCTAGAAAACCAAGAATCACTTCTTTCTAATTCTTCCTCTTTCATAAAAAAATATTTTCCAAATTTTCTAATAAACGGTCGTCCCCCAAAGTATCCCATAAAATAAATAACAATAGCACAAAACACGCTTCCAACAAGTCCTGTAAAAAATGCCCCCCAAAAAGAAAAAATACCACGACTTGCTAAAATACCACCAGTTGCTAAAATAGCTTCACTAGGAATTACAATAATAACTGCTTCTAAGACCATCCCTAAAAACATTCCTAAATAACCATAACTCTCTATTAAAGAAAAAATAAAGTCACTCATTAAATCACCTAATAAAGTATATGAAAAAAGAATTAGTTTCTTTCTAATTCTTCTATATATTGAGCTAAGGTAGAATAACTTTTCTTACCTAAACTATCTAATTTACTATGATGATTTTTCATAACTGCTCCTTGAAAAGCAGTAAGCATTTCTAAATCATTAATACTATCTCCTATAACATATAAATCTTCTTTATAACAATCAGCATGTACCAAGACTTTTTCTAAAGCAATCTTTTTATTAACAGAACGGTCAACAATATTAATATGACTACTACTTAAATAAGCATACACACTATTAGAATCAAGTTCTGAAATTAACTTTTCTGCATCATCTACTCTACTCTCTAACCGGCAAGCAATTTTAACACAATCATCTAAATTATTGGTTTCATTATATCCATCATCTAAATAATAAGAGAACTGATATTTCTCTACAATTGGTAAAACTTTTTCTATTTTTTCACGAGATAAATACTCAGTAGAAAAACAATAATCTAAAGAGTCGAATATTTTAGCCCCATCTTGGCATATTAAATAATGATAAGGAATATGGTATTGATTTAATAACTTCTTAATACTAGAATAATTTCTTCCAGTAATAATACAAAAAACATTCCCTTGTTTAATAAATCTAGATATAGCTGAAACATTTCTTTTTACAGTATCTAAATCATCAACATACAAGGTAAGATCAAAGTCACTTGCAAGTATTTTCATAGTATCACATCCTAAAATAAGTATATAAGAAAAGAAAAAATAAAAAAAGTATTGACAATAGAATAAAATATGATATAATTGTAAATGTCTACTTGATTTGTAGCACGAATCTTAGTACTTAAGGCTAAGGTTCAACAAAATTTATATGCGGATGTAGTTTAATGGTAGAACCTTAGCCTTCCAAGCTAACTACGGGAGTTCGATTCTCCTCATCCGCTCCAGTGACGTTTCTGTTCGAACTTTTATGTTTGAACTTAACATATAATCAATCCGTTCGGATTGATTTTTTTGTGTTCCGAACTCCCGTAGGCTTGGAAATACATAGAAATCATCCCAAAGAAAGGATGGTGTTAATTATGATAAAGTTTACTACACAAGAGTTAGAAATGGAAAAAAGTTTAAAGCAACGTATTGAGTTTATTTGTGAGTTCTGTCATGTTACTCCTACCATTACTAATGGAA
>CALVSH010000074.1 GCA_944358945.1 uncultured Bacilli bacterium
CTAAGTTAAACAAAGAACACCTTAAACTACAAGAATCTACTTCTTTTAAAAAAGGATACTCTATGCATAAGTTTTTTAAGTCTTTTATCATATCAAAACAAGATAAATTTTCTTTTTTATCTTCATACAACCTTTTCTTTTTCTCCAAGTAATAATTATAAACAAATCGATTACATCCAAATGTTTTTTGAATTAATTCTATCTGTTTACTATTTGGATAAAGTCTAAATTTATATGCCTTATACATAAACCATCCCTCCTGACGAGAACATTATATAATACATTTGTTCGTATGTCAACTATTTTTACTAAGTTTTTCATTTTTGTTTTATAAAAGCAAATTCCTAATATATAAAAAAACGCCCTTATAAACATAAGGACGAAATATCGCGGTACCACCTTACTTCACAGTAAAAACCATGCAGCTTTATAGAGATAAAGGTCTCACCCTATATACATTCAACAAGTCAAGTTCATATACCTCTTATATTTACGTCACACCAATCGTAAACTCTCTGAAATAAGACAATATACTACTACTACCTGCAATATATCAATATGCTATTAGTATAGTAAAAAAAACTAAATTTGACAAGTAGAAAAAAGAAAAATAGGATAATCCTATTCTAAAACTCACTAATATACTCTAATAGACGTAAGAATAATTGTATATACTCTTTAGATAATCCCTTTTTCTTTAACTTACGAATTTCAATACGTTTATGTTTTACCGTATCTTTACCAAACATAACCTTGGCAATATCTTCTTTTAAATAAGTATTAATCTGCAAATCAACTAAGATACTTTCGATATCATCATTAATCAAACGAACAGCATCAATTTCAATATCTCTTCCCTTACAATTTATTGTTAACTGTCCCACGGTAGGACAATCATAAATCTCAACTACGAAGTCATTACCATCAATAGAAGAAGATACTGCCAGCTTCTGAGAATTAAAATATGCCGTAACATCTTCTGCCTGTTTTGTATTTCTAAATACTAATTTATAATTTCTCTTCTCAGGAACAATTCCACTTTTACCATCAATAGAACGAATAATAACCGTGTAGTTATTTCTTAAATAGTTATAATCAATAGAAGTCTTTAAATAATAACCTTCCTTATATAAAGAAGTAATACCATCATCTTCATACAAAGTATAAGTATTAGATACTCCTGGAAAAATTTGTATCTCCATATCAGTAGGAAGCGCTACGTTATTATAATCACTTCGATTAGATAAAGGAATAATACTACCAGCATGAGCAAACACCGGATAATCCTCTTCTTTAAAGAAAGAAACATACTTCTTATTACCAGGAAATTTCTTTCCTGTTCTAAAGTCATACCAAATACCGTCAGGTATAAAAAATCTATGAACAGTACGATTCATCGTAGGATCTTTTTTCTCCAAGATAGGACAAACTAAAAGTTGTGATCCAAAATAATACTGATTCTTATACATTTCATCATCATAGACCCAGGGATAATTATAATAAAATGGTTGAATTAAAGGAGTACCAGACTTCGTATAATTATAAGCCTCTGTATATAAATAAGGAATTAATCGATGACGAAGTCTCAAATAATCAGCTGCTATATTTTCAGTTTTAACATCCCATAACCATGGTTCTCTTTTATAATAAGGTCCTCTAGCGGCATGAAATCTCAAAATAGGAGAATAAACACTAAGCTCCAAATAACGAATATAAAGTTCACTTTCTTCAATTCCACCATGATTACCACCAACATCATGACTCCACCAACTAACACCCATATTCGCAGCATTCAAATATTGAAAAGGTAACTTCTTCAAAGCTTCCCAACTAACTTCACTACTTCCTCCATATAAAACCGGATAACGATGTGGTCCATAAATTCCATTACGAGCTAAAATCATACTTCTCTTAGCTTGCTTACGACCAGAATCTAAATATAAATAATGATTAGTAATCCACAAATTAGTAGGATCCTTACCACCTCTATAATCATTCCAAAAAAAGTCAACTCCATAGCTTTCAAGAGGATGTAAAAATGCCTTAAACCAAACATCTAAAATCTTAGGATTCAATGGATCAAACAAAATAATTTTATTATCTCCAACTCCCAGGAAATCACTAGCTTGTTTATAAAACTGTTCATGAGAATAAAATCCACCTTCTGGATTAATACAAAGACCAACTCGAATACCACGTTTATGAAACTTCTCTATCATCGCCTTAGGATCACGGAATAAATTACTATTAAACGTATAACCGACTTTTAAACCTGTATAATTTCCAACATTACGATAATGCCAATCATGATCAAATAACATAACGGCAAATGGTATCTTTTTCTTTTCAAACTTCTCTATCAATTCCGTAGTTGACTTATCATCATAAGTAATATTTCTACTCCACCAATTTCCAAGTGCATATCTAGGAATCATCGCAGGAGAACCAGTCATTTTAAAGTAATCAAATAAAGCTTGTTTAAAATCTCTATCATACATAAAAACATAAACATCAATATGATCACTAGGAGGATCCGCAACCGTTCCATCTTCCATAATTACTTTATTTTTACTATCATCAATAGACGAAAAACCATCTAAAGAATAAAGTCCACGACACAAATTTCTATCAGTATCAACATCAACACCAATAAAGTTCCCCATCATATTACGAGCCTCAGGATGTCCATAATACCAATCCTTATTACGATCCCTTTCACGACTCATAAGAGTAATTTTCAAGTTTTTCATAGGATCAACCTTAGTACCTTCAAAAGGTTGTCTTTTTACGTATACTAAATGAAAGTACTTGGTCATAATCTCTACAAATTGAGCATCCTGTTTTACCTGAAACTCAGGATATCCCAAATTTCTACGCACAACAAGTTGAGTAGGTCTATCAACAAAAGACCCACTAGGTGAGTATTCTAAACGAACAATTCTCTCAGTAATAACAGTAATTCTAAAATTGCTACCTTTAATAACAGCTTTTTCATCACTCTTAGCCTTGGTATAATCTACTTCAAATTGTTTTCCTAGTGGATACATAGCCAACACCTTCTTATTATTCTAGTATCATAATACCATAAATAGATAAATATTCCAAGAAAAAAAATAGCAAAACGCTATTCATTCGTATCCAAAAATATAGCATAATATTCTTCAAAAGAAATATTATTTTCATATATATAAGTTGCAATTTTTTCTCCTACATAACGATAATGCCATGGCTCAGCTCGAAATCCAGTAATAGCCTCGTATTTTTCTGGGAATCTTTGAATAAATCCATATTTATGTGCATTTTCTTGAATCCATTCATATTCATCAGACTCCGCAAAAATATTACTATCTCTACTACCAATATCGAAAGAAAGACCCGTCTGATGTTCAGAAAAACCTGGCATCGCTACATAATTAGTAACATAATTATCTCCATATAATCCTCGATAAGTATTACATGTTTCTTCTTGATCCTGATAACTACGATAACTAGAATTAATAACTAAGTGGTACCCTTCACTTTCCGCAGCTTTATACATTTTCATAAAAGCATTTACTGCTATTCTAGAAGCAGATTGTGTATCATCCGCTGCATACTCTTCATCAATCGATACTAAATCATCAGGAACAAAATCCTTTTCCAAAGAACGATGTTTATTAACAAGCATATCAGTACTAAATTCACTAATAATAATAGGATCTTCATAATTTTCTTTATCCATATCTAAGTTAACTGCCAAGACAGTAGTCTCATTATCCTCCCCTGTCTCATTAGAATAGTCAACATAACGATCATAATTACGTAACTTAGCATAATCCAAACTAAAGAACTCTTCTAAATAATTTATCTTATCTCTCTTCGCAAACTCACCAACATCTTCATCATTACCATGAGCAAGTATCATAGAAATATTATCATTACTATAGCCTTTTTCAATCAAAGTATTAATATTACGAATCAAATGTTTCTGATTCTGATATTCTATCTTAGTATATTGATCCAAATACTTCTCTTTATAATCACTACTTTCAAAAGCAGCATTTAACGTCTTATTCTCTCCTACAGACAAAACATATTCCTTCTTAAAATCAAACAAAATAGTCTTACTAGCCTCAACACTATATCCTAACTCAGTAAGAGAGTAAATCTGTGATAAGTAAAAAAGATATATACCAAGTATAATGGCCAAGATAACACCCACAACCTTTAACTTTTTTACAACAGATTTTTTTAATCGGAATTTTTTCTTCATCAACATCACCTACTCTATATATAAGTATACCATAGAAATTGTCTTTTCACCTATTTTATGCTACAATAATCACGAAAAAAAGGTGGTCATAATATGAAAGCATTAGTATTATCTGGAGGAGGCTCTAAAGGTTCCTATCAAATAGGTTGCTGGAAGGCCTTAAGAAAATTACATATCAAATTTGATATTGTAACAGGAACTTCAGTAGGAGCCTTAAACGGTGCCTTAATTACTCAAAAGAACTATCATAAAGCTATTAAACTTTGGAAAAACATGAATTTAAAATTACTATTTGGAGAAAACGCCATTAATAGTACCAATGATATAGATGTCATGAAAATGTATGGAAAAAACTTCTTTAAAAATGGCGGTATGGAAGTAAAGGAATTAGAAGAACTAATCAAAAAAGAAATTAATTACAAAAGATTTATAAAATCAAATATAGATTATGGACTAGTAACTTTTAACTTAACAAATAAAAAACCAATTGAAATTACAAAAAAGGAAATTCCTAAAGATTTACTAGGGGACTATCTAATGGCATCTGCCTCTTGTTATCCTGCCTTTAAGAAAAAGAAAATCAAAGAAAATGAATATATAGACGGTGGAATCTTTGACAACCTTCCTATCAATCTAGCTATCAAAATGGGAGCAGACGAAGTTATAGCCATTGATTTATCTGCACCAGGTATCACAAAAAAACCTAGTAAAAACATTCCCATTACTAAGATAAGACCAAATAACAAACTAACAAACTTTCTAAACTTCTACGAAGAAGGCGCAAAAAGAAATATGAAACTAGGCTACAATGACACTTTAAAAAAATTCAATAAACTAGAAGGTAAAAAATACACATTTAAAAAGAAAACAATAGAAAAAATTAAGAAAAAACATCTAGAAAGTTTTGAATATCTACTAGAAAATATTCTAAATAACAAAAAAGCAATGGACTCATTTCAAACACTAATTAAATTTGATCCTAAGAAAAAAGAAAAAATGATAGATAAAATAACTCTAACTATCATAGAAAGTCTAGCAAAAGATTTAAAACTAGATGAGACTATAATTTATTCAGAAAGAAAGTTTAATCATCTACTAAAGAAAAAACTAAAAACAGAAAACACCAAGGAAATAGAACAGTTAAAAAACTGGATAAAAGATATAAAAGAAAATAAAAAAGGTCTAAAAAAGAAGATTCTACTATCTCCATGGTCATTCCTAAAAGGACTATATCTATATACCATAAGTGAGGTGTAATATGAATACATTTATCTATTCTAATACAAACAAAAGATATCATACCCTAGACTATTATTATAAACAAAAATTTCATTCCAAAGTCTTTAAAGTCAGTCTCAATGCTGGCTTTACTTGTCCTAATATTGATGGAACAAAAGGATTTGGTGGATGTATTTATTGTTCTAAAACAGGAAGTGGAGAATTTGCAGGAAACAAAGAAGATTCTCTAAAAAAACAGTTTGACACCGTCAAAGAAATGATGTTAAAAAAATGGCCGAACGGGAAGTTTATAGGCTACTTTCAAGCTAGAACAAATACATATGCTGATGTAAACACTTTAAAGAAACTATATGAAACCGTACTTTCTTTTGATAATGTTATCGGACTAAATATCGCAACTAGACCAGATGCCATCTCCGAAGAATGTCTAGATTACTTAACAGAACTAAATAAAAAGACTTATCTAACAATTGAACTAGGTCTACAAACCACGAACGAAAAAACAGCTAAATTAATCAATCGTTGTCACTCGTTAGAATGTTTTGAAGAAATGGTAAAAAAACTAAGAGAAAGAAAAATAGACGTCGTTGTTCATATCATTAATGGTCTTCCTTATGAAACAAAAGAAGACATGTTAAACACTGTAAAATATTTAAACAACTTAGATATTCAAGGAATAAAAATACATATGTTAAGTATTTTAAAAGATACTCCACTAGAAAAACTATATCAAAAAGAACACTTCAAAGTATTAACAAAAGAAGAATATATTGATATCGTAGTAGACCAATTAGAATTATTAAGACCAGAGATAGTGATTCATCGAATTACTGGAGATCCAAAAGAAGATGATTTAGTAGAACCAGATTGGCTCATAAAAAAATTCTGTGTATTAAATGACATCGATAAAGAAATGGTAAAAAGAGACACTTACCAAGGAAAAAAAGTCAAAAAAAATTAGTTCGAAGTGAACTAATCTTTTTTATTTAGAGATAACTTCTACTGTAGTATCACTTGGTACAGGCACTGATTTAGGTTTAGGTTTAACATGTGGAGCAGGTTTTGGTGGAACAGGTTTATCAACCATTTCATGAAGAGTAGTACCAAGTGTTGCTAGATTTTGTAACTCACTAGGAACAATAATCTTAGTAGCTTGACCATTCGCAACATCAACCATTGCTTCATAACTCTTAAGTTTTAATACTGCCTCATCCATTCCTACTTCTTTAATCAAACGTAATCCTTCAGCAGTAGCTTGTTGAATCTTAACAATAGACTCAGCTTCTCCTTCTGCAGATTTAATTTTTGCCTGTTTTTGAGCTTCCGCACGTAATACTGTACTTTCTTTTTCTCCCTCAGCAATTAAAATCTGACTCTTCTTCTCACCTTCAGCTTTTAAGATAGCTTCACGTCTTTCACGTTCTGCACGCATTTGTTTTTCCATAGCTTCTTGAATATCTCTAGGTGGTAAAATATTTTTAACTTCCACACGATGTACTTTAATTCCCCATGGATCAGTAGCTTCATCTAAAATACTACGCATCTTTGTATTGATAACATCACGACTAGTTAATGTCTCATCTAATTCCAAATCACCAATAATATTACGAAGTGTAGTAGCTGTCAAATTCTCAATTGCACTAATAGGATTTTCTACACCATAAGTATAAAGTTTAGGATCTGTAATCTGATAATACACAACTGTATCAATCTGCATAGTAACATTATCCTTAGTAATAACAGGTTGTGGAGCAAAATCTTTCACCATCTCTTTTAAGCTAACAACACTAGCAACTCTATCCAATACAGGCACAACATAATGTAAACCAGTCTGCATAGTTCTATGATATGCTCCTAAACGCTCAATAACATAAGCCTTAGACTGCGAAACAATTCTAATACCAAGTATCGCAACTATGATAAGAATAATAAAAATAAAAAGTAACAAAATTCCAAAATCCATTATTTTTCCTCCTTCTTTTTGACGATTAGTTTTACACCATCCATGGCATCTACAATAGCCTTTTCTCCAACTTTAAACACTTCATCACCAGTAGCAGTCCAAGTAGTACCAAACACCTGAACCTCTCCATAATGATTAGGTTTTATCTCTTTCGTAACTTCAGCTTCCTTCCCAAGGACTCTATCCAAATTAGTAGGAACAAACTTATCCTTACTCTTAACTTTTTTAACAATAGGTAAAGTAACAAATAAAGATACAACACTAACTACTACGAAAACAAAAAGTTGTAGTAAAACAGAATCTGTAAAAAAAGAAGTAATAAATGCCGCAATAGCCCCCACTGCAAACCAAATAGAAACCAAATTTACCGTTGCTAATTCAATTAACAAAAGTACTAAAAATAAAATAATCCAATAAACAGACATAAAACTCGCCACCTTACTTAAATTATATGATATACTACTATTTTTTTCAACATTTTTTCTTGTGAAACATAATTATTTATATTATAATGATTAAGTAAGATAGGAGTTAAACGTATGTTGAAAAACTTGTCACAAAAACAAAAATATATTATCATTGGTGCCATTGCAGTCTGGGGAGTTATCTTTATTGGTAGTGGAGTAACTATGTCTTTCATAGATAAACCAGTTACTAAAACAAAAACAGAATTAAAAGTAACACAAAAAAGAGTTGCAAATATGAAAAGCAATGAAATACTATTAAAAAGTATGGAACAAGAAATTAACCAACCATTAAGTGTAAATATCAGAGACTATCTAGAAAATGTTGAGGATATTGATGAAGATATAATTAATGATTTACAACTAGATACTTCAATGGTAAACGTTAATCAAGCAGGAGATTATACTTATACAGTAACTTATAAAAAGAAAACATTTAATGGATCTTTTAAAATTACAGAAAAGCCACTACCAGATATGGTATTAACACTAAATAATCTAAACTTAGAAGTTGGTTCTGCTTTATCAACAGATATTCAAACTTATATAAGTCAAACACTAACAGATGAAGTAAAACAAAACGTAAAATTAGATTTAACAAATGTAAATACTGCACAAGCAGGAAGTTATCAATATACAGTAACGTACAATGGTAGACTTTACACTGGTACAATTACAATATTTACTCCTCAAAAAGTAGAAGATAAACAACCACCAAAAGAGGAAGAAGAAAACAAAGATGATACTACAACAGATGATACAGAAGAAGGCGATAAAACTCCTGAAGAAAGTCAATAGAAAAAAGTCCCTAGTTTAATGAAATGCACCCTATAGAGTAGACAGTAGAAAAAACCTAATTTAATGGTTATGATATAATACACTTCCGAAAGGAGGTGTATTTATTATGGCTAAAAAAGGGCAAAAATTTGCTAAATATGATAGTGTTTTTATTCAAGAAATTGTAAATAAACTTAAAGAAGGAATACCTGCCACAAGATTGTCTAAAGAAAATA
>CALVSH010000075.1 GCA_944358945.1 uncultured Bacilli bacterium
TTCGTGTTCATATGGCTTATATTGGTCATCCTGTTGTTAATGATCCTATGTATGGACGTGGTAAGGCAACAGAGTTTGGTCAAATGTTACATTCTAAGAGTATAAAGTTTAAACATCCTGTTACTGGGGAAGAGTTGTTTTTTGAAGTGGATCCTCCAAGAGAGTTTTTAGATGTATTAGAAAAATTACGTAATGAATAAAAATGCTTGCATATTTTGAAAAAATATGTATACTAGTGGTTGTTGGGAGTGAGTTCTTATGGTGAGAACTTATTTACAATTTAATTTTTAAAGCAGTACTTGTTAGGCTTTTGCGCCCTTCGTACTGCTTTTTTATTTGGAAATGAGGGGGAAATATGAAAAATTTATTAAGATTTCGAGATTATGAAGATGAAAAGGTAGCTAGAAAACTTTATTTAAGAGCTTTGGCTACTGGAGAATTAGAGGGACCTTTGACTGGTAAGCCTAGTATTGATATGCCATGGCTTGCACAGTATCCAGAAGAGGCAATTACTTATCAGGTACCTAAACAAACGATGTATGAATATTTGAAAAATTGTATTCAAGATGAACCTGATAGAATTTTAGTTAATTATTTAGGTAATGAAATTACTGCAGGAGAAATTTTGGAAAACATTGACAAAACGGCAGAGTATTTTAAACAATTAGGAGTTCGTTCTAAAGATAGAGTTGCGATTGATCTTCCAGGAATGCCAGAGACAATTTATTCACTATATGCATTGAATAAAATTGGAGCTATTCCAGTTAATATAGATCCTAGATTAAATGCAGAGTCTTTAAAAAGAGATTTAGAAGTAACTCAATGTAAGTTTTTTGTTGGAATTGATATGGTTTCATCTGTAATTCAAGAGGTTAGTAAAAAATATCCTTTAAAAGATATTAGAATTGTATCTCCCTTGAGATCTGCGTCAAATAGTTCTTTGAAGATTAAATTGGCAAAAGGATTATCTACGATGAAAGAGATTAAGGATGGAAATTTTTCATTTAATCGTGATCATAAATATGGGGCTATTCGTATTTCTAATATTGATGAACATTTTCTTTCGTCTCATGATGTTGTAAGAGAAGATAATGATTTATCTATGATTATTTTTACTGGTGGTACTACAGGAGTTCATAAAGGTGTAAAACTTACAAATTATGGATTTAATCAAACTGTTTATGATCATAATTATATTGTAGATGATGTTGTTAATCCGGGTGATACTATATATAATCCGCTTCCTACATTTATGTCTTATGGTATGACAACTTTGCATTTAGCTTTGTGTAAAAAATTGTATATGTATTTAGTTCCTGACGTTCCACTTGATAAATTTGGGGATGAAATTGCTAGAATACAACCTAATATTATTTATGGTGGTCCTATTCATTACAAAAGGGCTAAAGAGAGTGAGTTATTACGTGAGAAAGGATTACCTGATACTAAAATTATTGTTACTGGTGGAGAAAAAGTTGGCTTAAATGAGGAAAAAGAGAATAATGAATTTTATTCATCGTTAGGGGTACATGACGAATTCTTTAATGGATTTGGTTCTACTGAGATGCATGGTCCTGCTAGTGTTAAAGTTGGTAGAAAACATAGTTTAGGTAGTGTTGGCTCTCCTTTCCCTCATATTGTTGCGAAGATTTGTGATCTTGAGTCTGGTGAGAAAGAATTATCTTATGGTCAGGATGGAGAGTTATTGTGGTCTGGTGATACAAAAATGCTTGGTTACCTTGATGACAATGAAACAAATAAAGTTATGCGTGGTGAATGGTTTGTTACTGGTGATATTGCTCATATGAATAAAAATGGTGAACTATTTATTACTGGTAGAAAGAAAAGACAATTCGTATCAGGAGTTGATAATGTATATATTCCTGAAGTGGAAAATGTTATTGAATCTATTCCAGAAATTGAAAAATGTGTGGTAGTTAGTGTTAATGATGAAGAATTAAGAAAAGTACCATATGCTTATGTTGTAATGAAAGAAAATCTTCAGGGACAAGGTTTAGAAGGAATTGTTGAAGAGAAGATTAAAGATGAAGTAGCTAAAAAGCTTTCGCAAACTTCTATACCAAGGTATTACGATTATACTTCTCCATTGAAATATACGGGACATGGAAAGGTTGATTTTGTTACGATGGAAAAGGATGCAGAAGAGAAAGTTATGGCTAGTCAAAAAGTAAACAGGAAATAATTTAATTTCTTGTTTTCTTATATCTTGAAAAAATGACAGAATTATGTCATACTGAATTCATAGTTAGGATAGTGATTTGTATGTTAAATATTCCATCATCTTTTGCTATATGCAGTTTGTTGTATATTACATTATTAGTAATTGTGTATTTTTCTAAGAAGAGAGTAGATTCTGCTGAGAATAAAATATATGCTTGGCTGATTGCATCTAATTTTGTAGGTGTGTTATTAGATTTTATTAGTGGGTTACTTTTATATTCACGTGTTAACACGGGTTCTACCTTTTATTGGTTTCTGACAAAATGTATATTTTTATATTTTTTGTTTTGGTTATTTTTGTTTTTGATTTATGTATTAGAAATCTCCGTGGGGGATTTATATCGAAAAAATAATAATCTTAAAAAGATTATTCTATTATTTGGTGCTATTGCAGTTTTATTGTTTGTTTTTCCACTTCATTATGTCAAAGGAAATGGTTATGTTTATCCAGAAGGTTTAGCCGTTAATTTCTTGTATTTTGTTTCTATTGTTTGTCTTATTATTATGATTTCTTGTCTCTTGTTGCATCGTCAAAAAATTCCTAGAAAGAAATTCTTACCAATTATTATTTTCTTAGTATTAGGTACTTTAACTATTATTATTCAAAAATATAATCCTACTGTCATTTTATTGACATCAGTTGAAACTTTTGTAACATTTTTGATGTATTTTACTATTGAAAATCCTGATATTAAGATGATTAATCAATTGGAACTTGCTAAGGAACAAGCTGATAAAGCTAATCAAGCAAAGACTGATTTCTTGTCTAGTATGTCTCATGAGATTCGTACACCATTAAATGCCATTGTTGGATTTAGTGATTCAATTCGTCATGCTAATACATTGGAAGAAGCAAAAGATAATGCTAAGGATATTATTAGTGCTTCTGATACTTTACTTGAAATTGTTAACGGTATTTTAGATATTTCTAAGATTGAGGCTGGTAAGTTAGAAATTGTTAATTCTCCTTATGATACAAAAGAGTTGTTTTCTGATTTAGCAAAACTTATTAAGCCTAGAATGGTTGAAAAAGGACTTGATTTTCAAGTATATATTGCTCCTGATTTACCTAGGGTTTTATATGGTGATCATACTAATGTAAGAAAAGTTGTTACTAATATATTGAGTAATGCTAGTAAGTATACGGATAAAGGTTTTGTTCGTTATGAGGTTAATTGTGTTAATAATAATGATCGTTGTCGATTAATTATTTCTGTTGAAGATTCTGGTCGTGGAATTAAGAAAGAGAATATTGAAAAGTTATTTACTAAGTTTCAGAGATTGGAAGAAGATCGTAATACTACTGTAGAGGGAACTGGTCTTGGACTTGCGATTACAAAACAATTGGTAGAATTAATGGGTGGTAAAGTTATTGTTCATACTGTGTATGGAGAAGGTTCTAAATTTACAATTATTTTAGATCAGCCAATTGAAAAAGAAAGTGCTTTACAGAAAGTAAAAACAACTAGAATTAAACATTTAGATTTGTCTGGATATAAAGTGTTAGTTGTAGATGATAATGCACTTAATTTGAAGGTATGTGAAAAGTTATTAACCCGACATCATGCTAGTGTTGTATGTGTGGATTCTGGTTATCATTGTTTAGAGAAAATTATGTCAGGTGAGGTTTATGATATTATATTACTCGATGATATGATGCCTAAGATGAGTGGAGTTGAGACATTAAAAGAGTTAAAGAAGCTTCCTAATTTTTCTATTCCAGTTGTTGCGCTTACAGCTAATGCGATTACTGGAATGAGAGAGAAATACATTGGTGATGGTTTTGATGACTATTTAGCAAAGCCAATTGAAAAAGATGAGATGATAAGAGTATTCGCAACACTATTACATTTGGAAGATGATGTAACTGAAGAGATAGATACAACGGAACTTTTGGATGTAGATAATGAAGTTAATACGGATAACCATTCTTCTAATAAAACACTTTATAATGAGGAGTACTTAAGAAGTCATGGTATTGATATTGATTATTCATTGGGGTTATTAGGTGATATGGAAATGTATCATACTGTACTTAGAGATTATTTAAAAGAAATAGATGGAAAACTTGCTAGTTTAAAAACATATTTAGATGATCATAATATGGCGGATTATGCTATCTTGGTTCATTCTATGAAAAGTGATGCCAAATACTTGGGATTTATGTCTTATGCTGATGTTTGTTATCAACATGAATTAAAGAGTAAAGAAAATGATTATTCTTATTGTAAAGAACATTTTTCAGAGTTAGAAGAGGAGCTAAATAAGATTTTAAAAATAGTTCGTGAATATGTTAAACATATTTAGTTTTAGGGGGATTTATGAAATATAAGTTAATTGCTATGGATTTTGATGGAACATTACTAACAGATGATAAGAAGGTTAGTTCTTGGACAAAGAAAGAGTTACAAAAGTTAAAAGAAGAAGGATACAAAATTGTAGGTGCAACTGCTAGAACTCTTGATAGTGTAAAAAATGTATTAGATACTAATATGTTTCATTATATTATTTTAAATAATGGTGTTTCTATTTATGATGTAGATAGAGATACTGATGAATGGATGGGTTATATTACTTTAGATATTGCTTCTAAGATTATTGATGAAGTCTTTGATGATTGTTTACAGATTGATTTGATATCTGGGACAAAATATTATATTTATAAGTATCAGAAGAAAAGTTCTTTACCTTTTATTGTGGATATTGATAGGGTAGAAGATGTTTCTGAAAAACTTGCTAGAATGAATGTCTTTTTTAATGATGGTGTAGATGTTTTAGCTTACTATGAAAAGATTAAGAAACAGTTTTCTAATGTCAATTGTTTCGTGATGCAATCTTCTGATGATAATAAGAAGTGGCTTGTAGTGAATCCTATTGATATTGATAAGAAAGTAACATTATCTCATCTAGGTGATGAATTAGGGATTTCCCTTGATGAAATGATTTTCTTTGGTGATGGTCTTAATGATTTAGAAGTGTTAGAAGGAGTAGGACTTGGTGTCGGTATGGGTAATGCTTTAGATGAGGTATTAGATAAAGTGGATGCTGTTACAGATACTAATAATTGTGATGGTATTGCTAAATTTTTAGTAAAGATGAAAAACATCTGATATAAGTTTATCAGGTGTTTTTATATGTTTAGTAGATAGATTGAAAGAGATAAAATACTAGCAAATAGACTAAATAAAATATATGGTATTAAGTATTTTGCACTTTGTTCTTTTATCTCTTTAGTGTATTTATATAAAAATAAAGACGTAATAAAAGTTGTAATACATGATACAAAGCCTAGAAAAGTACTTTTTAAAAAGAAAAAAGTTATTTGAAATGATTGGTTAGCAAGATAGTTTGTTAGTAGAGAATATTTATAAGATGAAGTGATATTTTTTTTATTTTCTGTTGTTTGGTAAATACTAATAGATATCAATATATATAGTATTGTCCAAATAATTGCGTATGATATTTGTGGAGGAGTAAAGAATGGTAGCGTTAGAGAATTGTAGTAGGTTTTATCAATAGGTATTAAGGAAGATAGGAACCAGGGAAGTAAGATAATAATATATTTGAAAATTTTTCTCATAGAAAAACACCTCTTTCCTTATTTTATGTTTTAGTATATAATATTATTAGTATTTTGGAGGGATTAGATGGAAAATGAAATTTTAATGGATGACAAGAATGTTCTTGTGATGAAATTACTTCATTATTTTATTATAGATAAAAATTATAATCCTATTATTTTACAAGGGGTTGAAAATGAAATTTGGTTAGAAAATTTGGATGAAGATTATAAAGTAGTTCGAATTGTTTCTTCTTATATACATAATGATGAGCAGTTTAATTTTGATATGTTTAAGACAAAGAGAATTGTAAAGAAGATTAAGAAGAAAACACTTTCTTTTCATATGAATACCTTAAGTATTTTTTTAGATTTAGGAGATAATGTTAGTCAAGATATTCATGCAATTCCTAATGTGGAATGTGTTAAGGTTAATACAGAAGCTGATTTTAAGAAGAGTGATGTTATAAAGAAGTTTTTTCCTGATTTGACAAAGAAGTTAAAGTTTAATGAAAAGGGAATTGCTTTATTTGCGAAGATTACTAGTGATATTAATGAGCATAATAAGAGGGATGCTAAAAAGATTAATTCTGTGTTTAAAAATAATTTTCCTATGATTACTTATTGGTTAATTGCTGTGAATGTTATTTTATATGTTATTCCTATTTTGTTTGGTCAGTATAATGATTTAATTAATGGTTATTCAGTCTGGGGACCTGCTATTAGAGAAGGAGAGTATTATCGTTTATTTACGGGAATGTTCTTGCATGGTGGTCTAGTTCATTTATTATTTAACTGTTATGCTTTATTTGTCATTGGTTCACAGGTAGAGAATTTTCTAGGTAGATTTAAATTTTTAATTATTTATTTAGTATCTGGAATTAGTGGAGCGTTATTTTCTATGATTTTTGGAGGAAATTATGCTTCTATTGGAGCCAGTGGTGCTATCTTTGGATTAATGGGAGCTTTAGTTTATTTTGGATATCATTACCGAGTTTATTTAGGAAATGTTATTAAAAGCCAGATTATTCCGCTTATTTTATTGAATCTTTGTTTAGGATTTATGATGAGTGGTGTTGATAATTTTGCTCATATCGGGGGATTAATTGGTGGTACTTTAATGACAATTGCTTTAGGTGTAAAAGATAAGAGTACATGGTTTGAAAGAATCAATGGTTGGATTATTACTGCTATCTTCTTAGCTTTTGCAATCTATATGGCATTTGTTTATGTAGCTTAAGGATATTCTTTGGAATATTCTTTTTTTAGGTTGTCATTAATTTCAATCAATGTTAAAATAGAAGTATATTATAGTGAGGTGATAGTATGTCACAAGATAAAACTAGTCTATTTAATATTCGTGACATTGATAATGAATTAATACGTAGTATTCTTAGTGAAGTATGGGACTCTTTAGAAGAAAGAGGCTATAATCCTAGTAATCAAATTGTTGGATATTTAATTAGTGGAGACCCTGGTTATATTTCTAGTTACCAAGATGCTCGTAATAAGATACAACAAATTGATAGAGCTAAAATTATAGAAGTATTATTACAGGAGTTTTATAAACACCATAAGTGAGATATTTAGGTTTAGATTTAGGTAGTCGTACATTAGGAATTTCGACTAGTGATGCTTTAGGAATTATTGCGTCTAGTTACGGGGTAATTCGTCATCAAGAAGAATATGACAGATTAGTTAAAGAAGTTAAGCAGTTAGTAGAGGAATTAAAGATAGATGCTGTTGTGTTAGGTTTTCCTAAAAATATGAATAATACCATTGGTCCTAAAGGAGAACTTAGTTTACAATTTAAGGAAAAATTAGAAAAAGTATTGTCTATTCCTGTTTATTTACAGGATGAGAGATTGTCTACTAAAAGTGCTACAGATATGTTGATTACAGCAGATGTATCTAGAAAGAATAGAAAGAAAGTTGTAGATAGTGTAGCAGCAACCATAATATTACAAACATTTTTAGATAAGGAGAAAAGATAAGATGAAGAAAAATAGTTTTACATTAATTGATGATAATGGTAATGAAGTAGTTTATGATGTGCTTTTTACTTTTGAAAGTGAAGAGACTAATAAAAATTATATTGTATATACAGATAATTCAAGGGATGAGGCAGGAAATGTTGAAGTTTATGCTTCCATTTATGATCCTGATGATCCGCATAGTAAATTAGAAGCTATCGAGACTGAAAAAGAATGGAAGGTTATTGAAACTATCCTTCAGACGTTACAAGAAGAAGTTAGAAAACAAAGCGAACAAAAGACAGAAGAATAGTTTAAAGTTTGGAAAAGGGGTATTTTATGGTAGTAAGAAGAAGACCAAGGCCATTACTGATTTTTTTAGTTGTGATGGGTTCTTTTTTAATCATGTTAGCGGCAGTTTATCTTTATATGGCAGGTCCTGTAGATAAAAATAATCATGATTTAATAGAAGTTGAGATTCCTAGTGGTACTGGTGTTACTGGTGTTGCGAAAATATTGAAGGAGAATGATTTAATCCGTAATGAGTTTGTATTTACTATTACAGTTAAATCTAAGAGTGATTTGTATTTACAAGCTTCTACTTATCAGTTTAGACAAGATATGCCTATGGAAGAAATTATAGATTGTCTTGTAAAAGGAAATAGTTATAATCCTGATGCGATTTCTATTACTTTTAAAGAAGGAGAACGTATTACTGATTATGCAGAAGTGATTGCTGATGCTACTAATCATACACAAGCAGAGGTTTTGAATACTTTAAATGATCCAGCATTCTTAGAACAGTTGCGTAATAAGTATTGGTTTTTAACAGATTCTATTGTGCAGGAGGGAATTTATTATCCTTTGGAAGGATATTTAGCACCTGATACTTATCAGTTTGATAATCAGGATGTTAGTGTTTCTACTATTGTTGAGACGATGTTAGATGAAATGGCTAGTGAATTAGATCCTTATCGAACTACGATTGAAGGTAATGTTCATTACTATATGACAATGGCTTCTATCTTGGAGTTAGAAGGTACTAATACAGAAAATCGTAAGATGATTGCTGGTATTTTTCAAAATCGCTTGAGTGCTAATATGAATTTGGGTAGTGATGTTACTACTTATTATGCATTACAATATCCAATGACTAGTGATTTAACAAGTGAACAATTCGCAACGGTTAATCCTTATAATACAAGGGCAAGCAATATGGGTGGAGTTATGCCAATTGGTCCTATTTGTAACCCTAGTTTGTCTAGTTTAGAAGCTAGTATTGAACCAAGTAGTAGCAATTATTTATATTTTGTTGCGGATAAAAATGGAAATATTTATTATACTAGTACATTAGAAGAGCATGAAGCAATGGTACAACAAATTAAAGATAGAGGCGATTGGATATGGTAGATAGTCATCGATTGTTAAAAGAGATGAAGGAGTATGCAGAAAGTGAAAATGTTCCAATTATGATGGATGAAGGAATTAATTTTCTTACTAATTTTATTTTAAAAAAACATGTTAAGAGTGTTTTAGAAATTGGAACAGCGATTGGGTATTCAGCTATACAAATGGCATTGGTTGATCCTAATGTAGTGGTAACTACAATAGAAAGAGATGAAGTGAGGTATTTAGAAGCATTAAAAAATGTAAAAGCCTTTGGATTAGAAGATAGAATTACTTTAATTTATAATGATGCTTTTGATGTTTCTTTGTCTGATAAATTTGATATGATTTTTATAGATGCGGCTAAAGCACAAAATAAGAAATTATTTGAAATGTTTGAGAAGAATCTTGAAAAAAATGGATTTATTATTACAGATAATTTGAAGTTTCATGGATTAGTTTCCAAAAAAGAAGAGGAAATTAAAAGTAGAAATTTAAGAGGACTTGTACGTAAAATTAAAGATTATATTGAGTTTTTAAAGACAAATACTAAGTATGAAACGGAGTTTTTTGATGTGGGTGATGGTATTTCTGTTAGTACCAAAAAATAGCGGGGTGGTATGATGAGTCAATTTTTTCAGATTTTGGATTGTAATGAACAATTAGGTAGTTGTTGTAGTGATTATGGATTAGTTACTATTTTGGATATTGCTAAGAAGATATTGGATTTAATTCAGTTGTTTGTTCCAATTATTTTGATGGTAATGCTTGCGGTACAATTTACCTTGTTGCTTATTAATCCTGATGATAAAAAGAAGACAAAGAGTTTATTAAATAAGTTTATTGCTGCTATTGTTTGTTTTTTCGTACCATATCTTGTTAATTTGACTTTAACTTTGTTACCTTCTGATATGGAAACTTTTCAACTTGGTGCTTGTTGGGATTTAGCAAAAATATCTAGTGAGGCTTTGAAAGAAGGCAATAGTACTTATGTTTCTACGACTACTAAGTCTCCTCAATCTTTTTTATTAGATTCTGAGGATTATGATAAAATTATTGGTGGCGGAGGAGCTGTTGGACAGGCAAGTGCTACTGGGCAATCTATTGTTAATTATGCTTTGAAGTTTGTTGGACAACCTTATCAGTATGGTGGTTTCTGGAATGGACAAGAACCTTATACTCCAACGGATTGTAGTGGGTTTGTTAATGGTGTTTTTGCTCATCATGGTATTTTCTTATCTCATAGTACTTCTGGTCTGTGGTCAAACAAAAATATGTATACTTTAGTTTCAGAAAATGATATCAGAGCAGGAGACTTAGTAATGTATAATGGGCATGTGGCTATTTTAACGGGGAATGGTGAAGAAATTGTTCATGCTTCTAATAAAAAGGATGGAATAAAAGTTACAGATTCTTATAAATATCGCAATAATATATTGGGAATTATGAGAATTAAGGGTGTGAATTAGGAGGATCTATGTTTGGTGTAGTTCAAAATGATATGGAGGATGAAAAAAGAGCACATAAAAAAAATCATAGACAATTTAGGCGTCCCCAGTTATCCGTTCAATGGAAAAAAATTCTTGTCTGGGGTGGCGTTATTCTACTGATTGTTTTGTTGATTGTTCATTATCTATATCTAAATTATTATCGTAATTATAATTATATAAAGGAAGATGTTTCACAAAATTTGGTTTATACATCAGAAACGTTTAAAAATAAACAGGATTTGTATAATGAAATTCCCTATGTTAATATTGATAGTGATGATGCTAGACTTGTGAATGAAACTGTTCAAAATTATACGGATAGTTTTTTAGAAAATGAAAATAATTTACTTGTTTATAATTCTCAAGTAAATGGTAAAGTTTTGTCTATAGTACTTAGAATGACTGAATATTCTGATGATAGTAGTTATCCAGAAGTTGTTTTTCACACTTATAACTTTAATTTAGATACTCAAAAGTTAATGAATGATGATGAAGTGTTATCTTTCTTTGATGTTACCAAGGAGGATGTAGAAAAGAAAGTAGAAGAACAGTTCAAAAAATATTATGAGGAGGAAGTGTATCTTGGTTATTTTGTCGAAGAAGAATGTGATTATCAATGTTTTCTTTCTTGGAGAGGTATAGATAATTATATGGATTCTTTGCATTATTATATTAAAAATGGTAAGTTGATAGCCTATCGTGGTTTTTCTACTTATTCTGTTTATGGAGAAGAAGAATACTTTACAGATGAGCATTTTGAAATTTATATTGCTGGATGATAGGATGTGATTTTATGTTGAATAAAAAGGGTTTTACCTTAGTAGAATTATTAGCTACTATTGCGATATTGGGTATTTTGATGGGAGTAGCAATAGGAGCTGTATCATGGATTTTGGATGACTCTGAGGAAAATTTTTATGATAATTTAGAGAAGAATGTGCTTTTGACAGCTGAGACTTATTTTGCAGATCATAGAGCGATGTTACCTCAGGTGGTTGGACAAAAAAGAAGAATTAGTATTCGAACCTTGGTTAATAATAACTATTTAAAAAAAGGTGATGTTGTTGATTATGGTAAGGAAGAGTGTGACCTTGATCAAAGCTATGTTTATGTAACTATGGAATCTAGAGGAAAATTTTCTTATTCATTATATTTAGTATGTCCAGCTAAAACACTTGGTAAGGATGAGGAAGTTTCTAATACTCTTAATGCTAGTGTTTCTATTGATGGTTCTACTAGAGTTGCCAATCTAAATATATCAACAACATCTAGTACAGTAGCATCTTATCAATATACAATTTATAAGGATAGTATGATGGTTTATAATTCGGATGGTGTAGAGGCTAATCATACTACTTCGTTTACAGGTACTATTGATTTATCTGCCTATGTACCAGGGACAATTAAAGTGGTTGTGACGGTTTATGATGACTATGGAAATAGTAAAACTGTTAATACGTCTGCCATTATGACTTAGATAGAGGAGATAGAGAAGCTATTTTCTCTTTTATTTTTGGTCTTTTTCTTGTATAATAAGGGCAGAGGTGAAGTATGAAGGTATTAGTTGAAGTTGCTAGTAAAAAAATTTCTCGCTATGTGGATTCTTGTGATGCCTTATTATTGGGACTAGAGAAGTTTTCTGTATTAAACTCTGTTACTTTTTCTTTAGATGAAATAGAGAATATTGTGAAGAGTTATCCTGATTTAGAAATCTTTGTTAAGGTGGATAAGAATATTTTTAATGATGAAATAGATGAGATTAGACATGTGTTAGAAAGGTTAGAACAGATGTCTATTCGTGGTGTGTTCTTTTATGATTTGGCTTTATTAGAGTTCAAACAGGAGTTGAATTTGTCTTTAGATTTTGCTTGGTCTCAAACACATATGGTTACTAACTTTCGTACTTGTGATTATTATTTTAAGCAGGGTGTTTCTTATGCTTTACTTTCTAAGGAGATTACTCTTGATGAAATTTTAGATATTTGTCATCAATCTAAGATAAAAACGATTGTTGAAGTGGTAAGTCTACCTAGTCTTGGTTATAGTAGAAGAAAGCTAGTTAGTAATTATTATGAAGATTCAGGTAGTGTTGGACCATCTACGTTATCTTTGTTAGAAAAAATTACTAATAAGCATTATCTTGTAAAGGAAGAAGATAATGGTTGTGGCTTTTTACTGGATGAAGTATTAAATGGTACTGGTGTTATTTCTTCTTTATATCAAGCAGGTGTTTGTTATGTATTATTAAGAGAAGAGGGGATTGATGATTTCTTAGAACTTGCTTCAGATACTAAGAAGTATATTGCTGGTAAGTGTTTGGATACTAAGTATGTAGAAAAATATAAAAAGTTAGGGGATAGTACAGGATTCTTTTTTCAAAAGACTATCTATAGGGTGAAAAAATGAAAAGAATAGAGTTGCTTTCTCCGGCAGGAGATATTGAACGATTAAAAGTTACTTTGTTGTATGGAGCGGATGCTGTTTATATTGGTGGAGAAAAATATGGACTTAGGGCGAATGCTACTAATTTCTCTTTAGATGAGATAAGAGAAGGTTGTGAGTTTGCTCATAAGTTAGGTAAAAAGGTTTATTTGACTTTGAATATTGTTTTTCATAATGAAGATATGGATGGTGTGGAAGAGTATATTCAAGAAGTGGTAGATGCTGGTATTGATGCTTTTATTGTGAGTGATCCATTTATTATTTCTTATATTCATGAGAAGTTTCCAGATGTTGAGATTCATTTATCTACACAGGCTTCTACTACGAATTATAAAAGTGTAGAGTTCTTTTTGAAACAAGGTGTTAAAAGAGTAGTGCTTGCTAGAGAGGTTTCTTTAAAAGAGATTAAAGAGATTATCGATAAGACAGGCATTGATATTGAAGTTTTTATTCATGGAGCAATGTGTACGTGTTATAGTGGTCGTTGTGCATTATCTAATTATGTTACTAATAGAGATGCTAATAGAGGTGGATGTGCCCAGGTTTGTAGATTTTCATTTGCTGTTTTAGGAGATGATAAAAAAGAATTTACCTTTGCCACTAAAGATAATAATTTAGCTTATTATATTGGTGATTTGATAGATGCTGGTGTTCGAAGTTTAAAGGTTGAAGGTCGAATGCGTTCCTTATATTATTTAGCAACGGTGATTGGTACTTATCGTGAGATTATTGATAGGTACTATAATCATAGTCTTTCTGATGAAATACTGAAGGAGTTGGATGAACGACTGGCAAGAGTTGCGAATAGAGCAGTTTCTACTCACTATTTGTTAGGTGAAGCAGGTAGTGATAGTCAGTATTATACTGGTCGTAATGAAGCAAGTAATCAGGATTATTTAGGACAAGTCATTTCTTATGATAAGGATAAAAAATTGGTTAAAATTTATGAAAGAAATTATTTTACTAAGGGAGATTATGTAGAGTTATTTACACCAAGTGGAGAAAGAATTTCTTTTGAAGTAGAAAAGTTGTATGATGAAGATTTTCATCCAGTTGATGTTGCGAGACATCCGGATAATATCTATTATATATATCTAGATACTGATATTAGTATTGTTGGGTATTCTATGATACGATTACTTCATCATTAGTAGGAGGGATAGTATGAAAAAGAATTTTGTAGGAGAAATGGAAAGGGAAGTAGTTAGAGTTAAGGAGTATATACCACCTATTGCGATATTGATTACTGCAGATGCTGGTGCTGGTAAGTTCGAGCTTGCTAGAAAACTGTCTAGAGAATTATCTATTTATTTACTTAGTAATGATTATGTACGTAATTATTATTATCAACTTGCTGATGATACTAGCGAAAAAACTCGCTTAGATATTCAAGATAAAGTAAAGGAAATAAATAATGAACGTTTAAAGTTTTTAATTTCTCATAGGATTTCATTTGTTTATGATTATAATGTCAATAATATGGATTGTTATGAGGAAATTCATAAAAAACTTCACAATAATTCTTTTAAGAAGATTAAAATTCGCATTCATTCTAATGATAATTATAATATAAAGGCGATTCGCGATAGAAAGCTTGATTATGTGCGCAAAGATGAATCTGTTATTGGAGATAATGCCTTTTATGTTAGTAACTTTAGTGAAGAAGTTTATTGGCAAATTAAACAAAGAAAAGAAATTACATTAGATGATAGTTGGTTTGATTATGTAATTCATAGAACAGATGACGAAGAACAATTTATGAAAGATATTGATCAGATTTTAGAAAAAATTACTAAATTAATGGAAGATTAGGAAGTTTTGGAACTTCTTTTTCTTTTTTTGCGTAAGATTAAGTGGAGGGTATTATGAAATATTATTATTGGACTGAGGTAGATAGTAGACATATTGTTGATGTTGTTCGTGATGAAGAAAATGAGGTTTATCATGTTGTTTTTGCGGATCATTCTTCTATGGATTATAAGATAGATGATGAGATTACTTCTATTTTAGAAAGGAATTTACAGAGGCAATTGAATGAAGTTTTAAGTATGAGGTTTCACCATAGATGTTGTAAAAAGATAAGTAGTGCCTGTTTTGATGTTTTTACGACGCTTATGATATTTTCTTGTGTTTGTGATATGACAGATATTTGGCCAATGGGAATTGTTCCAAGTGCATTTCTGGGATATCTTGTTAGTAAGGATAAAGATTTCTTGGAGTTAACAGATGATGCTCGTATCTTGGCTTATCGAGGTCGGTATAAAGAAGAGGTAGTGGAGTATTTATCTAGTGATAGTGAAGCTGGTAATTGTTTTGATAACCCAGATACTTATCAAAAGCTTTGTACAATGATAGATGAGGGTCGTAATCCTTTTTCTCTTATTTGTGCCAATGAAGTTGATGTTAGTGAAGAGGAATTTGATCGATTGGTGGAGGGTATCTATCAGATGAAAAAGGTTAAGCGTAAGGAAAAATAACAGGATTTTGTATTGTAAATCAGTCTATTGGGATTGATTTTTTCTTCTTCTTTTTGTATAATTAGTCTGTTTTCTTTGAAGGAGAGTTGGTATGAAATATTATTTTGAGCAAGATGATATCGTGGAGATGTCTCAATTTATTGTTAAAGTTGAAAGATGTGATGATGAAGGGTGTTATCACGTTTTTTATGCTAATGATTTAGATTCTTATATGCCTTTAACGGATACCAGTGAAGAAGAGTTGGAATCTATATTAGAAGTACAAGTTATTAGGGGACAGTCTAGATTATTTGACTTATTAAACGAAAGAGAAAAGGGTGTAGGTATAAATAAATTTTTAAAAGTTGCCCCTATTTTATCTTGTGCAGCGGGATATTTACAAATGCTTCAATATGATGATATGAATTTTTTACTTCCTTATATGATTGGTGCTTTTGCTTTTCATAAGATTGGTGAAAAATATATGATGTATAGTAATAGTAGAGTTTTAGAAATTATAAAATTATCTAATGATCTTGATTATTTTCTTAAGAGAATCAAATATAAATATGAATTAGCAGATTTTGTATATCATTCTCCTACTGTTAGAGATTTCTATGGTGAAATGCCTTTTCGTTATCAAGAACTTTGTTCTATGATAGATGAAGGACGTAATCCTTTTAATTTGATAGAAGAGGATAATGTTATGATTTCTAGGTATGAACTTGATAACTTGATTGATTTATATCAGAGTACAAAGGATCAAGAAGTTGTTTATGAAAAGAGAAAGAGGTAATTTAACTTAGTTGAATTTTTTGGTAATTTGTGATATAATTATGCTACTTTATTGAAACGGAGGCAGATATAGATATGAAGAACTTTTTAAATCGTGTAAATCCAATGAATGAAATTTGTTTTATTACTAATGTTCGTTGTGATGAGAATATTTATCATGTTACTTATGCTGATGGAGAGTCTTTAGAGTTTCCTGTTACAGATGAGATTACTAAATTATTAGAATCACGACTAGAAAAACAGGTTATGAAAGGATATAAAAAGCTTGCTTCTTTAGAATGTTTTCAGAAAGATTACTTTCCTATTTTAGCAACTTCAGTTCTTTTACAAGAAGTAACATCTGCTTTTTTGGTTTATCATATTTTTAATTCAAATGAAAATCAAGCAACACTTTATTCTATGACTTCGTGTAGTTATGCTTTTATAAATACGTGGTTACTATTATATAAAAGTAAATTAGATAATAAAATTAATGCTTTATCATCAGATATAGATCCGTTATTAAATAAGATGGAATATAAAGAAAAATTGACAGAATTTATTCATTCTCCAGATGCAAAAACGTCTTTTGATGAAGATATGTATCATAGACTTCTGTCTGCTACAGAAGAAGGAAAAAATCCTTTTTCTTTGATAGAGTTTGATGATTTTACAGATTGCGATATTTCTAATTTTATGTCTGTTTTAGCGGAAGTAAATCCATCAGATAGTTTAGATAAGGGATTTCAGAAGAAAAAATAATTTTTTCTTAAGTACTTGCATAAATTTTTTAAATGTGATATGCTATCGCAAGTTGAACAAAAAATGAACATAATGATGAGGTGATTATTTATTATGAAAAATAAAAAAAATGCTGTATATTTAACACAAGAGGGTTTGGATAATTTAAAGAAAGAGTTAGAAGATTTAATAAATGTTAGACGTCCAGCTAATGTACAAGCTATTAAAGAAGCTCGTGCTTTAGGTGATTTATCAGAAAATGCTGAATATGATGCAGCACGTAATGAACAAGCAGTTATTGAAGCAAGAATTAAACAATTAGAAAAAATGCTTGAAAATGCATCTATTATTACAGAAGTTTCTACTGACTTTGTAGGAATTGGTAATACGGTTTCTATTAAATATGTAGATGATGATGAAGAAGATGAATATAAAATTGTTGGTAGTCAAGAAGCTGACCCTTTTGAAAGTAAAATTTCAAATGAGAGTCCTATAGCAAAAGCATTATTTAATCATAAAGTAGGAGATGTTGTTACTGTTGATAGCCCTAATGGTGCTTATCAAGTAGAAATTACAGCAATACAATAAATGAGGATTTATTCTTCATTTATTTTTTTTTTTAAAGTTGTGTTAAACTTTTAGATTGATAAAATTGTAAATTGTGATATAATGGTTATGCCAAACAAAATGTAGAAAGGAGTATCCTTAATCAGCTAGTCTATCTACATTTTTGTTTGGCGATGAAAATTTTGATTTGGACTAGCTGATTAAGGATATTTTTTG